>JAGRHI010000053.1 GCA_020445045.1 Candidatus Competibacteraceae bacterium
GGGAGATGATCCGCTTCCGCGACGAGCAGGTCCGCCGGCTGGGGCTGGAACTGATCGTTTATGTCAACGAAGAAGGCGTGCGTCAGGGTATCAATCCATTTACCCATGGTTCGCGGGTGCATACCGACGTGATGAAGACCCAGGCGCTGAAACAAGCGCTGGATCGGTATGGTTTCGACGCCGCCTTCGGCGGTGCTCGCCGCGACGAGGAACGCTCGCGGGCCAAGGAGCGGGTTTACTCGTTCCGCGACCGCAACCACCGCTGGGACCCCAAGAACCAGCGTCCCGAATTGTGGAACCTGTTCAACGGTCGGGTGCACCGAGGCGAGAGCATTCGCGTGTTTCCGCTCTCCAACTGGACCGAGCTGGATGTCTGGCAGTACATCCACCTGGAACGCATTCCGATCGTGCCTTTGTACCTCGCCGCCGAACGGCCGGTGGTGGAGCGCGACGGGACCTTGATCATGGTCGACGACGAGCGAATGCCCTTGGAACCGGGCGAGACGCCGAAGCGGGAGTGGGTGCGGTTCCGTACCCTGGGTTGCTATCCACTGACCGGCGCCATCCGCTCGCACGCCGCCACCTTGCCCGAAATCATCCAGGAAATGCTGCTCGCCCGCCATTCCGAACGCCAGGGCCGCCTGATCGACCACGATGCCGCCGGCTCGATGGAAGAGAAGAAGCGACAGGGGTATTTTTAAGATGTCTCTCCTCGAAACCGACATCCAGGCTTATCTGGAAACCCACGAACGCAAGGATTTACTGCGCTTCATCACCTGCGGCAGCGTCGACGATGGCAAGAGCACACTGATCGGCCGGTTGCTGTACGACACCCAGTTGATCTATGAGGATCAGCTCGCCGCCGTGCGCCGTGATACCGGCAAATACGGGACCACCGGCGAGGAGCTGGATCTGGCCCTGCTGGTCGATGGCTTGCAATCGGAGCGCGAGCAGGGCATCACCATCGATGTGGCCTATCGCTATTTCTCCACCGACCAGCGCAAGTTCATCATCGCCGACACGCCGGGCCACGAACAGTACACCCGCAACATGGCCACCGGCGCTTCGACCGCACAACTGGCCATCCTGCTGGTCGATGCCCGCAAGGGCGTGCAGACCCAGACTCGCCGCCACAGTTTCATCGTTTCCTTGCTCGGCATTCGCCATCTGCTGCTGGCGGTCAACAAGATGGATTTGGTCGGCTACGATCCGGCGGTGTTCACGCGGATTTGCGACGATTACCTGGAGTTCGTGGCCAAGCTCGGGGTCAAGGACGTGCGCTGCGTGCCGGTATCGGCGCTGCGCGGCGACAACGTGGCGCAACCGTCCACCGCCATGCCCTGGTACGAGGGACCGACTTTGCTGCGGGAACTAGAGCGGATCGAGGTCGCCGCCGATCGCAACCTGCGCGATTTCCGGTTTCCGGTGCAGTACGTCAACCGGCCGCATCTGGATTTTCGCGGTTTTTGCGGCACCCTCGCCGCCGGCAAGGTGCGGCCGGGCGACGAAGTCGTGGCGCTCCCCTCGGGCCGGCGCAGCCGGGTGACGACCATCGTGACCGCCGACGGCGACTTGCCCGAGGCCTTCGCCGGTCAGGCGGTGACCTTGACGCTCGCTGACGAGATCGACGTCGGCCGCGGCGATCTGCTGGTCCACCCCGACCGCTTGCCGGCGGTCGCCGAGGAGTTCGACGCCCGCGTGGTGTGGATGGCGGACGCGCCGTTGCTGCCGGGCCGCCAGTACGACATCAAGTTGGCCACCCGGCTGTTGCCGGCCACCCCGACCGTGCTGCACCACCGCATCGACGTCAATACCTTGGAGCATCAGCGTGTCGATGAATTGGGCCTGAACGAGATCGGCTACTGCCGTTTCACCCTGAACCAGCCGGTGCCCTTCGATGCCTACGAAGAGAGCCCCGGCACCGGCGGTTTCATCGTCATCGACCGGATCAGCAACGCCACGGTCGGCGCGGGCATGATCGTGCGCCCGGTGACCCAGGCCCTGATCGACAAGTCGCGCAACGTGGTCTGGCACGAGCACCGTATCGGCAAGGCGCAACGGGCCAACCAGAAAGCGCAGCGGCCCTGCGTGATCTGGCTGACCGGCCTGTCGGGCTCGGGCAAATCGACCCTGGCCAACGCCCTGGAACAGCGGCTGTACCAGCGCGGTTATCACAGCTACCTGCTGGACGGCGACAACGTCCGCCACGGCCTGAACCAGGATCTGGGTTTTTCCAAGGACGATCGAATCGAGAACATTCGCCGGATTGGCGAGGTGGCGGCGCTGTTCGCCGACGCCGGGCTGATCGTGATCACCGCCTTCATCTCGCCGTTTCGCGCCGATCGGGCGATGGTTCGGGCGCTGCTGCCGGACGGCGAGTTCATCGAGATGCATGTTCATGCGTCGTTGGAGGCTTGCGAACAGCGCGATCCCAAGGGTTTGTACGCCAAGGCCCGCGCCGGGGTCATCAAGGATTTTACCGGCATCGATTCGCCCTACGAGGCGCCGGAGCGGCCGGAACTGGTCATCGATACCGAGCAGGTCTCGGTCGAGGCGTGCGTGGACCGGGTGCTGGCTTATCTGAGCGAGCGGCGCATCCTGCGTGGCGCTTGAGCGACGGGGGTAGCACTTCATGGGGTGGGAAGCCTGGTTTACCGCCAGCCTGATCCTGACGCTGCTGGGGGTTCTGGCGACGACGCGGGCCGCCCCGGACATGTTGTTCCTGGGGGGATTGGTGCTGCTGGTGCTGGTGGGAATCGTACCGGCGGCGAAGGCGTTCGAGGGGCTGGCCAACCAGGGCGTGATCACGGTTGGGGCGCTGTATGTAGTGGTGGCCGGGTTGCGCGAGACCGGTGGGGCGCAATGGTTGGTGCAGCGGATTCTGGGCCGGCCGGAGTCGCTGTCCCGGGCCCAGTTGCGCCTGATGCTGCCGGTCACGGTGTTGAGCGCCTTCCTCAATAATACCCCAGTGGTGGCCATGCTGATTCCCGGCGTGGGAGAGTGGGCGCGCAAGTACCGGTTGCCGGTTTCCAAGCTGATGTTGCCGCTGAGCTACGCGGCGATCCTGGGCGGCACCTGTACCCTGATCGGCACCAGCACCAATTTGGTGGTGAACGGCCTGTTGATCGATCGGGCCAACGTCAACCTGGGGATGTTCGACATCACGCCGATTGGTCTGGCGGCGGCCATCGTCGGGGTGACGTTCATCGTTCTGACCAGCCGCTGGTTGTTGCCGGATCGGCGGCCGGCGGTGTCGCCGACCGACGATCCGCGCCGCTATACCCTGGAGATGTTGGTCGATCGGGACGGTCCGCTGACGGGCAAGACCATCGAGGCCGCCGGCCTGCGGCATCTGCCCGATTGCTATCTGATGGAAATCGACCGTGACGGCGCGGTGCTGCCGGCGGTATCGCCCCGGGAGATTTTGCAGGCGGGGGACCGGCTGGTGTTCGTCGGCGTGGTCGATTCGGTGGTGGATCTGCAACGCATCCGTGGTCTGACCTCGGCTTCGACTCAAATGTTCAAGCTGGCCGAGCGGCGCAGCGATCGGCTGCTGGTTGAGGCGGTGGTCTCGAACACCTGCCCGCTGATCGGGCGCAGCATCCGTGACGGCCAGTTTCGCAACCGCTACAAGGCGGTGGTGATCGCGGTGGCGCGCAACGGCGAACGGCTGCGCGGCAAGATCGGCGATATCGTGTTGCGGCCCGGCGATATCCTGTTGGTCGAGGCCGGGGTCGGTTTTCTGGAAGGGCATCGCAACAGCCGGGATTTTTTTCTGGTCAGTCCGGTGCCCGATTCGACCCCGTTGCGGCATGAGCGGGCCTTGCTGGCGCTCGGCATCCTGGTGGCGATGGTGCTGGCCGCCGGGCTGGATCTGGTCGGCATGTTCGAGGCGGCGCTGACGGCGGCGGCGCTGATGGTGCTGACTCGCTGCGTCAGCGTTGCCGGTGCCCGGCACAGCATCGACTGGTCGGTGCTGCTGGTGATCGCGGCGGCGTTCGGCATCGGTGGGGCGCTGCAAAGCACCGGGCTGGCCTTGGAGGTGGCGATGGCGATACTAAGGTTGGCGGGGGATTCGCCGGCCCTGAATCTGGTGATGATCTATCTGGCGACGGTACTGTTCACCGCCGTGATCAATAACAACGCGGCGGCGCTGCTGATGTTCCCGATCGCCCAGGCGGTGACGGCGAAGCTGGGGGTGAGCATCGTGCCGTTCGCGCTGGGGATCATGATGGCGGCCTCGGCCGAATTCTCCACGCCGATCGGTTACCAGACCAACCTGATGGTGTACGGGCCGGGTGGTTATCGCTTCTCCGATTATCTGCGGATCGGCCTGCCGCTGAACGGAGTGGTGGCGCTGGTGTCGCTATCGATGATTTTCTGGTGGTATTGAGCGGACCGATGGTGAGCGGTTGTGGCGGCGGCGGTTAACGATTTTCGACCGGCGCCAGCGCGTCCAGCGGGAACGCCAGCGCGTTCATCTGTCCGAGTAGTTCCAGCAGCACCCGTGCCCGGTGCGCGCCATCGGTATGCAGCAGTTCCGCCTCATGGCCGGCGAACGGGCCGGTGAGGATCCGCACCCGGGAGCCGGGGACCAGTGGCGATGGCAGGTCCAGCACGCCGCCCTCGCAGACCCGCCGCAATTCGGCGATCACCGGTTCGGGCACGGGCCGCAATTCGCCACCGAAGCGGACCAGGCCGACCACGCCGCGGGTCGAACGTACCGGCCGCAGGTCGTCCTGGCCCGGCACGGCTCGTAGAAACAAATAGCGTGGGAACATCGGTTCGATCACGTCGCGCCACTGGCCGCGCAGCCGACGCCGGACGCGAACTTGCGGTAGGAATACCGTGAATTCCTGGCGCGTCAGTTGTTCGGCCGCTTCCGTTTCCCGGCGCGGTTTGCTGAAGACAGCGAACCAGCAGCCGGTGGTGGAATGGGCTTGAGAGATGGGAGCGTTCATCTTTGGGTGTACGTATTTAACGAGGCAGCAAGATAAAAGAAGAGTCCGACTGCCGCTTATGCTACGAGTCTATCGCCATTTTTATCTTGCTGCCTCGTTTTCCGCGATATACCAAGCGTAGGTCGCTTCCAAGCCAGCCGACAAGTCGATGCTCGCGCGCCAGCCCAGTCCAGCAAGTCGAGAAACATCAAGTAATTTTTGCTGCGTGCCATCGGGTTTGGTCGGATCAAATGCGATTTCGCCGGTATAGCCGATGAGTGCAGCGATTCGCTCGGCCAGTTCGCGGATGGTCACATCAGTGCCCATACCGATGTTGACCTGCACGGTAGAGTCGGTGTGCAGACCAACATGAATGCACGCGGCGGCCATGTCATCGACATGCAGAAATTCTCGACGTGGAGTGCCGCTGCCCCAGAGAACGATCCGCGGCGGTACTTGTGGATGAGGCGGAATGCCAAGCATCTGCTTGATGTCGGCAGGGATGGGGCCGAATCGGGCTTCGTCTTGAGCGATAGCGGCCCAATCGTGAGCTTGCGCCAACTTCGCCAAGTGAAATTTGCGGATCAGTGCCGGCAAGACGTGAGACGTCTCCAGGTCGAAGTTGTCGCCGGGACCGTACAGGTTGGTGGGCATGACCGGAACGAACGCGGTGCCGTACTGCCGGTTGTAGGCGTCGCACATCTCGACGCCAGCGATCTTGGCCACGGCATAGGGCGAATTGGTCGGCTCCAGCGGTCCGGCGAGCAATGCGTCCTCGCGGATGGGCTGGGGAGCCAGCTTGGGATAAATGCACGAGCTGCCCAGGAAGATCAGCCGCTTGACGCCGACCAAATGCGCTTGTTGGAGCACGTTGGCCTGAACCATCAGGTTTTCGTAGATGAACTCGGCGCGATAGACGTTGTTGGCCAGGATGCCGCCGACCTTGGCGGCGGCGAGGAACACCACCTCGGGGCGAGTTTCCGCGAAAAAGCGGGCGGTGGCCGCCTGGTCGAGAAGGTCCAGTTCGGCATGAGTCCTCAGCATGAGGTTGGCGTAACCCCGGGCACGCAGGGCGCGGACCAGGGCGGAACCGACCAGCCCCCGGTGGCCGGCGACGTAGATTTTAGCGTTGGCGGTAATCGGCATGGCGAATAAGCTCTTTGTTGGACCAGGGCGGCGGAGTCGTGTAATTCAAGTTGCCGCTACCCGACCGACGTTGGCGTTGCGCGAAGGATAAAAACCGACGTGGTAAACCGTCTGGTTAGTCGCCGGGATTGTGTGTCTCGAAACCGTGCATCTTGCACAGTTGGTCGCGCTGGGCAGCCTTGAGGTCGGCCTCGACCATGGCTTTCACCAGTTGCGGGAAGCGCACCTGGGGTTCCCAGCCCAGAACGGCCCTGGCCTTACTAGGGTCGCCGAGCAGGATGTCGACCTCGGTGGGCCGGAAATAGCGCGGGTCGACATGCACCAGGATTTGCCCGGTGCGGGCGTCCCGGCCGATTTCGTCCATACCGATCCCGCTCCATTCGATCTGGTAATGGAGTTCCCGGAACGCCTGTTCGACGAATTCGCGCACCGTGTGGGTTTCTCCGGTAGCGATGACGTAGTCGTCCGGCGTCTCTTGTTGCAGCATCAACCACATGGCGCGCACGTAATCCGCCGCGTGGCCCCAGTCGCGTTTCGAATCGAGGTTGCCCAGGTACAAGGTTTTTTGCGTGCCGAGGTAGATGCGGGCGGCGGCGCGAGTAATCTTGCGGGTGACAAAGGTTTCGCCGCGAATCGGGCTTTCGTGGTTGAACAGGATGCCGTTGCTGGCGTGCAAACCGTAGGCTTCGCGATAGTTGACGGTGATCCAGTAACCGTAGACCTTGGCGGCGCCGTAGGGGCTGCGTGGATGGAACGGTGTGGTTTCCCGCTGGGGCACTTCTCGTGCCTGGCCGAACATTTCGCTGGTGGATGCCTGGTAAAACCGGGTCTTCCGCTCCAGGCCGAGGATGCGGATGCCTTCCAGCAGCCGCAGCGTGCCCAGGGCGTCGGCGTTGGCGGTATATTCAGAAGTTTCGAAAGAGACTTGGACGTGGCTTTGCGCGGCGAGGTTGTAGATTTCGTCCGGTTGGACCTGCTGAAGCACCCGGATCAGGTTGGTGGCGTCGGTCAGGTCGCCGTAATGCAGGACGAAGCGGCGGTCGAAGGCGTGCGGGTCTTGGTAGAGGTGGTCGATGCGGTCGGTGTTGAACAACGAGGCGCGGCGCTTGATGCCGTGGACGGCGTAGCCTTTGTTGAGCAGGAGTTCGGCCAGATAAGCGCCATCTTGGCCGGTGATACCAGTGATGAGAGCGGTTTTGTTCATGGGATGTGAAGATTGTAGGTGTCAATGAATAGATACCAAAGTATAAACCTTTTGCCCTTCGTCTATCTTTTAAAGAACTGCGGAAGCTTTTGTAGATTTTTCATCAACAGTGTATTCAATCCACCAATCTGATTTTGGCGAAGAGCGCGATAGTCTTCGCGAGACTTTTGCACGAGGTTGCGTAGCGAACGGTTACTGGCTCCACCAAGCCGCATGTGGACCAGAACTTCGGGAATATAGGCGCAGGCTATTTGTCCTGCGCCGAGAAAGCGCAGCAAGCAATCGTAGTCGGCGGCGATTCGATAGCCAAGCTCGAAACCGCCGAGCCGTTCGTAGACGGCGCGGCGGGCGTAGAAGGTCGGGTGCGGAGGCATCCAACCACGGGCGAGAAGACGCGGGTGATATGGACCCGCGCGCCAGTGACGCACCACCCGGTTGGGTTCGTCCCGACGGACGTAGCGCAAATCGCCATAGCAGGCGTCTATGCCAGGATCGGCCAAGGCGGCGGCGATAAGCGACAGCACTTGGCCGTCGGCGAACGAGTCGTCGGAATGCAGGAAACCGATGGTGTCGCCAGTGGCGAGCCGGATGCCTTTGTTGAGAGCATCGTAGATGCCGCGATCCGGCTCGCTGACGATCTGAGCGAGCCGCCCGGCGTAGCGCTGGAGCACATCCAGTGTACCATCGGTGGAACCGCCGTCGATAACGATCAACTCATAATCGGGATGATCCTGAGCCAGCACCGAATTAAGAGCGTCAGCCAAGGTGGCGTGGTTGTTATAGACGGCGGTGATGACGGAAATTTTCATGCTTTTTCGGGCGATAGTCCGGGCGATGATTCAGACGATGACAAGCTCCAGGTGCTGACCCGTAGACCGAGCCATTCCTTAATGGCGAGAGTCGTCAATGTCAAGGCGGTAACATCGGGCAACCACTGGAATATCGTGCCCCGTTGTTCACCGACCACCCGCAGGTCGGTGGAGCAAGGCGTCACTTGCACGCCGGCGGCTTGGAACAGAGCCGAAGCGCGCGGCATGTGGCCGGCGGAGGTGACTAGCAATCCGGTGTGCAGGTGATGCCGCGCCATAAGCTCCCCAGCGTTTTCGGCATTCTCGGCAGTGTTGCGGCTTGTAGTATCGAGCAGCAAAGCAGAATGAGGTATGCCCCACTCGGTAAGTAGAGCAGCGATGAGTTCAGCTTCGGATCGAAGCGTGTGTCCCCAAGGCAGATTGCCGGCGGCGATGAGGATACGCGGTGCCTTGCCAGCTCGGTACAGCCGCGCCGCATGAACGACTCGATCGATGGCATCGTTTAGATCGGGGACGAGTCGGGGAGGCAACGTCTGACCAACCGCACCGCCGAGCACGATGATTGCGTCGGCGGTGGGAGTATCCGCAATCGCGATTGGCGGAAATTGGCGTTCGAGGGCACCGCACAAGAATTTAGCCACTGCGGGTGTTGCGCTGATCCACAGCACTAGGATCGCTAGAACAATGGTGAAGCTGGCCAGCCACCGCCAACGCAGCATCCTGCACAATCCGGAAAACCCGGCTAACAGCAGAGTCAAGCTGACCGGGTAGACTAGCAACGGCAGGAGTTTGCTAAGGTAGAGGTGCATGGTTCTCCACATAGTGTGCTCATGCTCGGCGCAATCTTAATTCGTAAATTTTTGCCTTGACTTGGGCGATGTAACTAGCCCGAATTTGACAGGCGATCAGCCCAGCGCGGCCTTCGAGAAAGCCTAATCGAAAAAAATAGTGATATGCGAACCAGAGCCATTGCTCGAGGGGTACGCGAATGATCAGCGTTTTGATAAACCGCCGTTGCTCCTGTGAGTTTCCGAGGAAGCGAGGAACGATAGTTTTTTTCCCGTACTGGCCGGTGGTCAGGTAGCGGTAACGCAACTGGGCTTCCCAGGTGGAATACTTGTTGTGGCGGTTGATGTAAGCTTCCAGTCCCTTGAAGTCTTCGTGAATCAAAGGGGTATCGAGCTTGCCAATCCTGCCATCGACCACAACCCGTTCGTGGATTTCCATGTCCAGTCCACTCGAATCATCATCGAACAGTTGCTCGAAGCGCGCCGTGCCCGTCTTAAACAGCAGAACCGCCGAATGAGAGAAACCGCCATGGTTAAAACGTCGCCCCAAAAAATGGAAACCTTTGGTAATCAAGTAGGCATCTGGGGTATCCAGTTTGTGAATCGCTTCACCTATCTCCCACCACAGGGTGTTTGGCACCACTTCATCGGCATCAAGTAGCAGAATCCAAGGCGTGGTGAGAGTCAAATTATCCAGTGCCCATTGCCGTTTCTTTGGATAGCCGCCCCCGTAGTCAAATTGTACTACTTCAGCCCCATATTGGAGCGCGATGTTCGGTGTAGCGTCAGTGCTGTTAGAGTCCAGCACAATGACTCTTTCAACCGGCACCAGTGCAGCTAAGCAGCGCGGCAAGTTGACCTCTTCGTTTTTAGTAGCTAGCAAGACCGTAATAGGTAGCTTGAGATCAGCATTTGATTTGACTTCTTCCATTAAGCCAATCCTTGCCGAAGTAGATCGTCGAAATAGGCAATAGTGTGAACCAACCCTTCCTCAAGATGAATGGTTGGTTCCCAACCAAGAGCTTCCTTGGCGAGCGTAATATCCGGGCGCCGTTGGCGAGGGTCGTCGGCGGGTAGCGGATGGTAGATCAATTTCGAGGCGGAACCGGTCATCTCGATGATTTTCTCCGCTAGTTGGCGAATGGTGAATTCGCCGGGATTACCGAGGTTGACTGGACCCGTAAAATCATCAGAGCTATCCATCAGGCGGATGAAGCCGTCGATCAGGTCGGCGACGTAACAGAAAGAACGGGTTTGTTCTCCGTCGCCGTAAAGGGTGATCGGTTGGCTCTTGAGTGCCTGGATAATGAAGTTGGAAACCACCCGTCCGTCATTGGGATGCATGCGGGGACCATAGGTATTGAAAATGCGCGCGACCTTGATACGTAGATTGTGCTGGCGACGGTAGTCGAAAAACAGGGTCTCGGCGCAACGCTTGCCCTCGTCGTAGCAGGAACGCAAGCCGATGGGGTTGACGTGGCCCCAGTAGTCTTCTCGTTGCGGATGCAATTCGGGATCGCCGTACACTTCGCTAGTGGAGGCTTGGAAGATTTTTGCCTTGACCCGCTTGGCGAGCCCCAGCATGTTGATGGCGCCATGCACGCTGGTCTTGGTAGTCTGCACCGGATCGAATTGATAGTGGATGGGTGAAGCCGGACAGGCGAGGTTATAAATTTCGTCCACTTCGATGTAAAGTGGAAAGGTAATGTCGTGGCGTATCAGTTCGAAATGAGGATTATCGAGTAGATGGAGAATATTGTCCTTGGCGCTGGTAAAAAAGTTATCGGCGCAGAGCACATCGTGGCCCAAGCTCAATAGGCGTTCGCACAGGTGCGAGCCAAGGAACCCGGCACCGCCAGTCACTAGAATGCGTTTGCGGAGAGGATTCTTCATGAAACATGCCTTTTGTAGTAATCCATTTTATCAATTAGTTAAATGACCCCCGGCAAAGCCGGGAGCTTATTGGGTTGTCCTGGTTCAGCGTGAATTGGAGTTTTCCGGTTTATAATTAAGAGACAACCTTGTTGTCAGCCAAGGTTTGCCCGTATCTCAGATGCCTTGCCTGCCAGCTTGTCGGCTGGAGCAATGTAGCCGATCGCGCTGTGCAAGCGGTGCTGGTTGTAACCATCAATGTAGTCCGATACCAGACGCCGGGCCTCGTCGAGGTCGAGCGGCGTCTTCGGGCGAATGCACTCGGACTTCAGGCTCTTGGGCGTTGCTCAGGCTGTACTTGATCTCGGTCGGGTCGTCGATCTCCCGGCGCACGATCAGATGCCACGGCCGGGCCTGGGGTTCTTGACCATCCCACAGCCACACCCGCCGATGCAGGATCTCCACTCGCAACTGGCCCTTGGTCCCGTTGCGCAGGGTAACCGGTTGCCAGGCCACCGCCGGTTGCTGCTGTGCCCAGCGGTCGACCCGCACCGCCGGGGTTTGCGCCTGAAGGCGAGTCGGCGGACGACCGCGGGCCGTTTGGGCCGGCGGGACGACCGGTCGCGGATCCTCCAGATAGATCCGCTGGTCCTTGTGCACGTCTCCGACGAAGACCTCCCCATGCGCGTCGAGGGCGCGCAGGAAGGCCGGATCGCTGCCGTAGAAGCCATCAAAACCCACCCAGGCAAAGCCGATGCCCTGCTGCCGGGCGTGGACGATCATCGCCAGGTCCAGGTCCGTTTTGCGCTGGAAGCCCCGTTGGGCCTTGGGAATGCCCGCCGCCTGGCAGCGCGCCGAATCGCGCGTCCACGCCTCGGGCAAAAATAACCGGCCATCGATCAAGGTCGCCTCGGTTCCCCGACTCAGGGCGGCGAATACGCCGACCTGGCAGTTCTCGACTTTGCCCAACTGCCCACACCATTGCCGCGCCACCCCCACCGACTGCATCCCTTTCTTCGGGCACCCGCTTTCATCGATCAGCAGGGCGCTGTCGGTATGCCCGCCCAGCAACCGGTTCGCATCCTGGGCGACCTGATCCAGCACCGCCCGTTCGGGCCAGGCCGACTCGCTCAGCATGTGGTGCAAGGCTTGATGATCCGCCTCGGGAATCGCCTCTTCCATCCGCTCCATGTTCTTGGTTTCCGCCTGGAGCAACCCGCGCACGTAGTATCTCGCCGAGGCCTCCACGGTCCGGGTTCGGCAACGAAAGTGACCGCTGAAACGTTCGCAGAAGTCCAGGAACCGCTGACCGATCCCGGCCAGCAACCCGACCTCGGCATCAGCGGTCGAGTTTTTTTGACCGCTTCCGAGGGTGCTTCTGTTAGGTTCTCTGTCATGTTCGCTTTCATCAAGCCTTGTTATTTAATCAGGGTTATCTTATCTTTAATTATTACGAAAAATCAAAAACATGAATCTGACAAAGTAGAATTACAATCCCATCGCGTATGGCTCAGACTCTGATACTCTTTCATTGTGAATCCCCGTCTCTTGGTCGAGACTCCAGATTCACAACGACCGCCGTATAGGTCAAACCTCGGTGAGTCCCCCGGCAGAGCCGGGGGCTTACCTCATTGAGTTACATGACATTTTTCGCGCTACCGCGATCATCGATTTGGCCAGCCGCAGGATGCACCCGACTTATTTTCCGCTCATCTCAATGCCTTAGCGATGTGCTCCGCCAGCCTGGCTGTCAGCGCCAGATGGGTCAATCCTGGATTGGCGCTGCCGGCGGAGGGGAATACCGCTGTACTCGAAATGTAGCCGTTCTCTAGCGTCCACACGTGCAGATCACGATCAACCACCGAGTTCGCAGCGGCGCTGCCCATGCGCAAAGTGCCAGTGGGGTGATAAACATCGTATAAGGACTCGAAATCATCGAATTCCTGCGGGAGAGTCAGCCGCAAGGTGGCGACATCACGCAGCGATGAGGCGTTCCAAGCCTGCAGGGCCCGCTTGGCAATCGCGCGAATAACCCGAATATCGTCGGGCTTGATCTGCCATTTAATCATCAGGCGCTTCCGGCCCAAGTCGTCGCGTTCATCCGCGAGACTCAGGTGGCTACTCCAGTTAGGCATCTGCTCAATGTCCACTTGCAACAGAAGACCAGCTTGGCGTGGAATCCAGAGTCTACGGTAAACGCTGCGCCAGAAGATCATGGCACTGACATCGCTGACTATGCCCCAGAGTTTTCTGGGCGTCAGGCCTAATCCTTGTTGCTCGCCTTGCCGCTGACGCAGCAGGTTGCGCACCACGTCAAACCCCGTATCGCCGTGCGTTATAAAGGTGAAGTGGGCGAAGGCGCTGGTGACGGCCAGCCGCTGCTGAGCATCGGCGGACAGTTCAAGACGCGGGGTACGCATGACGCCACCAGTAAAAATTGGCGCGGTTTCAAGATCATACCGCCGCCAGTCGCGGCATTCAAATCGCCCGCAGGTCACCGAGAGATGATCGGTGAAATACCGCCCGAGCGGGGCGCCGGAACGGGTGATCAAGCCTTGTGAGGCTTGGTCAAAAGCCAGCATCAGCCGGGTAGATTCTAGCGCACCCGCGCAGATCACCACCACCTCCGGGCGCACCACCAGAGTCTTGCCATTCCGGCTTCGTGCTTCCACTAAGGTAATGTGGGTAGCAGAGCCCGGAGCACATTTAAAGCCTACGACGGCCGCATTTAGCCAGACTTCGAGTTCAGTGTCGGTTCGCAACGCCGTGGTAAATGCCTTGGCAAAATTCCGTATCTTGAATGGGAGCCACTCTGACAGTCGCAACTGAAAATCAGGATCCAACCGGGACAGATGGGGAAAATGGCGCAACCGGAGGGTAGCTTCTTCATTGTCGTCCGGCATCGGTAGTCCGAGCATCTGCTTGACCACCGAGAGATAGGGCGCCAATTCCGTATAGCTCAGTGGCCAGGCATCGACATCCACGGCGGGACGCGCGGCCATGTCGGACGGCGTCAGTGGAAGCATCTGACCACCCCACAACACGGAGGTACCGCCCAAGCCAAAGCTGCGCCCCAAGTCAGCACCGCGATAGCGAATACCGTGCTGCACGCAGCGCTGATCCAGTTCGTCGGGCTTGCGCGCCACTATATCCCCGGCTTCCAGTAGCACGACCCGAATTCCCTGTTTCCGCAGTTGCTGGCTGAGAAAGATCCCAACCGTACCGGCACCAATAATGCAAACCGGCGTGGAATAGTCCACCCGATCCTCCACCAGTTTCAGATCTTTGATCAAGACACGTTCCTAAGTCTTTATGCCGTCAGCGCCACCAGCGTCCGCAGTCGTTGAGGTTGACGGCTGGACACGAGAATCATGCCGTGTGGGTTGCGCGCCAGCGCGGCTTGCATCACCGCCGAGCCGTCGGCTTGCGGTTGCGCGGCCGTGGCCTGGCGCAAGTAGCCAAAGGTGATTTGCAGAGGATGTCCGGTTTGGGTCACGACATCGGCTTCATGCGCCGCCAGCGAATCTTCCACCTGCAAGATCTCAAACAGGCGATCGGTTTGTTGGGCTACATCGATACAATGACGGGCATTGCCCGCCAGGCCGAGCCAGCGCACCCGGCCACAGGCCTTCTGCCGTTCCAGCCAGTCCGCCATGCCTAACAAGGCACCAACGTCAGCGAGCTGCGGTTCATGCACGAACAGGATGTCGATCCAATCGGTTTGCAAGGCTTTTAAGGAAGCGGTCAGGCTTGTTTCGGCCTGTTCGTGGGAAATGATGCGGCGGTGATCCCACCACTGAGGCACGAGGCGGCGCCCCACCCCACCCAGGGCACGCTGGGCGTACATCAGAAGAGGAAATCGTTCGAGGGTGGGATTCGCGGAAATTCCAAATTTGGTGGCGATAGTGACCTCGTTACGAGTCTTCTTGCCAAGAAACCGGCCCAGTTCGCGTTCGGCTAGCCCCTCGCCGTAGATTCGGGCGGTGTCGAAATGAGTGAGGCCGGCGTCCAATGCCGCGCCCAGCAACGCCTGGCGCTCTCTGGAGCAAAAGGCGTGATGTAGTGAGGCGGTTCCAAAGCCTAGCCGGGAGGTTGGTAGATCGGTGCCAGGGAGAATGATGCTCTGCATAGAAATCTTCATCGCACGGCAAGCAAATGCGAGGGATCAGTCCAGCGCATCCGAAAGCCGTGTTGCAGCAGGGTACGCTCCATCTGCTTCGGCCTGGTGCTTTCACCTCGGTCAGCAAGCAACCCAAAGTGAACTTCGATCCCAATACAACGTAACCGGCAGTCTGGCAGCAGGCTGTGCATGCCATCCATCACCGCGCCCTCATGTCCTTCGACATCGATCTTGACTACATTAGGAAATAGTTCTGGCTCACTGGCGACCAACGAGGCGGCAGACCGTACCTCCACTTGTACCAGATTCTCGCTTCCGCCCGCGTGTTCGATATCAACTACCCGATGGGTGGCTGCCAAGGGATCGGCTTCAAGGCTCATCGCGATCTGTCCATCAGCATCACCCATCGCCACATTGTGCAGCTTGATCTGGGGCGACTCCGCGAGGCGCTGGCGCAGTTGCGCAAAGCAAGCGGGAACCGGCTCGAAGGCCACTACACAACCCGATGGGCCGACGCCAGCGATGAATTTCTGAGTATAAAGACCCAGATTAGCACCGATATCCCAAACCGTATCGCCTGGACGCACCTCGGCCTGTAAGGCAGGGCCAAAACGGTCTTCGTAGCGACCGTTCACAATTAGCCGACCAATGAACTGGTTGAGTCTGAGTTTCCGGGTTAGGGTTCTGAGGTAAATAAACCAGGGAGAGGTCAGCATGAGTGCTCCTAAGTGGATGGTGCGTCCAGGTGCAGTACACGTTCTTTTTGAATGGTCGCCGGGTTGCCTGAAACAACGACCCAAGAGGGTAGATCGGAGAAGACGTTCGACCGTGCCAGCACGACCGTACCATCGCCAACCGCGACGCCAGGGGCAATGAAGACGTCGGCGGTGATCCAGACCCGGTCGCCTAGAGTGATCGGGGCAGTCACGAGAGGCATCTGCGGCCAATGCAGGATGACGGGATCAAGGTAGTCATGGCTGGCCGTGCAAAGAAAACTGTATTGGCTGATCGTAGTAAACGAGCCTATTTTAATTTTATCCACACAGTAACAATCCACCCCACTAGCCAAAGTGCTGTGGTTGCCCATTTCCAGGTTCCAGGGCGCCCAGATTCGGGTTGAAGGATAGAGATAAGCGGGTTTGCCGATCTTCGCGCCAAACAGCCGCAGTAAAAATCGTCGCCAGCCGTGCAGCGGGACCGGACTGGGTCGGAAAAACAACAGCCAGACAGCATTCCACAGAACACGGACCAATTTGTTGCCAAATGTGAGTCGTTGAACATGGAGCTTAGTAGGCATGGGTTCGTTTTCAATCTGTCAGCACACAATCTGGCCTATCATCTTGCCCCAATACCCATCGATAAACCGACAGCATTTGTTCGGCGATACCGAGCCAGTTGAACCGTTGCGCTACCAGCACCTGCCCCCGTCTACCCATCGCGGTTCGCTCGTCGTCAGTCATGGCGAATAAAGTAGCAAGTCCTTGGGCGATGCGTTCCGGTATTGGGTCAATGCGCAGCGCGGCTTGAGATTGGAAACCTTCGAGCAGATTACATTGCGGGGTCATCAGAACCGGCAGGCCATAGCTCCAAGCCTCTAGCACCGTCATCGGCAAGCCTTCGCTGAAAGAAGGCAGGATAAAGGCGTCGGCGTGGCGATAGCTGGCATGTTTGGCATCACCGAATTGAGGACCGATGAAATGGACATATCTTTGAATGCCCTGTTGCTGGGCGAGCGCTTTCAGTTCGTTTTCATGGCCATTCTGATCCCAACCAGCGATGACCAAATGCCAGTCATTGGCGGGCGAACCGGACGAGCGGATCAGACTCCAGGCACGCAATAGGTGAGGTAATCCTTTCTTGGGATGCAATCGCCCAATATAGAATAACACCTTAACATCATTGGAAAGGGCGGGCTGCCAGGGTGGCGGGCCAGTTAACTCTGGAGTTGGAGGGTCGATACCATTGGGGATAATACAGATCGGGTTATGCAAACCGTAGGCACGGATGGCTTCGGCTTCTGAT
The DNA here is from genome assembly GCA_020445045.1 of Candidatus Competibacteraceae bacterium. GTDB lineage: Bacteria > Pseudomonadota > Gammaproteobacteria > Competibacterales > Competibacteraceae > Competibacter. The sequence continues at coordinate 16,902 of JAGRHI010000053.1, forward strand.
TTACAGAGTGCATGCAAGCAGGCGGCGCCATGCAAGTGAGTGTTTTCGTAGAACCAGCCGGCAATCCATTTTTTCCAGCGAGCGTTGCGAACAGCCCATGGATCCAACATGCCATGTGGAGTCACCAGATAGGGTTTAAGGGTACGCCTTGCCCACCGCCATGTAGCTATGGATGGATACATCCATAATCCATGCGCATGAAGAAGATTACATGTACTGCTATACAAGCAGGAAACCATTGCGGGAAGATAACCGAATGCCGACGGTCCCCACCGATCCAAAGCATGTACTGACAATCCGGCCCAAGAGGATAAATCGCTTTCGGTATCTTGATCTATTCCAGAAAAAACCTGAACTTGGCATCCTGTATCCTGGAGACTCTTGGAAAGTGAATTCATTGCCCAAAACAGCCCCCCTGCCTGACGTGAAATGGAAGCCGTGACAAATCCAACTTCTATCGGCAAAATCACACTTTCATGGCAGTGTCCGTTATTTAACGGTTTCATCTATGATGTTATTGGTGACATGGTAAAATTCTTTCCAACACATACACGATCCGTTCTGCTGCATGTCCATCCCAAAGCTCAGGAATTTCACCCCGTTGCCACTCACCAGAAAACAGCCGATTAAGTGCAGGCGCGAGCTTGTCGGGGTCGGTGCCGATCAAGGCATTGGTGCCAATGGTAATGGTTTCAGGCCGCTCGGTAGTATCGCGCAATGTCATGCAGGGCACTCCCAGCACGGTAGCCTCTTCGGTAACACCACCGGAATCGGTGATCACCGCCTTGGAATGCTTGACCAGATAGTTAAACTCCAGATAGGGCTGCGGCTCCACCAGTCGCAGACTAGCAGGCAGATCAGCAAGTTCACGCAGGGTCTTGGCAGTACGCGGATGCACCGGGAAAACCACTGGCAGACCACGCGTCTCCTCGCTGATCGCTGCCAGCATCCGTGCCAGCGTGCCGACCTCATCTACATTGACCGGCCGGTGTAGTGTCACAACAAAATAATTACCCACTCGTAATCCCATATCAGTCCAGAACACAGGCGGCCGCAACCGCTCTAGGTTGGCTAGTAGGGTATCAATCATGGTATTGCCAACAAAGAAAATTCGCTCCTCGCTTACGCCAGCTTTGCGTAAATTTTCATTGGCATAGGTGCTGGTAGTGAAAAACCAGTTGGTGATGGCATCCGTCACCATCCGGTTGATTTCCTCTGGCATGGTCCAATCTCCGGAACGGATACCACCCTCTACGTGCGCCACCGGCACGCACAGCTTCTGAGCCGCGATGGCGCAGGCCATGGTTGAGGTTACATCCCCTACCACTAAGCACAAATCCGAGCGTATCTCCAGTAGCAATCGCTCGTAGCGAATCATCACTGCTGCCGCTTGTTCAGCTTGGGTGCCAGAACCCACTTCCAAATTCACATCCGGCTCAGGAATATCGAGTTGAACAAAAAAATCACTCGACAGGCGAGCATCATAATGCTGGCCAGTATGCACCAAACGGTAGCGCAATAGCCCGCCCTTCGTCCATCTAACCCTCAGTGCCCGAATAATTGGCGCGATTTTCATAAAATTCGGGCGTGCGCCTGCAATAATGTCGATAATCATGTCACAAAAACTACTATAATCTTTCTAATAGACATTAACTGGCGATGTTTAATCTCATTCCAAACTTGTTCATCAGGATTGATCTCAGGGGAATGGGGCGGCAAAAAGAACAACCGAATTTGTTGCGCATGATCCTCCGCGAATTTTTTCACTGCATGTGACGTATGATAGGAGGCTTTATCCGCAATCACGATGAGCGGGCGCGTTCGATTGCCGATCACTTTTTTCAGAAAGGCAATGTAAACCGAACTGACGAGCTTCTCGGTCTTCACGTCAAATATTAATTCTCCCTCCGCCGTGACCATCGATAAGACATGATAACCCCTTTTTTCATCGCAGGCCCTGATTTCCGGGGGTTGACCCACCAAACCCCACGTCCGTCCCGAATGATTGCCACAGCCGATCCACGCTTCATCCTCAAACGCGATATCAGCCTTCAATTCCTGTGCAAGTTTTTGAAGATCTTTAAATTCTGTTTCAACGAACTGTTTGATTTTCGCTGGATCACGACCGAAAGCGCGATAACATGGTTGTTGGTAACTCAACCCTAACGCATGAAGATGAAGATTCACGGTGGCCTCCGACACCCAGAGCCCGAATCGCTCTCTCAACAAATCGACCATGATTTTTAAGGTCCACAATACCGTATCATATCCATGGTCGGCGGGGGTCGAATGAACAATGGTGTCTTTCAGCCACGCATCGATATCGGGAGTGATGATCCACGGCGCACCCGGTGCTTTACGGGTATCCAAAGCATCTTCACCTTGCCGCCGATATTTACGGAGCCCATCATAAATGCTCGTTCGATCCATGCCGAACAAATCAGCAACCAACTCTGGACTATAATGCTTTTCTTCTATCGCACGAACCGCGATTCTTCGTAGGTAATTCATCACTTGATCAGGAATTTTACGGGCATCAAACATCCACTCAGCTTTCATGGCAGCTCCCCTCGAAAATAGAGAGTATCTGATGAACTTTCTTATAAAAATTAGACCACTCAATTCGAATTTAATTCATTGGATATATGGGGATAGCTATTAGCAGGACTATATAGCTGAAAAAATAGCTTATAAATCGGGAGTACAGTGTTCGTTGCAGATTTTGTAGGCTTTCAGGTAACCCAACCTATAAATCCACAAATAATTCATGGCCGCTAAATATAGTGTGGTTAATCTGTATTTTTTACCATATTGCGATCAAGATCGGTGAAGCGATATATACCTTCGATAATTCGCATGGCATGGTGTTCCGAGGAGTAGCGCTCAATTGCTCGTTTACGAGCATTCTTAGAGATAAGAAGACGTTTTGTCTCGTCTTCAAAACATCTATTAATAGTGGAGACAAGAGAATTTAGATCATTATCACGAAAGAAGTAGCCCGTCTTTCCTTCTTCAACAGCTTCCCACTCAGGACCATGATCTGCCAAATTATCAGAAATAATCGGTGGCACACCATAACCCATTGGATGGATAATTGGTAACCCCCCCCCTAAAATTACGGCCGCTGCACTCAGCTTCATATATTTAGCAATTTCTACTTCATCATGGATTGCACCTATAAAATGAGCCTTATTCCCAATACCCAATCTAATTGAAAGATCACGCAAATTGTTTGTATCATCCCCATCGCCAATAAAAAGGAGATGAATATCACGTCCTTGTGCTTTAAAAATAGAAATAGCTTTTAAAGTAATACTTAACCCTCTACGAGAAAGAATTCGCCCGATAAAAATAAGTACAGAAGCGTTAGTAGCTATCTCAAGTTCCTTGCGTAACTGTTGAACATCCTCCTCATATACTTTCGCCTCGGCTGCTTGCTGTAACAAGATATCCAACGAATTATAAATAACATGAATCCGATCGACAGATAAGCCTCCTTCGATTAATAACTTCTTCGCATAATTTCCATACAGAAAAAGCCCACGCGCAAGATTATAGAAAGCACGCCTAAACCACCATTTCGGTCCAAACTCAGGTTTCTTAAGGCCATGCGTCCAGGCAAGGACAGGTATATTGCACCAGCGTCCCCATAACAGCACAAGCCAACTCGTCAAATCGTAAACATTTCCAGTAATAATCACACAATCCGGCTTCTTATCACGCACCAAACGCCAAGCTTCAGGATACCAAGCTAAACTATCTCTTGAAAAAAATTGAATATTTCTTGGTTCAACAAGATAATGCCGAATTTTCTGCAATTCATTACCTTGCAATGTGCGCAATCCGACTGCACGATTACCTGCAACGATAGTGAATATAGGATCACTACTTGCTGAGAGTATTTCGAATACTCGCTTCCGGTAAGTTGGTATGACAGGCTGCAATACTAAAATACGCATAGTTCTGGCATAAGACGCGATCAGAAAGGTAATTTTTGGAAGACTGCAAAGAAAACCTGATTCTTTCGAGTTACGGTAGTATTGTTGTCATCTCACCAATTTTAGTCAACGTCGTATGACGTCCTTTTATTGTGACTTGGTTGGTTATTTTTCCACATCTTACGGGTACTTGAGTTTCATCAGTTTCTGCTTGCCAAGGGTTAATCGCCATAACGATGCATTCTTCGTCACTGACGATCAATCGACGGATAAGTGGACGTTTCTCTGTCCATAAAACAGAGGCTGGTTCATCAATAACAAGATGGGCTTTGCTAATCTTGTCAGACAAGCGCGCAACTCTATTGAGGGATTGCATGAAGAGTGGCAATGTTACGTAAGGTGGTCCATCCCCAAGCTTCAAATGTGGCTCATAGCCCCACAAAACAATTCCTTTCGCTCCGCTAAAGAAAGGAATTATAGCCATGGCCTCGACAAGATAAGGTTCAAGTTCACGATTTCCCTCTATCATATTGGAATTATGAAACCGAAGCCACTCATAGGCGAACAAAGGTTTATCGCCAAATTGTCGTGTACGCAGATAGTTCTCTTCGATATTTGAAGCCATATAAAAAATTGTCCCTGGAGAATCATAGAAAGCATAAATACTCGCGATATAAAAATCAACATATTGATCAATGTATTGCCAGAATTTCCGGTCAGAGCGGTGTGTTCCATCAATCTGTTGCGCTGTTTTACCTACAATCCCCCAATAGTCTCGACGGAAAGGTTGTACCCCATAAAGGCCAACGCGAGAATCTGGATAAATCTCTTTTGTCCATTTGATGGGTAGCCAAAACCATTCGGCCCATTTTCGGAAGTAAGCTTCTTCAAAGCTATGGAAAGTTTCCACCCCAGAGGCTGTACGGATAGACGGATCAGCCCAAGCTTTTTCGATATTTTCTTGGAATCCAAATTCAATGTCATGGACATAAGTACCACTGCTTGGTCGCATGGTAATATTGCGCTTAATGATCCGCTCAAAAAAAGATGGTTTGATCCAAGGATTTTTATTGCCTTTACGGAGATACCGCGCAATATTTTCCCGCTGCTCACCATGGTAGTCAGCATAGGTATTGAGCAATGTGATAGGCATGAAACCGTGGGCGAGTGCTTGAGCCTCGTTTTCCCTATTCGTTCCGTCAAGAACGTTCCAAAAGACCTCTAGCCCACCATGCATGGCGATTACTGGTAATTGGTTCCAATCTGGTTTGGCCTGTTTGGCGACTACTACCTCATGTGTACTTTGAATTGCATGAACGACAACCATTTCGCTAAAATAATAAAGAACAATTAAGATAGCCAAAATGGTACAAATAATTAACTTGTTTTGATATTTCGTATTCATTTTAAAAATATCATCATCCCATTTCATAAACTCAAATTTAGACCAACTATCTTGGATTGAAATATCTACCCACCAAATTAGCGCCAAGTAGTAATGACCGCCGAGATGCTAATACTTTTTCTTTTACCGCTTTTCGGCGCTCGATCAAACTGATCCTGGAAATCATGATGGCAGCAGCAAACAGGATCGAGTTACCGAGCAAGCTACCTTGTTTCATCGACAGGATGAGATGAAAAATCATTATCGCTCCAAGAATCGCCAATGGACTGCGTGCGGCTTCCTGATGAAGACGTACCTTTCTAGCGAGATGCCAGAAACTGTAACCAGTTCCGACCATGATCGCAATGAATAGAGCGAACCCAACTAGCCCTTCTTCAGCCAGAATTTCAACAATAACATTATGTGGGTAGAAACCCAAGATAGTTGGATCGAAACTCGCAGAGTTACCAAGACCCGGAAACCACGATAGAGGTGTATTCCACCAGTACCGCAGAAGAATGCTTATCATCTCTAGTCGATCATCAACAGAATCCATGGCACCTTCTTCAGTCCATCTAGGAATGCCTGTGGCATACTCGGACCATACCCAATCGAAGATAGCGACCATCCCGCCAAGACCTACCATCAACGACATGAACCGAACTGGATGATCAATTCGTCGGCCGACTGGTATCATCAAGAAGATACTAATGAACAAACCCATTAATTGGCCACGAGAACCGGAGCGGATGACAAGAATTAATCCTATTACCACCACAAACCATCGGAAAAATTCCCAATAAAGTTTACCGCGCTGAAAATTGAACAATACTATCGTAATGATAGTGTAAGCAGCACAGTTAGCAATGGCAAGCGGATTTCCTTGATTACCTGATAGAGTCCCTGTGGTCTCGAGTATCAATTTGCGCCCTTGCCACTCGCCACCGAAGAAAACAAGAAGAACAAGCGTCAGAGGTCCAACTATAAGCAATGCGCGTTGCCCCGCTATCAAGTCACTGTATGATCGAACGACCAAGGGCAATAAAAAGCTGACAATAATGAGAGGTCCCCCTTTAACCCATTGTACTAGCGCCAGATCGGATCGAGGAGTCCAACTTAAGGAGGCCAACGCATAGACATAGAGGAGCACCACTAACCAGCCGATAACCGGCACTGCTGGAATCAGTTTCTCACCACGAAAGCGCTTTACGATCAGCGCCAATAAAACTAGACCACCCACAGCTACGTTTATTAACCAAGGGTACTCGACAAAGAATGAACTTTTCGACTGGACCCACTGCTCCAACGCAAACATGCAGAGAACAAAGGCAAAGCAAGCTGCTGGAGTACGATATACATACAACCCAGCGATAATAGAAACTAATAGAAATACAAAAATCATCACATAAAATTACTCACGTCATCCACGCAACTAAAACATCTGAAAACCAACTCACTGTTCAGAATTATCTAGTAGAAAATTCATGGAGAGTCTCCTAAACGAGTGGAGGTTACATCAGCGGAAGGAAATTTCGCGGTCATCATTTTCTCCACAACTTGAACATAATTGTTACATTTCGTTGGTATTGGATGCTTAGTCACTTTATTTGGCAAATGTGTTGTTAGGTCTCAAGATTCGTAACAATATCCTCACATCCGCGCGGAATAGGGTCGCCCAAAGCACAAGAATCGCAAGAATATAGAACATTGCACGAATGCCCACATCGATCCAGGGAATCTGCGAATGTGGACTCCACCATGAAGCGCCGATTGCGATTCCTCCGGCAAGCAGTGAGCAGAAAAAGCCAGTTACACATTGTTTCGCCAAGTCCAAACCACGAAGACCCAGTCCACGTCCAGCGATCATGCTGAGCGTCAATCCACGCCCGATGTACTGAATTCCGACAAGCAACGCAATAAGTCCTGGTCCACCCAGTAACGCGCCTGCACTAGCTGCGGCAATAAGCAGCATGACGAAACCATACATCGTTATAGTGACTAGATGCCATCTCCCCAGCGCCTCCATCGTGGTAATTCCCAAGGGACCTAGCACCATGAACGGCATGCAAAGCGCCATTGCCTGTACCACTGGCACGGCCGCATCCCACTTGCCGTCCCATATCCAGTTGATAACCGGCTCACTCACCAGCGCCATGCCGATCCCAATCGGACCAGCCAAAAGCACCAAGGTTTGTACTACTCTCGCGAAAGCAACCGCGCACCGTTCACGTTCGCTTGATAACCGCCGAAGGACAGGAAGCATGACATTTTTGACTGACTGTCCGAAGAGGACAACAAATGATACGGCGAGTTGAAACCCAAAGAAATAAGCAGCCAGTGCATCCGGCTGCAGTTTCCCAACAATAAGATAATCAGCTTGCATGGAAAGAGATATCGCTGGCTGGGCGAGTATGATCCATCGCAACTGTGGGAACCATTCCTTGACTACACCCCAAGTGCTACGATTCGAAAGTGGAAGCTTGCCGGCCACGCGTCGCAAAGCCGCCCACTCATACCCCGCCACGATGAGTAATGGAAGCACAAAACTATAGGGACCGAAGCCGGCTGCTGCCAGTCCCAGCATGGCTAGTGGGCGCAACACAGCTGAAACAGACTGGATCTTCGCGAGCGTACCGAACTGGAGATCAATGGCAAGCTTGCTGGCATACACAGTGGGAATCGCAGTCAAGGGCAGAGATGCAGCCATGACCCAGATGAGTGGTGTTAATGCAGGTTCACCGTAATAAGACGCGGCCGGGATCGCGAGTCCGATGAGCAGCACCGCCGCGATCATGTGCATTAGAATCGCAATCCTGCGGGTCGGGACTGCGAGTTCATCAAAGCGGTGACCCTGCTGTATGAGTAGCCGTTGCAGGCCATTTTCCCGCAGTGCGGACACAAGGGACATGATTCCGATCGCCAAAGCGTAAAGCTTAAAGTCATCCTTGGCAAGCAGCCATCCTAAGCCCATCTGGGCGATAAGGCTTCCCAGTTTTGACCACGCCACAAGAAAGAACGACCATGTCAGCCCGGCGGCGGCGATACGTCCATAACTCAGGGACAAGTTTGAGCCTTGTTGTTGAGATCTTGGGGCACAGACATCGACACACTGGATGAATGCCCAGTCACCACCCAATCCCAGGAACAATTCATTGTGCCTGTTGCAATGCCTAGTCGCTCGCGAATACGTTGCGTCCATGTCAACCGCATGTTTTGGACCGTATGGAAGGCCACGAACCTGCGAGTCATCTCAGTGGCGCAATAATCCTTGGCGGCATCGAGCGCCATTCTAATTGCCTCCCCAAACACTCGACTCTCGCTGACCAAACTGGTCCAGCCCAAGTCGAAAAAGGGTACGATACGACCAATCCACCCCTTGTCAGATCCCAGGACAGGCCGTTTTGCCGCTGCCGCAGCTATGACGATGCTCGCTGAAGCCAGATGATCCGGATACGGTGTAACGACAAGGTTCGCGGCTCCCAAAGCAGCCGCAAACTCGTTCTCACTAAGATAGCGATCAATACAAATAATGCGATTCTGGGCTACGAGTTCCACCGACTCCGAGTCGAGGATAGCCCGTATTTCTGGGGACGCGCGCCCAGCCAACAATAACCGATCACTAGCGCCGAGAGGGGCAACCGCAAAGGCGCGGATGAGCTTGTCTACTCCCTTACGTGGTGATAATCCACCTGCGCACACAAGGTACCGCCCTTCTTCGGGCAATCCGAGTACCCGGCGAGCTTGGCAAGAGTCCATCACAGGCACCTCTACGGCATCTGGCATCTGAACCACTCGCGGGAGCTTATGACCCAGCATGCTATCACTCTGATGCAGAAGGTAACTGGCGCTAAAGGGATCTAGGTGATGGAGCGAAGTCCATGGTGCCCGCAAAGCGGCAATCGCAGATGCTCGCCTCATGACCTCACCGCGTCTATGTACTGACTCAGGATATCCGAAACCACCTCGCATCATCAGCCCCTCGATCTCGACACCTGGCGGAGGACGAAAGATCCCAAGCGAATTCGATATTCCATGGAATTGCGCGATGCCATCTGCAACTGGGACAATAATATGATCTACTTGATGTTGACGCCATGCGGCTTGGAGCGCGCGCAGGCTACTCCATGCCCACTGTAAAGGTGTACCACTAACAATTCGAACCGACGGGTCAACGACAACCTCAGAGAGCTGTTGATGGAGCTGGACCGACCATTCCACAGATTCAGGCGCAGCCGGGCTAGTTGCAACAACTACATCGACAGGAAGTGCTTTCAAAGCCTGAATCAATCGCCGTGCTGTAGTCAGACGATGCCCTCCAAATCCAGGCTCAAATATAAGCACGCGCATCACGAAACACGTTTGTTAGCTAAATAGTTGGTCACAGATAACCGCAATTAAGGTGGTTCGCCATGCATCAATCTCTTCCCTACTTGTATTCTTAGATTTGATCATATCCAGCATCCCGTAACCAATTCCCATATCGATCTGTGAGTTTTCTAGCCTCATCTTTGGAAAGTTTATCACGCCACACGCTTGCCCCATGGGTTTCCGAGATATGCCCTGGATAGAATTGATCATTAAAATTATATCCTTTTAGACTTACGGCAACACGTTGCCTCCACTCCTGTGGTACACCCATGACACGGGCCAGATAAGGTACCTCCATGCGGGAAAGAAGCTTCAGTAGGACATTGCCAACTCGAGTTTTCATGGATTTTTTGCCCACTCGTTTTGCTATTGCATCAATACTGAACTCAATAGAGATTACCCTAGCTTCATTTTCCGTTACTGCTATGTCAAGGCAAGAACCTAAATCTACAACACTTTGCTGTAGATCATGTGTTAAATCTTCATAGCGCTGTATAAAGCTTCCTTCCAATCCAAGAACGCGGTAGTAAACATCTATTGCCTTATCAAGGGCCTTGGTAAGTGAATCATCATCGTGTCCAAACATCTGCCGTAGCGACACAGATACATCCCGAATGTCCCTATACGAGTACAGTAAAGACGCTTGGCCATTCCGCACTAAATCTGCAATCCAATCTAACCAATCATGTGTTTTTATAATGTGAAATTCAGTATCCTGTGCAAATTCAAAGATCAACTCCAAGTTTTCACCAAGTTGGTGTCCAGAAAAAGAACCATGCCCATACCCCAACCCTCTACGTTCTACTAAGCTTCTAACTAAATTATATTGGAGCGTAGACCCAGATCGGGCCATACCGTTACAGACAATTAGCATATTTTGCGTTCTCAATTCCGTTAGTGTGAGTTGATGTGTCTATTATTCAGTAGCTATTCTATTTACTTGGGTAAGGCGATAATATTACCATGGAAAGGTTTTATGGGCCGATGTCCTGTCAGTACATCTATAACCACATACCCTTTCCCCTCAAGAAGAGACAAGACTTCGTCAGTATCTGAATTAAATCCCGCCAAGAGCCTGTCTGATAATTCAGAAATAATTACAGGTCGTGCTGTTTCCAGTGTCCTCAGTGCTCCTTTTAACACCATCAATTCGGCTCCTTCCGTATCAATCTTGATAAAACCAGGAGATAATGAATTTAACTTAACGAGATTATCAATAGTCTCTCCAGATACTGTAATCTGTAGAAATTTCATCTCTCTTGCACTAGGATGAGCAATGTCTCTCATGCTCGAGTACTCTTCATTACCAATAACAGTTTGTATCTCAGCCAAGCCAGAACATTCCTTAGAAACTCCCTCGAAAAAGATAACTTGGTTACCCAGATTATTGCGCTTAATGTTTCTATGCAAATAGTATAATACTGATGGTATGGGCTCAATAGCTAGGACCTTGTTAGTTGGGCTAATTAAATTTGCAAATAATACTGTGTAGAGACCAATATTAGCACCAACATCTATTGCATCCACATTGCGTTTAATGTGAGATTTAACTAGCTTCAAAAGCTGTGGTTCATAATATCCAGTAACCACTAGACGCTTTAAGATATGAGATCGTATATCCATCTCGAACGAACCATAATAATCCGGTACATGAATCACAACAGATCCTGATTCAAGCACGTTAAGCAGGCGCTCGAAAATTCTGATTCTAGGATTCCTACAACGCTGCAGCCACCATAACCACACTTTATAAAAAGGCTGAGCTGCTAAACGAAGCCAATAATTTCGCCTGACTATGCGCTCGATTATTAAAACCCATCCATAATTATACCTAATCATTTTAAATTGCTCATCCGTAACATAGATGTACTGACCTCTGGTCACTCATTTGAGTTATATGTATTAGATTTGTTCCCAAACAAGTTTCA
>JAGRHI010000369.1:0-621 GCA_020445045.1 Candidatus Competibacteraceae bacterium
ACCTCGGCGCTGGACAGCAAATCCGAACGCGCGATCCTGCACGCCTTGCGCGCGGTGGCCGCTGATCACACCACCCTGGTCATCGCCCACCGGCTGTCCACCATCGTCGATGCCGACCAGATTCTGGTGTTGGAGCACGGCCGGGTACGGGAGCAGGGCACACATCGGGATCTGCTGCAACAGGATGGGCTGTACGCCCAGATGTGGACCTTGCAGCAGCGGGAGCAGGAAACCCAGGAAGAGGAACGGTTGCTGGGCCTGGTTTGAGTTTACTCCTCGTCCCAGCCGTCCGTGCCGAAGGTCAACAGCACGCGCTCCGTTTCGCTCAGCACCACCAGGGCGCCAGCCTGTTGGCGTTGCAACCACGTCAGACGTTCGTGATGTTCGGTGCGTTGCTCGTCATCGATGTCCACCGCTTCATGCAGAATCGCCGTCAGTTCCGCGACCGCTTCTTCCAGTTCCTCCAACTCGTTCAGCAACTCCCGTCGCCGGAGCCGCAAATCGTGGAATGTCGCCATCGTCTTCTCCCGAGCAAACCATCCCCATCGTGAAATCGTGCTATAGCGGTCTCGTCATTCCCGAAAAACCGCTCACGATTCCCATGATCATGAACCCCGCCAC
>JAGRHI010000369.1:672-1834 GCA_020445045.1 Candidatus Competibacteraceae bacterium
CAGCGTATCCCATTGCAGTTCCAGCCGGGCATCCCACTGACGGAGTTGGTGACGAATGACGTCGTCCAACCGGCCCGCCACCTCGCCGCTGGCGAACAAGGCCGTCGCGCCGGCATCGTCCACCACGCCGTAACGATGCAAGGTTTCGGCGATCCCTGACCGGTTGTCGGCCAGCGCCGCCGCCGCGCCCGCGAATCGGGCGCGCAACAGCGGATCGGCAACGCTTTTGCCGGCCAATGGCAGCGCCTCCAAAATCGGCACGCCGGATTCCAGTAACAGCAGCAAGCTGAACAGCCCATCGCGCCGCTGTTGCCGGGCCAGCAATCCGCCGAGGACGGGGATGGCTCGCAGCAACTTGGACCCCGTCGCGCTGGTTTCTTCACGGGCCAGTTGTTGGCGGTAGGCGGACGCGAGCAGGCGCAGACCGCCGTACAGCAACAGGGGCGGTGCGATGGCGCGCAGCAGATAGCCGCCCGCGCCGATGGCGCCTTGGAACAGCGCCGGAAAGGGCGCGACGAAGCTGGCCAGCGTCAGGATCAGGAAGGGGAACACCAGCCGCGACTTCAAGCGGCCAAACAACTGGGCGCGGCTGGCGTAATGTTCGCTCAGACGGTTGTAGAGGGATTCCAGCCGCCCACCCGTTGCCGCCGCGTGCACCAGTCGCGCTTCCCAGGGTAGCCATAGGCCGCTGTTTTGCCCCGCTTTCGCCAAATCCGCGCCCTTGGTGAGCGCGACGGCGGTTCGCGCCAAGGCTTGCCGTGCATCGGCGGGCAAATCGCGCCCGATCATGGCGAAGGCTTGCGCGGGCAAAATACCCGCGTGTTCCATCGTCGCCAGTTGCGAGAATAGTTGGGAGCGTTGGCGGGGGGTTAATGGCACGAGGTTGCTCCTGGCGGATCGCGAGAGTTTTGTCGGGTGTTATGAACCGGCCAACGCTTTCAGCCGCCGCAGTTCCGCCAGCGCCTGTTCCGGCGCCAGCGCGTCAAGGTCGAGTTCCGCCAACGCGGCCGCCGCCGGATGCGTAGCCTCGCCGAACAATGACAGTTGCGGGGTTGCCGCCGACCGGCCCGTCAACTCCCGCCGCAGCATTTGCCGCTCCAGCAATCGCAGCCGCTGACGAGCCTGCTGGATCACCATCGGCGGCACGCCCGCCAGCGCCGCC
>JAGRHI010000369.1:1859-5804 GCA_020445045.1 Candidatus Competibacteraceae bacterium
TGGCTGGCCCATCCTGGACTCGGTGCAGGAACGCGATAGTGTCGCTATGCTCCACTGCGTCGAGGTGGACGTTGACGATGCCGGGCTGCGCTTCCGGCAGCCGGGTCAACTCAAAATAATGAGTGGCGAACAGAGTGAAGGCTCGCACCGTGCCCGCCAGATGCGCCGCGCAGGCCCAGGCCAGCGCCAAGCCGTCGAAGGTGCTGGTGCCGCGGCCGATCTCGTCGATCAGCACCAGACTATGAGGTGTCGCGTTGTGCAGGATATTGGCGGCCTCGCTCATTTCCACCATGAAGGTCGAACGGCCGCTGGCCAGATCGTCGGAAGCGCCGATGCGGGTAAAAATGCGATCGATCGGTCCGATCACCGCTCGTTCGGCCGGTACGAAGCTGCCCAGATGCGCCAGTAGTACGATCAGCGCGGTCTGGCGCATGTAGGTGGACTTGCCGCCGAGATTGGGGCCGGTCACGATCAGCATCCGCCGCCGGTCGGGTTCGAGCTTCAGATCGTTGGGCACGAACGGCTCGTCCAACACTTGTTCGACCACCGGATGGCGACCGGCCACGATCTCGATTCCTGGCCACTCCACCAATTCCGGCGGGTTCCAGCCTAACGCGGCGGCACGTTCGGCCAGATTGGCCAACACATCCAGTTCCGCCAGGGCGGCGGCGCTGGCCTGCAAGGCGGACAAACGGACGATCAGTTGATCCAGCAGAGCATCGTAGAGCGCCTTTTCTCGCGCTAGTGCCTGTTCCTGAGCGCGCAGCACCTTGTGCTCGAATTCCTGCAATTCCGGGATAATGTAACGTTCGGCGCCCTTGAGGGTTTGACGGCGCAGATAATCGGCCGGCACCGCTTGCGACTGGGCGCGACTGACTTCGATGTAGTAGCCATGCACCCGGTTGAACCCAAGCTTGAGATTCTGGATGCCGGTACGCTGCCGTTCCCGCGCTTCCAGTTCCACCAGGAACCGGTCGGCGTGTTCGCTCAATTCCCGCAATTCGTCGAGTTCGGCATCGTGACCGGGGGCGATGACGCCGCCATCGCGCAGCACCTGCGGCGGGTTGGCGACGATCGCCCGTCGTAACAGGTCGCAAATGTCGGGATGAGTTCCGGCTTGGTTGGCGAGCTCGCGCAGCAACGCGGCGTCCAGCAGACCGAGCAAGCGTTGTACATCGGGCAAGCGGGCGAGCGCATCGGCCAGGGCGATCAAATCGCGTGGGCGCGCCGATTTCAGCGCCACCCGCGCCAGAATCCGTTCCACGTCGCCGACCCCGCGCAGCAGGCCGCGCAGGTATTCGTAACCGCCGTTGTCCAGCAGTTGCCGCAAGCTGTCTTGCCGTTGGCCGAGCGTATTCCGGTCGCGCAGCGGGCGATGGGTCCAGCGCCGCAGCAGCCGTCCGCCCATCGGCGTCACGCAACGGTCCAGCAAGCCGATCAGAGTATGTTCGTGGTGGCCGCTCAGGCTGTGTTCCAATTCCAGATTACGGCGGCTGGCGGCGTCCAAGATCACGCTGTCCTCGTGCCGCTCGACCCGCAGTCCGGTCAAATGCGGCAAGGCGCCCCGTTGGGTGTCCTTGACGTATTGCAGCAGGCAACCGGCGGCGGCCACCGCGACCGGCTGATCGGCGCAACCGAAACCGTTCAGATCGCGCACGCCGAATTGGGCGCACAACGCGCGCGCGGCGCTATCCCGGTCGAAATGCCAGGGCGCCTGCCGACGCAGACCGGGATGGTCGCGCCAGCCATCGGGTGGGCTGAAATCCTCGCCGATCAGCAGTTCGGCTGGTTTCAGGCGCTCCAGCTCGTTGCCCAGCGCCGCCTCGCCATGCACTTGGACGATGGTGAAGCGGCCGCCGCTCAGATCGAGACTGGCCAGTCCGTAGGTCTGCTTGACCTGGTGCAGCGCGACCAGCAGATTATCGCGGCGTTCGTCCAGCAGCGCTTCGTCGGTCAGCGTGCCGGGAGTGACGATGCGCACCACCCGCCGCTCCATCGGTCCCTTGCCGGCGCTGGGATCGCCCAGTTGCTCGCAGATCGCCACCGATAGCCCCAGCTTGATCAGTTTGGCCAGATAGCTTTCGACCGCGTGAAACGGCACACCGGCCATCGGGATGGGTTGACCGGCGGATTGCCCCCGGCTGGTCAGGGTAATATTGAGCAGTTCGGCGGCTTGGCGGGCATCGTCGTGGAACAGTTCGTAAAAATCCCCCATCCGGTAAAACACCAGAATATCGGGGTGTTCGGCCTTGATGCGCAGGTATTGCCGCATCATCGGGGTGTGTTGGGATAAATCCTGGGTCTCGTCGTTCATCGCGATCATCCGCGGGGCGTTGCAAAGGAGCGGCTGGCGTCGTCAAGTGAATCGGTCCGCGCCGGAAACGCCGCTTATTCCCGTTTGCACTATAGTACCTGAGTGTCATGTGCCGCCGTCTCCAAACCACGGGAGAGCCATTGTGTCGTCACCGAATCTCGTCCAGCGGAGCCTTTATGAACTTGCCACCCAGGTGGGCGGTGCCCTGTGCGCGCGCAAGCAAATCCTGGCGGTCGCCGAATCCTGCACCGGCGGCTGGATCGCCAAATCCGTCACCGACATAGCCGGCAGTTCCGGTTGGTTCGACCGGGGTTTCGTCACCTACAGCAACGCGGCCAAGACCGAGCTGCTCGGCGTGCGGGAAGCGACCCTCGCCCGCCACGGCGCGGTCAGCGCCGAGGTGGTGACCGAAATGGTGGCCGGCGCGCTGGCACGCAGCCGCGCCGACATCGCTCTCGCCGTCAGCGGCGTTGCCGGTCCCGACGGCGGCACCGCCGACAAGCCGGTCGGCACGGTTTACCTGGCCTGGGCGCCAAGGGGCGGATCGGCGCGGGTCGCGCGCCAGCATTTCGACGGCGGCCGCGAGGCGGTGCGCCTGGCAACCGTGGCCGCCGCTCTGCAAGGAGTATTGGATGTGTGCGCCCACCGGGGATGAACGCCGGCTGTTCCTGGCGCTCTGGCCGGGCGACGCCGAACGGCGGCAATTGGCGGAGTTGGCGGCGGCCGTGGCCGGACGGCGGCGAGTGCGCGACGCCAACCTGCATCTGACCCTGGTATTTTTGGGCGCCACCGATGTCGCCCGTCTGGCGGCTTACGAAGCGGCCTTGACCGATCTGGCGATGCCGAGTCTGGCATTGATCCTGGACCGCTATGGTTACTGGCCGCGACCTCGTATCCTGTGGTTGGGGTCCAGCCATACCCCGCCGGAACTGTACGAACTGGTGGCCGAGCTGCATCGCCGGCTGCGCGCTCGCGGCTTTACGCCCGAGCGGCGGGCGTTTCAGGCGCATATTACCTTGGCGCGCAAGTTTTCCGGTCCAGCTCCGACCCAGCCCCCCGTCACGCCGATCCACTGGCGGGTCAACGAGGTGGCGCTGGTCGAATCGCAATCGTCGCCGGAAGGTTCGCGCTATCGAGTGCTGCGCCGCTGGCCGGGGGGCTAGGTTCGATCGGTGGTCTGTGGAATAATCGCTGAAAACAACCGGTTCCGCTTTTTCCGGCCGGTTACTCACCTGATCCAAGGGGATGCACGGAATGGATGACAACAAGAAAAAGGCGCTTGCGGGCGCGCTGACCCAGATCGAGCGCCAGTTTGGCAAAGGCGCGGTCATGCGGATGGGCGACGCCACCAGCGCCGCCCGCGACGTGATGGCCGTTTCCACCGGCTCGCTCGGCTTGGATATCGCCCTGGGCATCGGTGGCTTGCCGCGCGGGCGGGTGACCGAAATCTATGGACCCGAATCCTCCGGCAAAACCACCCTGGCGCTACAGGTCATCGCCGAAACCCAAAAGCTGGGCGGTTGTGCCGCCTTCATCGATGCCGAACACGCCCTGGACCCCATCTACGCCGCTAAATTGGGCGTCAACGTGGACGATCTGCTGGTTTCCCAGCCCGACACCGGCGAACAGGC
>JAGRHI010000054.1:0-15531 GCA_020445045.1 Candidatus Competibacteraceae bacterium
ATCCCCACGCACGTAGGGAACGGAGTGTCTTAACCACGGCAGCACGCGCCCTGTGCGGTTCATCCCCACGCACGTAGGGAACGGACCCTCAAATAAAACAAGAACTTCGTCGCCTTCGGTTCATCCCCACGCACGTAGGGAACGGCCCGCCGAATTCACCGCATAGCAGGAAGACGGCGGTTCATCCCCACGCACGTAGGGAACGGATCAGGTGACCATTTGGCCGAATGAAACAAGGCGGTTCATCCCCACGCACGTAGGGAACGGAAGTCTGGAACCTGCACGATAGCCTCGCGAGGCGGTTCATCCCCACGCACGTAGGGAACGGCCCTTCCCGGACTTGGCGGCGCAGTTCGATGCCGGTTCATCCCCACGCACGTAGGGAACGGATCCGCCGTGGCCCTCTTGCCGCGCCGCTTCACGGTTCATCCCCACGCACGTAGGGAACGGGTCGATGATTCCGCCGGCACCGTCGTCGGTCGCGGTTCATCCCCACGCACGTAGGGAACGGATCCAGCGCGCCGACGTGATCGCCATCGAGGACGGTTCATCCCCACGCACGTAGGGAACGGTGGTGTGACTGGGACCGGCGCGAGTTTCCAGACGGTTCATCCCCACGCACGTAGGGAACGGGTTTTCGCCGCGTCCCGGTAGATCGCCAACAGCGGTTCATCCCCACGCACGTAGGGAACGGGTTCGGTCAAATCGGTCAAGGTCATTATTCGCCGGTTCATCCCCACGCACGTAGGGAACGGTGTCCCTCGTTGTTCAGCAGCATCGCGATCGCCGGTTCATCCCCACGCACGTAGGGAACGGGAAAGCGGAGCGGTGCAACAGATTGCCGAAACCGGTTCATCCCCACGCACGTAGGGAACGGCTGCTCCAACAGGTCGAGGCGACCATGGACGGCGGTTCATCCCCACGCACGTAGGGAACGGAAGATCGGCCAGGTTTCGACCGTTTGGCAGCGCGGTTCATCCCCACGCACGTAGGGAACGGATGCTCACAAGCGCTGATTGTTGATCAACAGCCGGTTCATCCCCACGCACGTAGGGAACGGGGTTGCGCGGATGCGGGTTGTCAGCGCTATACCGGTTCATCCCCACGCACGTAGGGAACGGTTCGGGGGGGGATTTCTGTTATTCCCCGACCGCGGTTCATCCCCACGCACGTAGGGAACGGAACATGACCTTGAGCAAGGGATTGGCCTCGATCGGTTCATCCCCACGCACGTAGGGAACGGCAAGCCGAAACGGCCGCCGCCGCCGCCCGGACCGGTTCATCCCCACGCACGTAGGGAACGGTAACTCGTGTGCGGGCGGCACCACGCCGCGCTCGGTTCATCCCCACGCACGTAGGGAACGGCCCTCAATCTGACGGGCATCAACGGGCGCACGCGGTTCATCCCCACGCACGTAGGGAACGGTCACCAACGATTGCCGTCGAATACTCACCGCGCGGTTCATCCCCACGCACGTAGGGAACGGATCCTGCTGCTAGCCCACCGCCGCGAACTGATCGGTTCATCCCCACGCACGTAGGGAACGGGGGTAATCGCGACCTCGGTTTTTCGCTAGTCGCGGTTCATCCCCACGCACGTAGGGAACGGCGTCGAATTTGAGGTGACAGCCACCGGGAAGTTCGGTTCATCCCCACGCACGTAGGGAACGGCCGTCACTGAGCCAGACTACTCTAGCGAGACGCGGTTCATCCCCACGCACGTAGGGAACGGACATCGCTCGAAGGGGTAGGCCACAGGGTGATCGGTTCATCCCCACGCACGTAGGGAACGGAGCAGATCATCACCGGCGCGGACGTGCCCAGGCGGTTCATCCCCACGCACGTAGGGAACGGCGATCCATCGAAGTCATCAGCAAGCGGCTGGCCGGTTCATCCCCACGCACGTAGGGAACGGGTCCCAAGCGGCGTCTGGATTTTCAACGCCCTCGGTTCATCCCCACGCACGTAGGGAACGGGACAGCGCGTCCCGGTGTTCGCGCCATTTTTTCGGTTCATCCCCACGCACGTAGGGAACGGGTAGAGAAACACTACGGAGATAAGCGCGAGGACGGTTCATCCCCACGCACGTAGGGAACGGCCGCTTCGGTGGCCAACTGATCCCAATACGAACGGTTCATCCCCACGCACGTAGGGAACGGGTCCAATTGACCGCCGTCCCGACCATCGAGAGCGGTTCATCCCCACGCACGTAGGGAACGGGCTGACATCATCCGTTTCCTGCCGGTGCATTCCCGGTTCATCCCCACGCACGTAGGGAACGGTCATGACGCATCCTCTTCGCCGGGCAGCACTGCGGTTCATCCCCACGCACGTAGGGAACGGATCGCCGTATCCGGGTTATGTCAGCGGCTCCACGGTTCATCCCCACGCACGTAGGGAACGGACCCGTCCCTGCAACGCTATCCAGTCGATAGGCGGTTCATCCCCACGCACGTAGGGAACGGGACTGCTCCAGCAAGCCATGGCACTGGATCGGCGGTTCATCCCCACGCACGTAGGGAACGGTGCAGTTCCGCACTGAGTTGGAATACCCCCCACGGTTCATCCCCACGCACGTAGGGAACGGACCGATAAATATCTGGACGCCGGACTGGTGGTCGGTTCATCCCCACGCACGTAGGGAACGGACTTCCATTAACTCTATGTTATTTCTATAAAAAAGAAGCCACAAAAAATCCACCGATTTTTTGCTCGAACCGTAGCGCAAAGAGCTCGGTGATTAAAAATTTATCCAATTGATTTTAATTACTATTTTCCACGGGTACGGGCGGTAGAAACGATACTAGCTTCAATCCATCGAATTCCACCGGCATCCGCCGATTCTTGCCTAGCGTCACGAAGTCAAATCCCGACTCCGTATTCGTGCTCCAGGCCATCACGGCATTACCTTCCTCAAGCCCCACTTCCACCTGTTGCCAGATCATCTCCCGTATCCGTCGCGTCACATCGCCCACGTACACGCCAGCGCGCACTTCCAGCATCCAGATCGCCAACCGGCCGCGCAATCGCGGCGGTACGTTCTCAACCACGATGACCAGCATCGCCGAGACTCTCTGGGTTCGGAATCGCGGGTGGCACCGCCTCGGGCGGCGCCGTTGGCACCGGCAAATCGCCAGCCGCCAATACCTCTTCAATCGAGGGAATGATGCGTTCCAACAGTTTCGTCTGTCGGAAGCTGTCGCGACAGCGCAATCGAACCTCCCGTTCCGGCTGCGGTGGTGCTTTGGCCGCAATCTGAAAGGCTACCGGCACCACCGTGTCAAATTTAAACAGATCCGCGATATCGTACACGAACGACAATGGTTTGCCGCTATGGATGAACCCCACCGCCGGCGCATATCCCGCCGCCAGCACCGCCGCCTCGGTAATTCCGTACAGACACGCGGTCGCCGCGCTCAAGCAGCGATTGACCACATTACTGGCGTCCCAGTCTTCTGGATTGTAACGGCGCCCGTCCCACTGGACGCGAAACCGCTGCGCCAGAATCTGATAGGTCTTGCGCACTCGCGCACCTTCGATACCTCGCAACTGATCCACGCTACGCCGGGTCGGCGGCTCCTCGCCAAAGCGTAGGGCGTACATCTTACGCACTACTTTCAACCGCGCCGCTTCATCCAGCGCCAGCTTCGCTTGATACAGCAACCGGTCAGAACGCGCTCCGCCTGGCTGCCCGGAAGCATACAAGCGCACGCCTGCCTCACCGACCCACACCAGCAACGTTCCGACCCGCGCCGCCAGGGCCGCCGCCGCATGCGACACTCGCGTTCCCGGTTGGAGCATCAAACACGCCACGCTGCCCACGGGGATATGCGTCCTTACCCCATTCACATCGACGACCACAAACGCACCATCCAGCACGTCGATCTCGCCGTATTCGATGAACATCATCGAGATCCGGTCTTTCATCGGGATGGGTTTCAAAGGGGGAAGTAAATTGGTCATATCTAAAGCATCCGAACGCCAACGAGGCCTAAACCCGCCGCACCAGCAACAGGCCGCAGCCGAATGCCTTGGCGGGGCCGAGACCGCTCATTAGCGACCGGCAAAAAGCGGTCGGCTCAGTCACGGTCAATACACCCTCGAAATCAAGCGTGCTAAACACAATGGGCGATCCACCGCGCTTGTATAGTTGGTGGCGGCGATAACCATCGATTCGTGTCTTCTCCACGCGAAACCCAGCGGCGGCCGAACGAGGTGTCAACCAAGCCAGTCCCGGTTGATCGTAGAGGCCACCGGTTGGATCGGGTGCCATGCCGCGCTGATGCGCATCCATCACTACATCATGACGAACGGAACGCGCCCCCGGCGCGCTTGCCCGCTTGACCGTCGGGTTAGCCCGCAGCGAAAACGCCAGCCGATCTCCCGCGCGTAAACAGGGCTTGTAATCACGGCTGCGAACTCGCCAGACACGCGAATTCGCTACAGGTGGCCGTGCCGAGACCACATAAAATGCAGGTCGCTCGGCGTCATCAATGACTCGATACAGAAAATCGCGCTGAATTCCAGGATCAGTCACAAATAGCCGCCACAGCGCTTGATGTAGTCCGTAACCTTCCAACCCGAATCGGGCGACAAAGACCCGTGCATCGGCGCTATCATGCAACTCGATCCGGCTGAAATAGCCGCGCGTCACGGACGCGGATTGTGTAATTGCCGACATGGCCTAGCCCTCCGGTGGCGTGATGGATAGAAGATAACCACGCCGCTCACGCCGTTCACGAAATTGCCATCGACGACGACTTAACGGCTGATCACGGCGCGTCACGGTCAACAGCGCCGTTAAGCCGTGTTCTTCGATGCCTTCTTCCCAATGCAGCGTCGGCGATGAATCCCGCTTGAGGCTGTCAGCCAGAATTACTTCATCGTGAAAGGAAACTTGCGTTAAAGCAGCGGCTAAATGATCCGCTGTGACCACTTGCGCCTGTACCGGCAACGCCAGCGGACACGATTTACGCCCCAAATACAGCGTGAATTTTGGCTTCGCCAACGCCGTCGCCAGCGCCGCCAGTGAATGCGGCGCATCCGGCAACGCCCACAGCGCCACGGTGTACAGCGCATCACAGCGGTATTCGCGGCTGGACAGCACCGTATTCAAATCATGGCGCGGGATCAGCAATTCGTCGCGGCGGGTTCGATGCGGACGCTTCTTCATATCGGAAGCCGACGGCGCTTGCGCGGTGTGATAGTCGCGCAACAACATCCCCACTGACTCGACCCGCACCGCGAAGCCATATCCCGCCGCCAGCGCCGCTAACCGCTCTTCCTCATTGCGGCGAATACCGAGCGCCGCCGCCAGTAAACCAATCATGGCGGACTTGGACGGTTGCGTATCGCTGCCGCGCTCCTGCCCGACTGCAATCACACCCCACGCCGCCAGCGGCCCATACAGGCGAAACAAGAGATAGTCCGCCATGCGTCAATCCTCACCGACAAACGAGAGCAGTTCAGCGAGTTTTCCTTCGCCGGTGGTCGTGTTAAACGAGTACCGATCCGCCGCGCAAGCGCCATACACTTGATCGATCTTGCCGCAACAGTCAGTCAGTTCGGTAATCGCGCGGCCCAATAGATCATCTCCACTCATCGGCCTTAAGAAAGCCACTGATAACGAACGCGGTTGGGCATCCCCCTTTTCCACCAGCACGAATGAAGCTCGCGCCCGCGAAGCAAAACTGTTCTGTTTGCCGGTCGGGGCAATCGTGGCGGCGCACTCGGTCAGAGCCCGCAAAGTTTTATCGCACAAATCACGGTCGCCATTCAGATTGTCCAGCAATAGCGCCCGGTCAATGCACAGATAGAGGTAAAATAGCGCCGCGCCAAATTCAGTTTCGCCCATGTGACCGGCGCCTACGTCCTCAATGCCCTGATTGAGATCATCCACTGCGGTAAAGAAGTCGTCCTCCACTTGGCAACGATGCACCGCCAGCGCATGAGCGACTTGCGCGGCAGCTTCGGTATTAAAAACAGGTGCCGCCGCCAGCATCCGCCCAAACAGCGCAATATCCGCCGCGCTGTGTTTCTGCCGTAGTAATTTCAATTCCTGTTCGCTAGGTTCGGTTTGGCGATCTGCCAGTTGCTTGATCAAGGCATGAATAGCGGCTTCTTCTTCAGGACTAAAATGAGCAAGTTGTTCAATTTCCAATTCTTGAAATGGATTATCAGCCTTCACTGCTTTTAACTTTCCAAATTGCCCAGCAATCGCTTTAGCCCATTCTCTGGCTTTCGTATCGGAGACTTTTAGTTGTACGAGCATCTCATAAATTTTCTTGCCCATTTCCTTGGTGCGAGTGCCAACATGTCCGGCAAGTGAAGATTGAAATACGTCGGATGTACGCCATGCCCGTTTCAGGCTTTGCGATGAAATGCGTAAACGCAATACGCCGCCCATGACTGCGGTTTTGGGACGACCCAAATCATCACGATTCAGATTAGCGGGCGGGTAACTGGTCAGCAAGTGCAACTGTAAAAAACGATTCATCGGGTTATTCTCCAAGAGCGATTAGCCATTCAAAATTTCAGAGTTGAAAGTCCGGCTTAGTGCGGCAATGCGCCATAGTAGTCATAAGCCCATCGTTTACGGGTTCGTTCATTCCAGCCGTAAACGCTATTAGCCAAATCACACAGATTGGCTTGATCATCCAGCAGATGCAAAACCCGGCGCAGGGCGTTAAACAATTCCTCATGGGTCTGGCATTGCAGCAAGCGACGGAAGCGCAATTCACTGACCGGTGGACGATCACCACTGATAGGTGTCGCCATTTGGAAGGGCAATGGGTTTGAAATGGGTTGCTTGATGATCGCCACCAATCCGGCGACCGCCAAAAGTCGATCAGGATTAACCGGCGCATCAGCGACAGTCCGCAACGCCCGGCTTAATTGATGAAACGCAGGCACAAACGCCACTTCGACTAATGATCCGCAGCGACGCAATGCCGCCCGGTCGCCTCGGTTATCAGCCAAGGCGCGATGCCACTGCGCTAATTGCTGTCCAGCGGCATTGTCAGGGGAAAATTCCAACCATTTCATGATTTTTTCCTTTTCTGGCCTTTGCGGGATTTGGAATCGGGATCGGGAGGCGGCGCCAGACCCAGTTTGCTTTTGAAGGAATTGCTATCTAATCCCCAACGTAATGCGTTGTAAGCATCAGCTAAACGCTTTGAATTCTCATATTCCCACTCGCCTGCCATTGCCAACTGATCAAATAGTGTCAACGCCTGTTGGCGCAAAATACGATGCCATTCCTGAGCACATAATTTTTGAATCTCTCGCCAGTCTTGCCCTGCATGAAGCGCATCAGCAAATTTACAGAGTTGTTCATAAAAAGGTTTTTCGGTAGTACTCCAGAACACTAAATCAATAAAAGCGTTATAGGGTTTAAGTTTGTTTCTTTGATCTTTGTTAAGTTTCTTAATCTTATCTTGAGTCAAACCAAACCAGGCAACTCTAATAGCACTAGCTAAATAAAATTCTATTGCTTCTGTAGCTGAATCTATTAAGTTCTTAGCAAAATCTGCCAATAATTGGCGTTTTAAATTATCAGATAGATCAATCATGGGTAAGCGTGTTTCATACCAACACCTAGCCTTCATGTTTTCCATATCGTAACCAAAAGCCCATGCCAAAAATTGACTGTCTGACAATAAATTCTGACGTTGTTCTTGAAATACCCAAACAATTTTTGCAATCCTTTCAGTTTGTTTATGATTAAGTATACAACTCATCCAATACCGGTAATTTAATCCACCTGGTTGTGGATGTTGAGGTATCCATTCAGTTGAATTAGGCGTTTTCGAGTAATAAGGAGATAATGGATGTTCCCAATCTACATAATTAGCGCCAAAATTAAGACTCGTGTAATATTGCAACAGTTCTTCCACAGCAGTGCCGCAAACATCACAAGTTCCTCTGATAGTAGTAAAGTCCAAACGAATACGTCGTGGAGTTGCCCAATACGCTACAGCCGGATGAGCATCTGCTGAAGTTACTTTTTGGTCTTTCTCACTGGTACGAGTCGGTGATAACCAAGGAAACCAAACGCTAGGCTCATCAGTCTTCAAGGGGTTTTTTGCAAGAAACTCTTTTTTGAGAAGGACATTCAACCACAAGTCACGCCATAACAGTGCAGGCTCTCGAAATGTGCGAGCATCAAAAACGACTAATGTAGTTAATGGCCCACCTCCTCGTAACGAAGTGCGGTTTCCTTGTCCTCCTGAAGGTGCATTGGTTTGTAAAGTGAAAAGCGCCATTGCAGTACAAGCAGGACACACTGCTTTTACCATTCCACTTTTTATAAAGTGATCAGCATTTTCTTTTAGCGTCTTATCACCGGGTGCTTCAATGAGCAATGCTTCAATAGGTTTCTTATTACCCGCCATCTTTATATCGAAATCCTGCATAAACCTCGGCCCGTCGCCGTCCAATTGAAAACAGGGCGCGAGGGGTGTGAAATGCTGCGCCAAGGTTTCAGGCGCAGGCGGCGACCACAGCCAATCCTCCCACTGCTCTTCATCAACCGGGGCGCACACGGTTTGCAACAATCCGATCAGAAATTGCGCTAATGCCCCATTAAAATCCGGGCGCGGCGCATCCAGCGCCACCACCGGGTTATCGGTCGCCGTGAGTTCATGCGGACGAATGCGGCGCGTATGTCCATCGGCGCAGCGCACGGGAATCCAGGGATCATTCATCAAATTCATGGCATTACGCTCTTGGAATCAGGATTAGGGATTCAGGGGAATCGACGGCGTCTTCGCTGGCGCGACGCAAACCCAACTGCTGGTCATAATGCAAACTCAATAACTCGCCTTGCCGGGTCATCACCTCGCCACGCCACACGCCCGACGGCATTTCCGTCAGCGGCACAGGCAACAACCAGCGTCTACTGCCGGGCTGCTTTTCTCGCCATGCGGCCAATGCCGATTCCAGGGCCGAATCAGCGATGGGCGCCGGTTCCGCGGCCCAGGTCTGCCGCATCTTGACTTGACTCAACGCCCACGAGTGATGACCGCTACACCACGGCTTCAAGGTGCGGCCATCCCAACGCGCCAATACCAACGTCGTTTCGGCATCGCCCAATCGGGTTGGAGTCAGCGCGTCATCCCACCAGGCAAATCCTTCGCGGCTATAACCGTTATCCAGCGTCAGACACAGGTTTTGCGCTTGCGCGACCTTACTGCGTTCCTCGCCCCATACTTTCAAATCAGCCTCGTCCAGTGCGAGCGGCGCCGGCAGGGCATCCGCGCCAAACACCTCTTCAATCAGCATTCGCGCGTCATCGGGCAGGGTAAAGCCGCCACGATCCACCAACAGCCGGGCGCTGCGCCACAGTTGGGCGGGATTGGGGTAGACGAACGCCGCACGGGGAAACAGGGCGCTGTACCAGTTGGCCGGCGCGTTATCGTCCGGCGGCGGGCTGTACAGCCACAAGCACGGCGTTCCGCGTTGTTCAATATCGACCCGGTTGCCGCGATCATCGCGTGGATGTCGGCATAAGCGCCCGGCGCGCTGAATCAGCAGGTCAATCGGCGCTAAATCCGATACGAGCACGTCGAAATCCAAATCAAGGGACTGCTCCACCACCTGAGTCGCCACCAAGACCCGCCCGCGCCGGTCATCGGGTTTGCTGTCAGGCCCAAACTGATCAAGGACACGATCTTCCATCGCCAACCGGTCGCCCATGGCAAAGCGGGCATGAAACAAATCCAGCCGATCCAGCCGCACCCGTTCGGCTAATGCCTGATAGGCTTCGCGGGCGTCAGTGACGGTATTGCGCACCCAACCCACACAACGTCCGGCTTGCGCGGCTTCAACGACCACCGTGAGCAGCGCATCCCATTCATCTACCCGCTGGGCAATCACTCGCCGCCGCCGCGCCGGTTGCGCCGCGACTGGTTGTTCACTCCCGTCCTCCGAGGTGATATGGGTCAGCAGCGGATAATCCGGTTCTTTCAAGATCACCGCTGCACCGCGACCGCCGCGCTGGAACGCATCGACCAGTTCCTGCCGCATCTTGCGGGGTAAGGTGGCTGACAGCAAAATGGCGCTGCCGCCACCTGCCGCGTGAAACTCCAGCAGTGCGCACAACAGCCGGTGCATATAGGCATCGCTGGCGTGAACTTCATCAACCAGCAACACCTTGCCGAACAAGCCTGCCAGTCGCAGACATTGATGACGGGCAGGCAAAATTCCCAACAGCGCTTGATCGATGGTGCCCACGCCGACCGGCGCCAGTAATGCTTTCTTGCGATTATCCGCCAACCATGCCGCGCACCGCGCTCCCGCCGGTTCTTCATCCGCCGGATAGTCATCTTCAAGCACCCTTGGAATGGAGCGCTGAAAAGGGTCCATTAAATGACTTGCGCCATGCGCCAGAACCAACGAAGGCGGCGTACCCGCGGCAAACAAACGCGGGTAAATTGTGGCGACACGCCGATACATGGCATTGGCCGTCGCCATCGTCGGTAGCGCGAAATACAGACCATCGCCTAAACCCGCAGCGAGCAGGCGATGCACCAGACCGAGCGCCGCTTCGGTTTTACCCGCACCGGTCAAATCCTCCAGCACGAAAAGTTGTGGGCCGGTCGCCAGAGATAGATCCCGCGTGAGTTGTTGCAACGGGGTCGGACGATCCAGCGTGGGAAACAGCGTTGAGAAAGCCGTTACGGATGCTGAGACGGGAGGGAGTGCGCCGCTCTCGTGCAGGGCGCGGCGCGCTGTGGCTTGTGCCCGCCGCCAGTAGTCCGCCAGCGGCATCGGATCATGGTTGAACTCAAAATAATTCCGGTTGGAACCCAGCCAATCAGCCAATACCGTCAAACCAGCCAGCCACCAAGACGTTTGTTTCAATGTCTCGCTATGGAGTACTGGAGCCACTGGCGGCGCAGCTTCTCCCCAGAACAAACCTTGTACTGCGCGCGCAAAGGCCAGCAAAGCTTGTTGATCGGCTTCCGGGAAACAGTTAAGCAAAATCAGTTGCTTATGAACATTTTCCTCGGGAGGCTGGCCGTGATGGCCCGTCACCGCGCCTATCCACGGCATCAGCCGACGGTAATGCCTGGAATTAACGCCAAGACCAAACCAATCTTCCCGGCTGATCAATGGAACCAACCAATGCAACCATGCCCAGTAACCCAAGGTATCGTGGCGAATGACGTAATTGGATCGCCCTTGACGGTTTTGCAGCTGCTGAAACAGTATTGGCTGCTGACTCTGGAACGGTTCCGAAAATTTGCCCGCATCGTGCAAGGCGAGAAAAAATCCAATCCACGGCGCCAGATGTTCTTCCGACAAACCAAGCGCGCCCGCGAGAAAGCGACGCAAACGTGGATGATGAGTCAGATATTCACAGCCCACCGCCGCCACGTCCAAGGCGTGATAGGGCAGCAGATGATAATCCTCGCCCTGGGTTTTGCCCCAATAGCGGAAAAAAGGAGCAATTGCGGGAATTGCGGTGGAGAATGAGGCTATCGGACCATCGATGAAGGGCATGGAGCAATCCGTCAATGTTGTTGTCGTTAGAGACACCACTATAGTCCGCTAGACAACCGCAAAACACCTGTTGCATTTATTGGTTTCATAACTCCGGGATTTTGCATCCATTGAGTGACATGATTGATCGCCATATCCGCCACGCCACGCGCCGGCTGAGGACAGCGAACCGTCGGGGTCAATCTCGGAGGGCAATCCGGCACGGACGCGACGATTTGAGGAACCGCGACTCAAGCGGTCCGTTTGCTGGATCGAGGATGCCGCGTGCACGGTTGCGCCTGGACGGCACTCGGATCGACCGTCGGCGGGTATTCACGCTGAGGAATGAAGATGGGTATCGGAAGCGCTGTACCGGTGCCCCTACACCAGCCGGAGGCTCCGCGGAATCCGATCTTCTTATATTTGGAGGGAGGTGGTTTTGCGGGAGAAGCTCTCCACTCCCGCAAGAGTGGAGAGCGTGGGTCGAGAAAAAAACGCTAGCTTATAGGCTTAATGCTGCCCGATCGCCCGGCGCACTTCTTCCAGCGAGTTCGGGTCGTCCAGGGTGGACAGATCGCCGGGGTCACGACCCTCGGCCAGCGCCTGAATCGACCGGCGCAGCAGTTTGCCGGAACGGGTTTTCGGCAGCGCGCTGACGAAGTGGATCGCGTGGGGTTTAGCCACCGCGCCGAGCAGTTCCTGCACCTTGGCGATGATTTCCTTCTCCATCTTCTCGGTGGCGCCTGCCGCATTAAGCTGTGCCGGGTCCTTCAACCGGGCAAAACCAATGGGTACTTGACCCTTGACCTTATCGGCCACGCCGATCACCGCCACTTCAGCCACCGCCGCATGCGCTTGGATCGCCTCTTCGATTTCGCGAGTGCCCAAGCGATGGCCAGCGACATTGATCACGTCGTCGGTGCGACCCAGGATGAAGAAGTAGCCCTCCTCATCGCGCACTGCCCAGTCGGAGGAGGTGTAGAGCAGATCCTTGAAACTGGAGAAGTAACTCTGCACGAAGCGCTTGTCGTCGCCCCACACCGTGCTCAGGCAGCCCGGCGGCAGCGGCGGTTCGACCACCAGCACGCCCTTTTCGCCCCGCGGCACTTCCGCGCCGGTGCCTTCGTCGATGACCCGGATGTTGTAGCCGTACACCGGGAACCCCGGCGAACCGAAGCGATTGGGCTTGAGATCCACGCCCGGCAGGTAGGACAGCATCGGCCAGCCGGTCTCGGTCTGCCAGTAATGGTCGATGACCGGAATCTTCAGCGCGTCGGTGATCCAGCGCGAGGTCGGCTCGTCCAGCGGTTCGCCAGCCAGGAACAGGTAGCGCAGACAGGACACGTCATGCATCTTCATGTATTTCTGATCCTGGCCCTTCAGCACCCGCACCGCCGTCGGCGACGAGAACATGGTCCGCACCTGGTATTCATTGACGATCTTCCACCAGACGCTGGGATCGGGCCGGGTTGGCATCCCCTCGTAGAAAATGGTCGGCGAGCCGTTGATCAGCGGAGCGTAGACGATGTAGGAGTGCCCCACCACCCAGCCGATGTCGGAGGTGGCGAACATGGTCTCGCCGGGATTGATGTGGTAGAGGTGCTTCATGGTCGAGGCCAGCGCCACCGCGTAGCCGCCGACATCGCGCTGCACGCCCTTGGGAATGCCGGTGGTGCCGGAGGTGTAGAGAATGTAGCTGGGTTCGTTCGACTCCAACCAGACGACCGGAACCTCGGCGTCCATGTGCTGGGCGCGCAGGGTCGCGTAATCCAGATCGCGACCTTCGACCAGCGTCAGGCCCTTGTCCAGGCCCCGGTTGCAGATCACGACTTTTTCCGGCGGGAACTTGGCCAGACTGCAGGACTCATCGACCAGGTGCTTGTAGGGCACGGCCTTGCCATTACGCATGCCGGCGTCGGAGGTGACCATGACCTTGGGCTTGGCGTCGTCGATACGCACCGCCAGGTTGTAGGCGGCGAATCCGCCGAACACCACCGAGTGAATGGCCCCGATCCGGGCGCAGGCCAGGATGGAGAACAAGGCTTCGGCGATCATCGGCATGTAAATGATGACCCGATCGCCCTTGCCGACGCCCAGCGATTGCAGCACGGCGGCGAAACGGTTTACTTCGCGATACAACTCGGCGTAGCTGTAGACGACGGTTTCGTCGGTTTCCGTCGAGATGTAGATCAAGGCATTCTGATCGGCGCGATCGGCCAGATGCCGATCCACCGCGTTGTAGCAGAGGTTGGTTTCGCCGCCGACAAACCATTTGCAAAACGGTGGGTTGCTATAGTCCCGCACCTTCTGTGGCGGCTTGTTCCAATGGATCAACTGAGCTTGTTCGCCCCAGAAACCCTCGGGGTCGTCAATGGACCAGCGGTGGAATTCTTCGTAATTCATAGCGTAGGTATCCTCTGCTTCAGTGGTTTGAAAATGCGGCTTTCATCGCCCTGCAAAGTGTAGTCGCTCGCTTGGAAATTTCCGGTGGCCGGCCTCGCATACCGCGAAACCGGCCCCAGGCGACTTTTATTTGGCCTTGAGCAGATCTTCGATGCTGGAGCGTTCCTCGCGCAGCTCCTGATCGGTGGCCAGCATCTTCTCGTGGCTGAACTCATCGACCGGCAAGCCTTGCACGATCTCGTAGTCCCCGTTCTTGCAGATGCAGGGATAAGAGTAAATCACGCCTTCGCCGATGCCATAGGAACCATCGGCGGGCACCGCCATGCTGACCCAGTCGCCCTCGGGGGTGCCCAACGCCCAGTCGCGCATGTGGTCGATGGCCGAGGAGGCGGCGGAAGCGGCGGACGACGCGCCGCGGGCCTTGATGATCGCCGCGCCGCGTTGCTGCACGGTGGGAATGAAGGTGCCGCGATACCAGTTCTGAGCCACCAGATCGGTCGCCGCCTGTCCCTTGACCGTGCATTGGCTGATGTCGGGATACTGGGTCGCGGAGTGGTTACCCCAAATGATCATCTTCTTGATGTCGTTGATATGGCTACCGGTCTCTTCGGCCAGTTGGCTCAGGGCGCGGTTGTGATCCAGCCGGGTCATGGCGTGGAACTGGCGCGGGCTCAGATCGGGCGCGCTGCTGGAGGCGATCAGCGCGTTGGTGTTGGCCGGGTTGCCGACCACCAGCACCCGCACGTCGCGGGCGGCATGGTCGTTCAGCGCCTTGCCTTGCGGTCCGAAGATGGCCCCGTTGGCGGTCAGCAGGTCCTTGCGCTCCATGCCGGGGCCACGCGGCCGGGCACCGACCAGCATGGCGAAGTTGGCATGTTTGAACGCGACCTCCAGATTGTCGGTGGCAACGACGCTGGCCAGGAGTGGGAAGGCGCAGTCGTTTAGCTCCATCACCACGCCTTGCAAGGCTTGCAGCGCTGGGGTGATTTCCAGCAACTGCAGGATCACCGGCTGATCGGGACCCAACATGGTGCCCGAGGCGATCCGGAAGGCCATGGCATAACCGATGTTGCCGGCAGCACCGGTGATGACGACGCGGACGGGTTGTTTCATGGGTGTACTCCTTAGGGGTGAGTGATGACACGAGTGTCGCTTGAAAAGCCCCGAAACCGCGGCGCGGATCGAGAGCGGAGGGTATCGTTGGCGGCCCGGTCGCGGAAAGACGCGCTCGCGGCGCCGGCGGACGGCGAGAGGGAAACAGGCAAACGGACATCGACGGGCGCCACCGCCGGGAGGGACGAAAACGCGGGCCTGAACGGCAACCGGCGACGACCGCCGGTGTTTTCTCGAGCGCTGTGAATTGCCATGCTCCGTGGGGGCGCAATGGCCGCGGGACAACCAGAACGAGTGACCGGTTGTGCGAACTGGATGGTCGGAACCGCGGCAACAAGTCTTATAATGTGACGCCGCGCGCCTGGGGTGGCGGCATCTGATTGGAAGGAAATAGTAACGTAGATCGCCGCATATTGAAATGAATACCAGCACTTGCCATGAGGGTTTCCAATACGATGAGTTCTTCCCCGATCAACGGCGCAAGCTACGTATTGACCGGCTTGCGCTGGCTGCCCAAGAGCGGCTTGCGCG
>JAGRHI010000054.1:15544-19964 GCA_020445045.1 Candidatus Competibacteraceae bacterium
TGGCGATTCCGCTGCTGATCAACACCCTTTTATTCGGCGCCGGCCTCTGGTGGAGTACCGGCCAGTTCGAACGGCTCGATCGGGCCGTGGCCAGCTGGCTGCCGGACTGGTTGGGCTGGCTGCACTGGCTGCTGTGGCCGCTGTTCGTTCTGACCGCGCTGGTGGTGGTGTTCTACACCTTTTCCGTGGTGGCGAACCTGATCGCCGCGCCGTTCAACGGCCTGCTGGCCGAGCGGGTCGAGAAAATGGCCAACCCAGCGGGCGCGCCGCCACCCACGGCGGGGTTGACCTGGAAGGAACTGGCGCTGAGCCCGTTGACGGAACTTGGCAAGCTGCTGTACTTCATCGGCTGGGCGATTCCACTACTGGTGCTGTCGTTCGTGCCGGTGATCAACGTGGCCGCGCCGGTGCTCTGGGCCTTGTTCAGCGCCTGGATGCTGGCCTTGGAGTATTCCGACTATCCGCTCGGCAACCGCGGTCTGTCGTTCCGGGATCAGCGCCGGCTACTGCGCAAGCACTGGCCACGAACCTTGAGCTTCGGCGGCATGACCTTGTTGCTGACCCTGATCCCGGTGTTGAATTTTCTGGCCATGCCGGCGGCGGTGATCGGCGCGACCCTGATGTGGGTCCGGGAGATGCCTGAGCAAGGGGACGGCCATCGGAACCCCTAGGTCACGGCTTGGCAACCGGAAGCGCTCAAGGCTCATGCGCTCGCTCTATACCGGCCTGCTCCATCTGCTCCTGCCGCTGGCGCTGCTGCGGCTGTACTGGCGTGGGCGCCGGGACGCCGGACATCGCCAGCGCTGGCGCGAGCGGCTGGGTCTCATCCCAACGCTGTCACCCGGCGGCCTGTGGGTTCACGCCGTGTCGCTGGGCGAAACCCGCGCCGCCCTGCCGCTGATTCGCGCCCTGCTGGACCGCTATCCCGACCGACCGTTGCTGGTGACCACCACCACGCTGACCGGCTCCCGTCAAGTCCGCGAGGCGCTGGGCGAACGCGTGTGGCACGTCTACGCGCCCTACGATCTGCCCGGCGCGACGCGACGGTTCTTGCGGTATGTCCGACCCAGCCTGGCGGTGATCATGGAAACCGAACTGTGGCCGAACCTGCTGCGGCAATGCGCGACGGCCGGTATCCCGGTGCTCCTGGCGAATGCCCGGCTGTCGGAACGCTCGGCGCGCGGTTATGGCCGGATTCGCGGGCTGACCGCCGCCATGTTGCGGGATGTGACACTAATCGCCGCCCAGGCCGATGCCGACGCCGCCCGCTTCCGGGCGCTGGGCGCGCCACGGGTCGAAGTGGCCGGCAATCTCAAATACGACTTGGCGGCGCCGGCCGATCTGCCGGAACGGGGGCGACGACTACGGCGGGATTGGCTGGGGGACGAGCGGCCGGTCTGGATCGCCGCCAGCACCCATGCCGGCGAAGACGAAACGATCCTGGACGCCTTCGCCCAGCTTCGTGCCCACTGGCCGGCATTGCTGCTGCTGTTGGTGCCGCGCCACCCGGAACGCTTCGACAACGTGGCGGCATTGTGCCGACAGCGGGGATTTTCAGTGATCCGGCGCAGCGGGCGGAACGTTTGCGCGGCGGACAGCGCCGTGTTTCTCGGCGACAGCATGGGGGAATTGTTACTGTTCTACGCCGCCGCCGATCTGGCCTTCGTCGGCGGCAGCCTGGTCGCCACCGGCGGCCACAACGTGCTGGAACCGGCACTGCTGGGGCTGCCGGTGCTGTTCGGTCCGCACATGTTCAACTTCACCGAGGCGGGCGAGCGTCTGCTGGCGGCTGAAGCCGCTTGGCGGGTGGCGGATGCCGGTGAATTGGCGGCGGCGGTTGACCGGCTACTGGCCGATCCAGAGCTCCGCCGGACCGCCGGCCAGAACGGCCAGGCGGTGGTGGAACGCCATCGCGGCGCGCTGGCGGCGCTGCTGAGTTCGATCGAGATGTTGCTGGAGATGTCGCCTTGCCATCCTGCCCCTGGAAACAAGGTTGACTGACGGGGTTCGGCGGAACGTCGAGGGCGTGGGCGCGAAGTGCCGGTCTTACGGTTTCGCGGTGGAACCGTCCGGCGCCGGGGAGAGTGGCGGTTCGACCCGCCGCCCGTGCAGGGCGTGCACGGCCCGTTGCCACTGGCCGGCCAGCAGACGCGGCAATTCGCGCAGCGCGTCGAGGATGGCCTGCTCGATCACGGTCTGCTCCGTGCGCGGAGGGCGACGCAACACGTAATCGAGCACCTCGCGGCTGTCGCCGGGATGGCCGATGCCCAGTCGCACCCGCGCGAACTCGTTACTCCCCAGATGGGTGATCAAATCGCGCAGACCATTGTGACCGCCATGGCCGCCGGCCTGTTTCAAGCGCACCGTGCCCGGCGGTAGGTCCAGGTCATCGTGCGCGACCAGGATTGCCGCCGGTGGAATTCGATGGAAGCGCGCCAGCGCCGCGACCGCCTGCCCGCTGCGATTCATGAAGGTCATCGGCTTCAGCAACCACAGATCCTGTCCAGCCAGCGCAATCCGGCAGGTTTCGCCGTGGTATTTCGCATCGGGGCGAAACTGGCCGCCGTGCTGGCGGGCCAGTTCGTCCGCCAGCCAGAAGCCGGCGTTATGACGAGTGCCGGCGTACTGGGGACCCGGGTTGCCCAACCCCACCAGCAGTTGCGGTACCGGCGCCGATTCCGACATGGCTTCGTCCGTTTGGGGAAGTCCGGCCCAGGCTTCAGCCGGCCGCCGGCTCGTCGCCAGCCGCTTCTTCCTCCGCGCCACCGCCGTGGGCGTGTTGAATACTGACCACGATCGCGTCAGACTCGGAACCGGAATCAATGTGGCTGGCCAGCGCCACACCAGCCGGTAGCTTGATCCCGGACAGGTGAATGGTATCGCCCAGCCCCAGATCGGCCAGGTCGATTTCAATGAACTCCGGCAAGTCGCCAGGCAGGCATTCGATTTCAATTTCGATCAGCGCGCGACTGATCACGCCGCCCTGCAACTTGACGCCGCGCGCGGTGGTTTCGTTGGTGAAGTGCAGCGGTACATGCGCGCGGAGCTTGCGGTCGGCGATCACCCGCAAAAAGTCCAGATGCAGAAAGGTCGGCTTGAAGGGGTGGCGCTGCACGTCGCGCAACACGGCCTGCTCGGTGCGGTCGCCGAGATTCAGGGTCAGTACATGCGAGTAGATCGCCTCGTTATTGAAATGATTCATCAGATCCAGTTGATCCAGCAGCAGCGGCATCGGATCTTGCCCGCCGCCATACAGAATGGCCGGCACCTTGCCGGCGCGGCGTAGGCGGCGGCTCGCACCCTTGCCCAATTCGCCGCGCGGATCGGCTTTCAGTTCGAATGTGGTACTCATCGGATTATGCTCCAGTGGTAAAAAAACACGGCGCGCCCGCGACCAGGCACACCGTTTGGATTGACCGCCCGTTCGGCGAGCGGGAACAGCGATTAAAACAGCGAGCTGACCGATTCCTCAAGGTGGATGCGGCGCATGGTTTCGGCCAGCAGGCCGGCCACGCCGATCTGACGGATATTCGGACAGGCGATCGCCTCGGGACGCAGCGGAATGGTATCGGTGACCACCAGTTCATCCAGCGCCGAACCGCGGAGATTGTCGACCGCGGGGCCGGACAACACGGCGTGGGTACAGTAGGCGCGCACCGAAGCGGCGCCCCATTCCTTCAACGCCAGGGCGGCTTGGCACAGCGTGCCGGCGGTATCCACCATGTCGTCGACCACGATGCAGTGCTGTCCCTCCACGTCGCCGATCACATGCATCACCTGGGCCTGATTGGGCGCCGGCCGGCGCTTGTCGATGATCGCCAGTTCCGAGTCGTCCAGGCGCTTGGCCAGGGCGCGAGCGCGCACCACGCCGCCCACGTCCGGTGACACCACCATCAAGTCGCCGAGGTTCTGCGCGCGGATGTCGCTCAACACGATCGGCGTGGCGTAGATGTTGTCCACCGGGATGTCGAAAAAGCCCTGAATCTGGTCGGCGTGCAGGTCCACGGTCAGCACCCGGTCCACGCCGACGCTGGTGATCATGTTGGCGACCACCTTGGCGGAAATCGGCACCCGCGCCGAGCGCGGCCGGCGGTCCTGCCGCGAATAGCCGAAATAAGGGATGACCGCCGTGACCCGCACCGCCGAGGAACGCCGCAGGGCGTCGGCCATCACCAGCAGCTCCATGATGTTGTCGTTGGTGGGATAGCAGGTGGGCTGAACGATGAAGACATCCTTGCCGCGCACGTTCTCCATCAGTTCGATCATGACTTCGCCGTCGCTGAAACGGTCGACGATCACTTGACCGAGGGGCAATTGGAGATGGTTGACGATATTGCGGGTCAGTTGCGGGTGGGCATTGCCGGCGAATACCATCATTCGACCTTCGTACACGACACAATCCCCCGTTGTCGGTCTCTTA
>JAGRHI010000054.1:20026-23809 GCA_020445045.1 Candidatus Competibacteraceae bacterium
GCCTTACCGCTTGGCGACGGCCCAAGAAATCGAAGGCGCTTCAGGCAAGCGCGGTGCGCGCCCGCGTCAGGCGCTCATGCAGTGGTGAACGGTTGCGGCCACGGGCGACGAACCCCTTCCAACCCGGCGGCAGCCGGTCCAACACGTACTGGGCACGGCCGGCGCTCGGGAAGGCGGCGAACACGCATGCGCCGGTGCCGGTCAAGCGTGTCGGCCCGTGCCGCGCCAACCAACTCGCGGCGGCGGCGACTTCCGGGTAACGGCGGTACACCACCGCTTCGCAATCGTTGCCGCCAGCACCCATCATGAAGTCGGTTATTGTGATCAGCGATGAGTTTCTTGTCAATTCCGAATCGCCGAACACCGCGCCCGTGGCCACGTGACAGGCCGGCGCCAGCACCACGAACCAGGGTTCGTCCAGATCCAGCGGCGTCAGCCGTTCGCCGACGCCTTCCGCCCAAGCCGCTTGGCCATGCACGAACACCGGCACGTCGGCGCCCAGCCGCAGTCCGAGTTCGGCCAGTGCCGCCGGCGTCAGCCCAGTTCGCCAATGGTGGTTGAGCGCGACCAGCGTGGTGGCGGCGTCGGAGCTGCCGCCACCCAGACCGCTCCCCATGGGCAGGCGTTTGTCGATGCGGATGAGCGCGCCTTGGCTGGTGCCGGTCGCCTG
Source organism: Candidatus Competibacteraceae bacterium (assembly GCA_020445045.1). Taxonomy (GTDB): domain Bacteria; phylum Pseudomonadota; class Gammaproteobacteria; order Competibacterales; family Competibacteraceae; genus Competibacter. Next base: position 20,697 of record JAGRHI010000054.1, read on the forward strand.
TTGCAGCAGACGGGCGGCGCGGACCGTCAGATCGGCTTCCGGCGGTACGCCGACGACTTCGCCATCGCGGACGATCGCGCCATCGTCGCGCGGTTCGAACCATAGCCGGTCACCACGATCCAGAAACTGAAAGACCGTCTGCAGCAGATGATAGCCATCCGCGCGCCGGCCGACGATGCGGAGCATGCGGTTCAGCTTGGCGGGAGCCGGCCAAGCGGCGGAATCGAGCGTTACAGCGTCCATTGCTCGATCACCAGCTTGACGCCGAGATCCAGTCGCCGGGCGACGATGCGCTCGGGCAGGTCGAGGTTGAAAACGGAACTCGGCGCATAGCTGGGATACTCGATCACCCAACCGTTCTGCTCCAACCGAGTCAACCGACCGGCGGCATCGGTTTGCGAGAGGGCGGTCGGACCCGGCGCCGGCAAGCCACGCACCCAGTAGCGCAGGCCGGTCACCGGTAGCCGCAGGCCGAGCGTTTGCTCCAGCAGGAGATCGGGATCGGGCGCGGTCGAGCGTTGGCCATCCTGAGTCTGGATGCTGACTTCGCGCGCGTCACCCTGGATCGTGATCCGGCCTTGGCCGAGCGGGCCGATGATGTCGATGCGGTAAGTGGGGTCCCGCTGTACCCACTGGAAACTGGCGTGCCAGCCGTCCTGGCCGCTGACCACACCGATGCGCCCGTCGGCTTGCCATTGCGTCAACCGTGTCAGGGTGGACTGGCGAGCGGCCCAGGCATCCGGCGCGGTCGGCGAGGCGGGGGGGGCCACCGCGCAACCCGCCGATAGGACGACCAACAGCACCATCAGGGTCGCGCCCCAGCGCCGTGACGCAGGCCAGTGGGTTCCGCGCGGCATCCGCGGCGCCTTCACCAGCCCAACCGCTCTTGTAGTTTGCGCAAATGCGAGCTGTTCGGCGTTTTGGTCAATGCTGCCCGCCAGATGTTCTTGGCTTCCTCGCGCTGGCCGCTGGCCCACAGCACTTCGCTGAGGTGCGCGGCGATTTCCGCGTCCGGATTGCGCTGGTAGGCCCGCCGCAGGTATTGCAAGGCCTTGGCGTTGTCGCCCAGCCGGTACTGTACCCAGCCCATGCTGTCGAGCACGGCGGCATCGTCGGGCAGCAAGACCAGCGCCTGTTCGATATAGCCCAGCGCTTCCTGGTAGCGGTCGGTGCGATCCGCCAGGGTGTAGCCGAGCGCATTGAGCGCCTGGCCGTTCTTGGGGTCGCTGGCGAGAATGGCGCGCAGGTCTCGTTCCAGCAAGTCAACGCGATCGAGCCGCTCGGCCACCAGCGCCCGGGCATACAACAGATCCTTGTCGTCGGCGTGCAGGGCCAGCGCCCGGTCCAGCGTATCGAAGGCTTCTTGATAACGCTCCCCCTCTCGCAGCGCCTCGGCTTCGGCCAGATACAGATTGATGCTGTTTTTCGGGTCCTTGCGCCGCAGGGTGTCGAAATGCTGACTGACGGCGGTGGTATCGCCGGTCTTGGCCAGGACCACGCCCATCCGCATCTGGGCGGTGAGGTAGCGGTCGTCGCTGGTGACCCGCGCGTACCACTCGTTGGCCTTGTCGTAATCCTCGCGCTGCTCCTCGATCCGGCCCAGTTCGAAGTAGGCGTCGGCCAGGCGGGTGTTGCGCTTGATCAGGTCGAGAAAATAGGTTTCGGCCAGGTCGAACTGGCGGGTTTCGGTCGCCAGCACGCCGAGGGCGTACAACGAGTCGGTGTCCTTGGGATTCTGGTTGAGCAGAATGGCGAACTCGCGACGCGCCTTGTCCAACTGGCCGGCATCGACCAGCAACCGGGCGTAATCCATCCGCAAGTTGCGGTCGCGCGGCATGGCGGCCACCGCTTTGGCGAGCCCGGCCAGCGCCGCGTCCCTTTCACCCTGATCCAGCAGGATGCGGGTACGCAGCAGGTGGGCGGAAACCAGTTTGGGGTTGCGGACCAACGCTTCCGTCAGGCTGGCCAGCGCCTGTTCCCGTTCGCCGGCCGCCGCCGCCAGCATCGCATGGTAATATTGAGCGTAGGCTTGGCGCGGGTAGCGGTCACGGATCCGCCGCATCACCCGCAGCGCCGCTTGCTTGTCGTCCATCTGGCTCAACAGCGAGGCCACCGTGGCGAAACCCTGCTGCTTGTCCTTGGCGCGGGCAGCCTTACGGATCGCGTCCAGCGAGACCGTGGCCTCGTCCTCTTGCCCGTTGCGCAGCAGCGCCAGCGCCAGCGCCTGTTGGGCCTGTTCGCTGCTGGGGTCGAGCGCCCGCCAGCGTCGCGCCAGATCCAGGGCGGCGGCATGGTCTTTCATGATCAACGCCAGCATCGTCGCTCGTTCGGCTATCCGGGGATCGCTGCTGGCGACCGCGGCCTGACGGTAGTGGGTCAGCGCCACGTCGAGGTGGTCGCGCTTGCCCGCCAGTTCCGCCAGCAGCACCTGGTACATCAGGTTAGCGCGGGGGCTGGGTTGTAGCGTCGGCCGGATCGAGTATTCCGGAACGGCGGGCGCCTGCGCGTCCACCACCGTCGCGCAGCCACCCAACAGCAGGCCGCTCAAGCCCAACACCTTCAAAAGAAATCTGTTCATCACCGGGTATATCTATCATTCGGTTCCGGCGGTCGGAGAACCGCTCGAAACGGGGTTGGCGCAAGACGGGAGCGCCGACTTCCAGGCCGCGGCACGTCGGCGCGTGAAAAAGGAGGGGCAACCGTTCGTATGATTATCCATTAAAGAACTATGACCTTGTCATTCGCCTATTGTATCCCGCAGAATTCCACCGTTTTTCAGCCCGATCAGATGCATCCATGCCACTGTTGGCCCTCGGTCTCAACCATCAAACCGCTCCCGTCGACGTTCGCGAACGGATCGCGTTCGCGCCCGAACGGCTACAATCCGCCCTGCGGGATCTGCTCGATTGCGGCGGCGCCCGCGAGGCGGCGATTCTGTCGACCTGCAACCGCACCGAGGTGTACTGCGGCCTCAAGGACGAGAACGGCCGCCAAGTAGTGGAATGGCTGGGCGATTATCATAAGTTGCGCACGGTCGATTTGCAGCCTTATCTGTACCGGTACACCAACCAACGGGCGGTGCGCCACCTCCTGCGGGTCGCCTCGGGACTGGA
>JAGRHI010000001.1:0-19960 GCA_020445045.1 Candidatus Competibacteraceae bacterium
ACTCCGGCAAGAGTGAAATCCTGGCGCTGACACCCGAAGAGTTGGCGGCCTGGAAGACGGCCATGAAATCAGTCTATGACCAATTTACTCCCTCGATCGGCAAGGACATCGTCGATGCGGCTCTGGCCACCAATGGCAAATAATAGCGGACCTATATAAGCCGTCTCCTCCCGGTGGCGCCGCAAGTGCCGGGAGGTGGTTTTTCAGGCTTCCGTTCGGAGGGTTTTCCATGTTTGTCCGCATCGTCCATCACCTGGAAGAAGGGTTTATCGCCCTGTTGCTGGCGCTGATGGTCACCATCTCCTTCGTTCAGGTGATCAACCGCTACGTCTTCGGTACCGGCTTTACCTGGGCACTGGAACTGGTCACCTATCTGTTCGCCTGGCTCGTACTGTTCGGCGTTTCCTACGGGATCAGGACTGGCGCGCACATCGGCATCGACGTGCTGGTACGTCAGTTTCCACATAAGCTGCGCCGCATCATCGGCCTGCTCGGGGTGCTGGCGTGTTGCGCCTATTGCATCATCATGCTGGTCGGTTCGGTCGGCTATGTCTACAAGCTCTACGATCTGGGTATCGAAGCCCAGGATTTGCCGATCCCGCGATGGATTCCCTTTATCATGCTGCCTATCGGTCTTTCCCTAGCCCTGCTGCGACTGCTGCAAGTCGGATGGCGTACCCTCCTCGGCCAGCAGGAAGGATTGCAACTCGCTGACGAGGCACGTGAAGCGATTGAGGCGGTTGAGGGGGTCGAGGTGGTCGAGGCGGTCGAAATCCTGCATCCCGCCGGCCCCGCTCGTCAGGAGAAAACGCCATGACCTCGCTATTCCTGTTTACCATCTTGTTCGTTTTCCTGCTGATGGGAGTCCCCATCGCCTTCTCCTTAGGCTTATCCAGCATCCTGACTATCCTGTTCTTCACCAACGATTCACTGGCTTCCATGTCGTTGAAGTTGTTCGATACCATGGATCATTATACCCTGCTGGCGATCCCTTACTTCGTGCTGGCCTCGGCGTTTCTGACCACAGGCGGGGTAGCCAAGCGATTGATTCGCTTCGCTGTCGCGGCGGTCGGCCACATCACCGGCGGCATGGCCATTGCTTCAGTGCTGGCCTGCATGTTGTTTGCGGCAGTGTCGGGCTCGTCGCCAGCCACCGTGGCCGCGATTGGCTCCATCGTGATCGGCGCCATGGTCAAGGGTGGCTACCCACAGAAATATGCCGCCGGCATTATCTGCAACGCCGGCACTCTGGGGATTTTGATTCCGCCATCGATCGTGATGGTGGTCTATGCCGCCGCCACCGAAACCTCGGTCGGTCAATTGTTCATGGCGGGGGTGGTGCCCGGCATCGTGCTGGGCCTGATGCTGGCAATCGCCATTTTCGTCAGCGCGCGGAAAATGAAGATTCCGCTGCAACCGCGCGTCTCGTTTCGAGAGCTGCTGGTGGCAGCCCGGGAGGCGATCTGGGGGCTAGGTCTGATTATCGTGGTGATGGGCGGCATCTACGGCGGTTTCTTCACCGCCACCGAAGCGGCGGCGGTTGCCGCGGTCTACGCCTTCGTGGTCGCCCTGTTCATCCACCACGACATGGGCTTTCGCGACGTACCCCGAGTATTCGCGGACGCCGGCAAGGTGACCGTGATGTTGCTGTTCATCATTTCCAACGCCATGATGTTTGCCCATGTACTCACCACTGAACGCATTCCACAGGTCATGGCGGAAACCATCGTTGGCTGGGGACTGTCGGGTTGGCAATTCCTGATCGTGGTCAACATCGTGCTGTTGGTTGCCGGCAACTTCATGGAACCATCGTCAATCCTGCTGATCCTGGCGCCGATCTTTTTCCCCATCGCCACTCAACTCGGCATCGACCCGATCCATTTGGGCATCATCATGGTGGTCAACATGGAGATCGGCATGATCACCCCACCGGTGGGGTTGAATCTGTTCGTCACCGCTGGCGTCACCGGCATGCCGTTGTGGGACGTGGTGAAAGCTGCCTTGCCCTGGCTGATGGTCATGCTGAGCTTCCTGATCATCGTTACTTACATCCCGCAGATCAGCCTGTTCCTACCGCGGTTGCTGTTCTAGCACGGGCAAGGCATCGGTTGGATCGCACGCAACAAAGAGGCGGCAAAGGCCGCCTCTTTGATTTTGCGTCGCTCAAAACGGATGGAAGGACACAACGCAGTAGGGGGATTCATGCGAACGGTATCGAGCGATGACCCAATCAGCCAACCGGCGACACCCAAGAAACCGGCACCGGCCATCGCGACAGCAAGTGGCCGCGCGCTAAGCGGCCCACTTAACTCCAGTAGCGCACCGGGCCGCTGTCGACATGCACGAAGTTGGAACGGGGATAGTAGCCGACCCCGCCGGCGCCCAGCGAACGGGCCGCGTGATACAGATCCGACACCCGACCGTCCGGCAGGCGAACGTCGAGCGCCATGGCCTGGATATGATAGCTGTTGCGCGCCACGCGCCGGCTGTGCGCGCGTAACATGCTGTTGGTGCTCGGCGACCGATAGCCGCTGATGATATGCACCGGTCTGCCGGGGCTAACCTGCAGTTGCAAGGCGTAAAGTTGATCCAGGACGTTGGTGTCGAACAGCTTGACTTGATCGTTATGATGGTCGCGCAACCCCCAGCTCACCTGGCCAATGGCTTCGCGGATATAGCCGTCCCGGGGAGTCCAATAAACTTGGCGGATGCTCTCTCCGGTATTGGGGTTGTAGAACAGCAGATAGCGGTCACGCCGGACGGCCGCCTCAAGCAACGCCGGCGCCAGGACCAAGGCACCAAGGCCACCCACCGTCAGTTTCAGGAATCCTCGCCGGCCCACTCCCGGCTGATCTTCTTTATTATCGCTGCTTGGCTGAAGCGCTAGGTCTGTTCGCATTGTCGTAAAATCCTCCCAGCAACTACTTATTGGTGAGCTTCCGCTTCATCTAAGCAAATCAAGTTTGCCAAATCAAGAATCAGACATACCACTATTTTTTTGCCATTGAACAACAAAAATCGATTTCACAGCATTCGCTTGAATATTTAAATGTCGTTGCTAAACAACCAATCCAATGAAAATCTTATCTCGAATCGAAATGGTTCTATTTAAAATATGTTATTTTACATATAGATATAAAAATATTACCGTTTCTCCATGTCGAGCATTATTATAAATAATACAAATTTTGTTTTATTTACAACAATTATTAAATAAACAAATAAACAACGAGTCCTCCATGAAAAAATACAATGGGCAAAATTAAATTTTCAATGACCCCCGCGATCCGGTTCCTGCGGGACCACCAAGTCGACTTCAGCGTACATCCATACCCTTATGAAGAGCATGGTGGCACCGCTCACGGCGCGCACTGCCTGGAGGTAGATGAGCACCGTGTCATCAAGACCCTAATCATGGAAAATGACCAGCGACAATCGCTGATCGTGCTGATGCACGGCGACCGCAAGGTATCCACCCGTGAACTGGCCCGACTGTTGGGAGTCAAGACCATTCATCCCTGCGACCCGGCCACGGCCCACAAACACAGCGGTTATCTGGTCGGCGGAACCTCGCCCTTCGGCACCCGCAAATCCATGCCGGTCTACATGGAAGAAAGTATCTTGGCATTGCCGCTGATCTATCTCAACGGCGGCAGGCGCGGTCTGCTGGTCAGTCTGACGTCGGCCGATGTGCGGCGGTTGCTCCAGCCGGTATTGGTCAACGTCGCCATCGAGGATTGACGCATGGACGAACCTCTCTTCATCGCCACCGCGCCGGCTGGCGTCGAACCGCTGCTGACGGCGGAACTGACCGGGTTAGGCGCGGCGGAGACCAGGCCCGCCCGCGGCGGCGTCCGCTTTCAGGGACCGCTGGAACTCGCCTACCGCGTCTGCCTGTGGTCACGGACCGCCAGCCGGGTGCTGCTGGTACTGGCCGAAATCGCCGCCACCGACGCCGACGAACTCTACAGCGGCGTTCATGCCCTGCCCTGGGAAGAGCATCTGGACCCGGACGGCTCGCTCGCCGTGGATTTTAGCGGCGCCTGTGCCGGTATCGACCACGGCCATTACGGCGCGCAGCGGGTCAAGGACGCCATCGTGGATCGGTTTCGGGCGCGTTGCGGCCGGCGACCGGGCGTCGACCGGCTGCGGCCGGACCTGCGCATCCAGGTTCAGGCCCGCGACGGACAGGCCCTGATCGGCCTCGACCTGTCCGGCGATAGCCTGCACCGGCGCGGTTACCGCACGGCCACGGTGGCGGCGCCGCTGAAGGAAACCCTGGCCGCCGCGCTGCTGCTGAAAGCCGGCTGGCCGGCCATCGCCGCGACCGGCGGCCCCTTGCTCGACCCGCTATGCGGTTCCGGCACGCTGGCCATCGAAGCCGCCTGGATCGCCGGTGACCGGGCGCCCGGTCTGTTGCGCGAGCACTGGGGTTTCAGCGGCTGGCTGGGCCATGTGCCGGCGTTGTGGAACCGCCTGCTGGCCGAAGCGCGACAGCGATGGGAGATCGGCCTAAATCGACATTCCACTGATTCTGGCCAGCGATCACGATCCCAAGGCCGTCCGAGCGGCGCTGCTCAACGCCGGCCACGCCGGGGTGGCCCATTGGATCGACATCAAGCAGCGAGAACTGGCCGACCTCGACATGCCGGACGGTCCGCCGGGACTATTGATCACCAACCCGCCCTACGGCGAGCGCTTGGGCCAACAGGACAAACTGGCCGAGCTATACCGCCAAATCGGTGAGCAGATGAAAGCCCGTTTTAATGGCTGGCGGGCCGCGATCCTCACCGGCAATCCCGAACTCGGCAAACGCATGGGGTTGCGCGCCGAAAAAACCCATGTCTTTTATAATGGCCCGCTGGAATGCCGGTTGCTGCGCTTTCGAATCGAACCCCGCTTCTTCGTCGACCGGGACGCGGCCGACCAACGCGCTCGGACTCGGGTATTGGAGCGGATGGCCGAGAGCGCCGCCGAGGGCTTCATCAACAGGCTGCGCAAAAATCTGCGCCATCTCGGCCGCTGGGTGGAGCGGGAAAGTGTGCGCTGCTACCGTTTGTACGATGCCGATCTGCCGGAATACGCAGTGGCGGTGGATCGTTACGAACAATGGCTGCACGTGCAGGAATACGCGCCCCCCGCCAGTATCGACCCCGTCAAGGCGCGAGAACGACTGGAGCAGGTGCTCACGGTGCTGCCGGCGCTACTGGAACTACCACCAGAGCAGGTCTTCCTCAAGGTCCGCCAGCGGCAGCGGGGAACCCACCAATACCAGAAGCGGGCCGAACAGGGACGCTTCCATGAAGTTCACGAGGGAGCGGCCCGCTTCTGGGTCAATTTCACCGACTATCTAGACACCGGGCTCTTCCTCGATCACCGCATCACCCGGCAAAAGCTGGGTGAGTTGGCGGCTGGACGACATTTCCTCAACCTGTTCGGCTACACCGGCACGGCGACCGTTTACGCCGCATTGGGGGGCGCGGTCAGCACCACCACCGTGGATCTGTCGGCGACCTATCTGGATTGGGCCCGGCGCAATCTGGCGCTGAACGGCATTCGCGGCCCCCACCACGCCCTGATCCGGGCCGACTGCCGACAATGGCTGAACCAGGCGCGCGAATGTTACGACTTGATTTTTCTCGACCCACCGACTTTTTCCAACTCCAAACGGTTGCCGGAATCGTTCGACGTGCAGCGGGATCATGTTGGCCTACTGCGTGAGACGCTGCGGCTGCTGGCGCCGGACGGCGTACTGATTTTCTCCACTAACCATCGCGCGTTCCGGCTGGACCGAAATGCCCTGACCGATCTGCGGATCGAGGATTGGAGCCGACGCACGCTGCCACCCGACTTTGCCCGCCAACCCAAAATCCATCATTGCTGGCGAATCGCGCGGCGATGAAAGTCGCTTCCAGCCGCTCGGTTCAACAGTCCGATCCGTCAAGCCGCCGCCTCAACCTCGCCCCGGATTGCGCCACAGCACCTCGATTCCCCCCTCATCCCGAGCGAGAATCCGGCACAGCACGAACAGCAGATCCGACAACCGGTTCAGGTAAACCTGCACATGCTCGCTGGTTTGTTCCGTCCGCGCCAGCGATACGACCCGCCGCTCGGCGCGCCGGCAAATCGCCCGCGCCATGTGACAATCCGCCGCCGCCCGCCCGCCACCAGGTAGTATGAATTCCTTGAGCGGCGGCAACTGCGTATTGAATTCGTTCAGTGCTGCTTCCAAATGCGCCACATCCTCCTCTTTAATCGCCTGGTAGCCCGGAATACTCAACTCCCCCCCCAGATCGAACAGCTTGTGCTGCACGTCCTGCAAGCAGTCGCGAATGGGTTCGCGCAGGTCATGGACCAGTACCCGGCCAACGATACAGTTCAATTCATCGACCACGCCGATCGCTTCGATACGTAGGCAATCCTTGGCAACCCGATCCCCGTTGCCCAAGCCGGTGGTCCCCTTGTCCCCGGTGCGCGTGTAGATTTTGGAAAGTCGGTTGCCCATCGTCACTCCTCTGTCGGTCGTTCGCACAAAATTTTTTCGCGGCCAAACCTGGCAAATCGCCGCTCCATGGAATCTCGGTTTTCCAACCGTCCGGGCGCGCCAGCCCCTTGTTCCAAGCCGTTAAACATACCCTGAGTCACGGACTAGGAATTTGTCGTCATTGTACTCCTCCCCCATCGCAAATGACCGGTTCAGGATGCGTTCACCAACAGTCCCGTTTCATATTGGGCTAGAACCTGTCCCGACAGTTCTTATAAATTATATATTTATCAATAAGTTGAAAAATAAATCATGAACTTGGCGTGCATTCGAAAATCACTTTAACCAATTGATTCAGAATAAATTAACTTGATTGTGACAATAACTTGAAGCCGACGCCACCATCCCAAATACCCACCCCTGCTCGAGAAGCGTTATTTTTTGCCAATTTACAAAAATTTTATAACTTATTGTTTATAAAAACATTTTTAAGAATTGAGGTTAAAAACTTATTTTAATTTAACTTATTATTTTTTAACATAAAATTAATAAATGAACAGCGCTTCGAAAACAATTGCCCGATATACGAAAATTATTTATTTGGCAATCTGATACTTGCAAAATATTTCGGTCCCGTGCTTTCATAACCACCAATGCTGTATTGCAGTATGTTCCCGCCATAGGCTAAGCACCGTAGTTCGATACCAGCCTAGGAACATCAGGCGACACCGGAAATCAGGCTGGCAGGCCACATTCCCGGAGTTGCTTAGTCGGGTCCACGGCGGCCGGAGCTATCCGGCCAAGTCCAGGAGGGACCGGAGCCAACCCAGGATATGGGCTTATTGAGCACTGTCAGTTCGTGCTGATCAACGATGGAGGTCTTTTATGGAATTCACGGAATGCGTCAAGGAAAGGCTTACTCTGACCCTTAAGTCAGGACTACTGTGCGTGGCCTTTCTAGTGCCTGCCGCAGCGCTGGCTCAATCGCCGGAGACAATCCGTGGCGAGGAGCCCAACTCAACCATCGTGGCCATCAATTCAGATGCCGATGCCGTCGAACTCAAGCCGGCCGACCAAAGGAAAGTCACCCGTCTTTCCAACCACATCCAGAGCAAATATCAGGTCCCGGAAGCCAAGGCGCGACGGATCGTTCGCGAAGCGATTCGCAACGGTAAGCGCCACGATATGGACCCAGAACTCATCCTCGCCATCATCGCCGTCGAATCGACGTTCAGAGAACATGCCGTCAGCCGAGTCGGCGCCCGCGGCCTGATGCAAGTGATGCCGGGTTCCCATAGAAACAAGGTTCGGAAAATCGGCGGCGCCCGTGCGCTGTTCGATCCCGCCAAGAACATCCACACCGGTTCGCAAATCCTGGTGGAATATCTCACGGACCATTCCGGCAACCTGCGCCGGGCGCTGCTCAACTATAACGGTAGCCTGGGCACACGTTCCTCGTTCCCAGACAAGGTCATTCGGATTTACCGCGGGCTACAACGGGTCACCGTCGAGGGCTGAAAGAATCCGCTTCACACCCTTCATATATAATAAGGTGTCATCATTCGCGCGCCCTGGCCCCATTTGGGCAGGGCGCGCGACGTTTCAGCTCATGACTCTTGTCTTGAACGAGGCTTACGGAAATTCCGAGCAATGACGCTTCGCCGCGCGGTCGTTCATCCTGCATAATGAAGGCGAACGGGAAACCGCAACTTGAGCTCCGACCCAATTATGCGTCGCCCCACTCTTGACCCGGAAACCCTGGCCTCCCAACTGTCGTCCGCCTCGCTACCGCCAGTGGAGCGCTGGAACCCGCCACTTAGCGGCGAAATGAACCTGCGCATCGCTCGTGACGGCGTCTGGCGCCATGAAGACCGGCCCATTCAGCGCGAAGCCCTGGTTCGGCTGTTCGCCTCCATTCTGCGATACGATCCAGACGGTCATTACTACCTGGTCACGCCGGTGGAAAAATGGCGCATTCAAGTCGATGACGCACCGTTCCTGGCGGTGCGGTTGGACGCCGAAGGCACCGGCCGCGAGCAGCGGTTGCTTTTCACCACCAACCTGGACGATCGGGTCAGCGCTGGCTCCGCCCATCCACTGATGGTCGAATATCGCGGCCCCGGCGGCGAACCCTCACCCTATATCCATGTACGCGGCGGTTTGCGCGCGCTCCTGAGTCGAGCGGTGTTCCTGGAGCTGATCGAACTGGGCGAGGAACAGCCAGCGGCCAACGGCGGTCGCGATTATGGTGTATGGAGCGAGGGCGAGTTCTTCAGCCTCGGCCAGTTGGACGACGAGAACTGAAGCGAGGACCGCTGGTGCGCCATTTACTGCTGCTGTTGCTGCGCACCATCGTACTGTTGCCATCGTACACTCTGGTCTTGACGATTCGCCTGATCAAATGGCTGATCGCTCCACCCGCCCTGCTGTTACAACTGCTGATCGAAACACCGCTGGCACTGTGGCGCGTCCGTCAGCCGCTGCGACCACGCTTCGTTCCGATCCGGGAAACGGAACTACCCGACGCTGCTTGGCTCATGCTCACCGACGCCACCGCATCACTGACCGCCGCCGATTTCGTCCACTGCGACGATTTCCGCGGCGATGACCTCATCCCAGGCGCGGTGTTGTGGCTGCGAATGCTGGCGCAACCGGAACAGGGCAGCGTCGCCCTGATCGCCCACATCCAGTTCGCGACCGGTTCTCGCCCACCGCACGATTTCGTCGAATTCTCGACCCAATTGCAAGATGGTCGGGCACTGGCCATCAACAATCTGAACCTGCCTTACAGCTTGCCTCCACCCGCCTACATGGCACGGCTGCAACTGAAGGATGTCTGGGATCCGCGAGCGCTGTACGCCTTGCACCGCGCGCTTGTGACCGCCCTCGAACAAACGGTGGACCCGAATCCAGCCATCCGAGCCACTCGCGATTCCACCGGCCTGCTGATCGATAACCACGCCCGCGAAATTCAGGCGCTGATCGCGGAAGGCTGGTTGCGAACGGATCGGGACGGTCAGGCGGCCCGGCCGCGGCCGTGGGCGGCACTGCTGGGGGTCTGGCGCCAAGCTTGGCCGCTGGCCAGCCTGTACTTGCGCGCCGCCGACCGTCACGCCCGCCGAGTACTGGCCAGCCATGGTATTGACGCGTCCGTCTTCGTCGGCGGCGCCGCCACTATCCTGGTCGACCGCCAGTCGCTGCCAACTGGAACCGAGATCACCACCGTCCGCGCCGGCTACTCGGTCGTTCGACCGCTGGCCCAGCACACCGCCCCGCGCGCGGTGTTGGAAGCGGTGGTGGCGGAGTTGGACGGCGGCACCGCAGGCGCGGTACAGGTCCGAGAACTGCGCTACACCTTCCGCGGCTGCGAAGACCAACCGCAACGGCGCATCCGCCGGCTATACAGCTTCGACATCCTGCTTGACCCGATGGCCAGTCAGCTTGCGCTCACCGCCATGGACCGGGAATCCGAACAGGTGGCCGACGAAGCCGAATGGGATGAACTGGCCGCCACCACGCCATTGACTCCGCTGGTATTGGGATCCTGGCTGTACGATCTCGACCGCGCACTGCCGGTGGCCCAAACCGCGCTGACCAGCCACACCAATGCCTTCTTCCTGGATTCGGCTTCGCTCTATGTGGACGAAACCGGCGCGATGTGCTGGCAGGTAGTGGCTTGGAACCACGAAGACCAACCTCTGCATGTGGTGGTGGACGCACGCTCGGGTTCGATCCAGGATGAAGGCGCGGAGTAACGGAGATCAGGAACAAGCAGCGGGGAGTGTATCGACCGACCACGGGATTTGGTCCTTTTTCCCCTCTCCTTGTAATCTTTAAGTCTTACCCCACTCATCACTGGAGGAAATCGTCATGCTGGAGGGCTTTTCCGCGTTTGTGGTGGCGCTAGCGGTGCTGGCGGTCATCCTGATCGTTTTGGGGGTCAAGGCAGTGCCGCAAGGCATGGAATACACGGTCGAACGCTTCGGTCGCTATACCGAAACCATGCGGCCCGGCCTAAACCTCATCGTCCCGATCATCGACCGCATCGGCCATAAAATCAACATGATGGAAACAGTGCTGGATGTCCCCTCACAGGAGATCATCACCAAGGACAACGCCATGATCCAAGTGGACGGGGTCGTGTTCTATCAAGTGCTGGACGCCGCCAAGGCCGCCTATGAAGTCAACAACCTGGAATTCGCCGTCCTCAACCTCACCATGACCAATATCCGCACGGTGATGGGCTCGATGGACCTGGACGAACTGCTGTCCAAGCGCGACGACATCAACGCCCGACTACTCACGGTGGTCGATGAAGCCACCACGCCGTGGGGTCTCAAGGTCACTCGTATCGAGATCAAGGATATCGCCCCCCCTAAGGATCTGGTGGATTCAATGGCACGACAAATGAAGGCCGAGCGGGACAAGCGGGCGTCGATTCTCACCGCTGAAGGTGCGCGTCAAGCCGCTATTTTGGAAGCCGAGGGCCTCAAACAGGCGGCTATTCTCGAAGCCGAGGGCCGCAAGGAATCCGCCTTTCGCGACGCCGAAGCCCGCGAGCGGCTGGCTCAGGCCGAGGCTCGTGCCACTCTGATGTTGTCGGAAGCCATCGGCAAAGGCGATGTGCAGGCAATCAACTACTTCGTGGCGCAGAAATACGTGGAAGCGGTGGCAAAACTGGCGGCGGCGCCGAACCAGAAAGTGCTGCTGATGCCGCTAGACACTTCGGGGCTGATCGGCACATTGGCCGGAGTGGCCGAACTAACGCGGGAGGCGTTGGGCAAGGCGGAGACACACTTGTGAACGGCTGGCTGCTGGAGCCGGTTTACTGGAACTGGTGGCTGCTGGGCGTGGTACTGATGATGGTCGAGGCCATCGCCCCCGGCTTCTTCTTTCTGTGGATGGGAATAGCGGCGCTACTGGTGGGACTGGCGCTGACCTTGCTGCCGACGCTGGCGTGGACCTATCAAGTACTGCTTTTCGCGCTACTGTCGGTCGGTTCCATCATTGCTTGGCGGTTATGGCTACGAAGGCACCCGACTCGTACCGAGGACCCATTGCTCAACCGCCGCGGCCACCAGTACGTTGGTCGCGTATTCACTCTGGACGCGCCGGTGATCAACGGGCACGGCAAGATTCGAGTCGATGACAGCACCTGGAAAATCCTGGTGGAGCAGGACTGTCCGGCTGGAACCCGGCTACGGGTCATCGGAGTGGAGGGAGTCATGCTGAAGGGTATGATTGAGTCGTGAGGAGATTGGCGGTTTTCACGACAGCGAAAGTTCTTTATTCTCCGATCGTACCCATAATTCTTCGATCGTACCTATAATAAGCTAGGTTGAGAATGAATTATCCTTGTAATTGAACGTCAAAATATGATTATCACTAATTTTTTACCAGTAGACTGTTTTGAATGCGACCAACAAATCATTTTTACGAACCTGGGCGAGCATAAATGGATCAATTATGGGAATATGCACCGTTCTTGAGCGCATTCCTATGCAGCGTCGGGCTCATCGCCTTGTTAGTCAAGCCAGCGCGGGTCCTGGGTTGGATCGACCGACCAAGCGACCGCAAACATCATCGTGATCCGGTCCCCATGGTTGGGGGGGTGGCGATGTGCGCGGCGTTCTGCTTGAGCACGCTACTGCTGGTGGAGTGGCCTCACGCCCATTCCATACTACTGGTCTGCATGACCCTGCTAACCTTGGTCGGCCTTTACGACGACCTGTTTTCACTTCGCCCCGCTCCGCGCTTTCTATTCCAGATCGGCGCCATTCTGCTGATGGTGCTAGCGGGGGACATGACCTTGGCCAGCCTGGGCAATTTGTTCGGGTGGGGTAACATCCTGCTTGGCGACTTCACGATCCCACTCACCCTTTTCGCCGTGGTTGGGGTGATCAACGCTTTCAATATGATCGATGGGCTTGATGGCCTCGCTGGTGGGTTGGCGCTGCTCGCCACTCTCTGTCTGATCATCCTGAACCTACTCGCTCCGACCGGTGGGGGCGAGAGCCTCGGCGCCCTGTCAGTACTGGCCCTAGTGATCGCCGGCTTTCTCTGCTTCAACTTGCGTCATCCTTGGCGGACCCGCGCCGGGGTATTCATGGGCGATGCCGGCAGCACCATGCTCGGCTTTGTCCTAGGCTGGTTCCTGGTTCACCTGTCCCAGGGTCGGGAGGCGGTGATGGCGCCAGTCACCGCGATCTGGATCGTGGCCCTGCCGTTGATGGATACCGTCGCGGTGATGACTCGCCGCATCCGCGCCGGCCGCAGCCCGTTTGCCGCCGACCGCCAGCACCTTCACCACCTGCTGCTCGGCCTCGGCCTGGCGGACGGCCGGGTCTGCGCGATCCTGCTGGCTGTCGCCACGCTCGCCGCCGCCGGCGGAGTCTTGGCTTGGCGGCTGGAGGTACCCGAGCACTGGCAGTTCTATACCTTCCTCGCCATGTTCGGGCTGTACTACCGGAGCACCACCCGGCTCTGGATCAGGCAGCGGAAAGCAGCCGGTTCTATTTTCGAGTCGGGCCGAAACAACGCCGCGGCGGATCTGGCCTAGCCAACATTCAGTCTTCTGACCGCCAGTGTGATCCTGTTCGATACGACTCAGTTCTCGCGACTGATCGCAAACGGCGCAAAGGCCTGACACACCGGCATCACTTCGATGCTATTGAGATTGACATGCGCCGGCCGGCTCGTTGCCCAATACACGATATCGGCGATGTCCTCCGGCCGCAACGGCTGGGTACCCTGATAGACTTTGGCGGCCTGGGCATCGTCGCCCTTGAAACGCACCAGGGAAAATTCGCTTTCCGCCAAACCCGGTTCGATATTGGTCACCCGTACCCGAGTGCCCAGCAGGTCGGCACGCAGGTTCAGGGAAAACTGTTTGACGAATGCCTTGGTGCCACCATAAGTGTTACCACCCGGATAGGGATAACTACCGGCCACCGAACCGATATTGATCACATGACCGCGATCGCGGGCCACCATGCCAGGCAGGATGGCTCGGGTGCAATAGAGCAACCCCTTGATATTGGTATCCACCATCCGTTCCCAATCCTCCATGTCGCAACGGTGGGCGGGCTCCAGGCCCAACGCCAAACCGGCGTTGTTGATCAACACGTCAATCTCGGTAAATTCCGGCGGTAGGTCAGCAATGGCGGCCTTGACGGCCATGCCGTCGCGCACATCGAGCGGGAAGGCGTACACTGAGATACCGGCTAACTCGGCGCGCAGGGCATCCAACCGGTCCTGGCGTCGACCGCATAAAACCAGCGACCAGCCGGCGATAGCGAAACGGCGGGCGC
Organism: Candidatus Competibacteraceae bacterium; assembly: GCA_020445045.1. Lineage (GTDB taxonomy): Bacteria > Pseudomonadota > Gammaproteobacteria > Competibacterales > Competibacteraceae > Competibacter. The sequence goes on from JAGRHI010000001.1 coordinate 13,795, forward strand.
AGGCAGCGCCGAACCCGGAGGTGGCGCCGGTGACAAAAGCAAGCTGGGGCATGGAATTGCTCCTACTGCGTGATACCTATTGTCAATGAAGCGAAGACGGTCTGTGCCGGAACCGAGCGGGCGAGGCATTGGAGAAAACGATCAACTTATCATGCGGGTATCCATGTCGCGCTTCCGTCGCCACCCACCCCTGCCTACTCTGCTTGCCCTGCTGCTCGCCGGCGGCTGTCAGACGACGCCGGGCTCGTTGCCGTCTCCTGTCGCACCGGCCGAACTGACTCAGGTCAATGCCGCCGTGAACCGACAGGGTCGACCCTGTCCCAGCGATCTCTGCCTGACCGACTGGCCAGACGCCGCCGATCTCGACCGGCTGACCGCTTGGGATTGCAAAGCTTATGCTGTCGCCAAGGCCGACCGCCTGACCCGTTTGGGGTACCACCCAGACCGGCTGGAATACGTGCTGGTCGCCGGTCCGCCACTACGATTGACCCATGCCGCGCTGCTGGTGGACGGACGTTGGGTACTGGATACGGGCTTGCGCTGCCAGGTTTGCGCGCTGGAAGCATTTATCGGTGGAGGTAAGCTGCGGGGCCGGTTGCCGGTGGCGGATCTACCTCACGCCCGGCGAGCGCTGCGCCGGTAAGTCTGCTTCACGATGAAAATGGGTTGGTTCGATTCTCCGGTGGAATCTCATAGGCTGGAGCCAGTGCGTTGGCCGACTCTCCCCGGTCGCCGACGCCCGATGGTTCCCGCCGCTGGCGCGTGGATTGCCGTTCCTCCTCGACCGGGCGATGGAAAAATACCGCAGCCAGCAAGGCCGTGAACATAGCGTTGGCCGGTATCCGCAGATTAAAATCCACTAGGGTGTGCAACATCATCAACAGCAGCGCGATCCCAGCCCCGGCCTGAACGAAGCGCAGCGGCGCCCACTCGCCACGCTTCCACACCCGCACCCACTGGCGTAGGTAAAACACCAGCCAGACCACAATCAGCACCGCCGCCGCCAGTCCGAACTCCAGCAACCATTCCAAGTAATCGTTGTGGGCATGGTTGATGGTCACCCCTAGAAAATCCGCCGGGTGAAACCGCCGCAGCACATCCTCGAACGTACCGCCGCCACTGCCCAGCGGAAAGAATTCACCAGCCGCCTGGAGAGTGGCGTCGAATATCCGCCAGCGCCCGTTCTCGATCGGGTCCGAATAGGCAAAGCGGCTCCATACCGGCGTCAGCCCGATCAACCCGGCCAACCCGACTCCAACCGCCGTGAAGGTCCCCATCAGCCCATAGGCGTTACGCCCACCCAACCGGGTCGAAAACAGCGCGGTACATAACAGAATGCCCAACATCGCCAGGCTGACCCCGGAACGAGAGCGGGTGAATACCAACCCCAGCAGGATCGCCAGTGCTGCCGCGCCGTACAGTGTCGCCTGATTAATTCGGTTCACGCTAAAGCGTGCCAACCATTGGCGTAAGGTCCGCTTGCGTCGGCCGTGGCCGCTATATCGGGGCGCGCCGTGGCCGACCGTGGCCGCCAACAGCGCCAGAGCAACTGGCAACGCCATTTCCAACAGACCCGCCAAATGGTTGCGATTAACATAGGTGCCCGAGGCACTGCCCTTCATCAGTGTACTGCCAAACCGGAATGCACTGTCCGCCCCATCGCCGTATTGAATCAAACCCAGCAGCGCTTGGCCCACGGCGATCCCCAAGAACACTTGCGCCAACACCAACAGTCGTCGACCCGACAAAAAGCTCGCCACCACAAACGTCGCCAGCGGCGGCAACAACGCCAGCCAGGTTGCCTCGGTCGAGGACGATACTAGCGAAATCGCCCGCCAATCGAAGCCGGCGTCGCCCGCGCCGGCCAAACGCAGCGCACCGGCGTAAAACTCCCGTCCGGGTAAATCGGCCCAAAACGCCAGCGGCGCCGGTAACAACTGCAGTAGTGGCAACAGAAAGAGCGCGACGAGAAAGATCCGCACCGGCCAGGACAGCACCGCAGGTTGAACCGATCTCGATCCCTTCCAGGCCAGCCCGACCAATAGCACCAGAGCCGCCAGTTCCATGACCAGCAGCGGTAGCGGCCGGTTTCCACCCCAATACAGCGGCGCGAACACCAGCAAGGCAACTAGGCCATAAAATAAAACCGCGCCGCTTTTAGCGGCGCGGTTTGTGACAGAGTCAGCCAGCACTTTTGACGCTCAACACACCCAGGCGGCGATTATTGGGGGCTGGCAGGTGGTGCTTCGCCCTGATTCCGGTCATGGAAAATGGCCGCGAGAACCAAACCCGCACCCGCTCCGCCGACAAGATACGCCCCCAGGCCAACTCCCCCCAGCGTACCCGCCTGGCCGATCCGGGTATCCTGGAACCCATCAATAGCGCGGATTTGCGCCAACCCTTTCCGGCATTGTTCCGGCTCTCCGACAACCAGCAGGCTGCTCTCGGGCAAAACCACCGTGCAATCACCCGCATACACGACTTCCGCCTGGCTGCCAGCAACCGTCATCACTCGATTGCCGGCGTATAAGGCCATGCCATCCCGAGCTGGTTCCATCGTCTTGGCTTGGCCGACGAACACCCGTCCTTGCGGTTGCCGCAGCATGGCCGAAGGTTCCAACGCGCTGGCTCCGGCGGCATACCCCGCCAATACCAACGCCAAACTTGCAGTCACCGCTCGAATTTTCATGATTCGCCGCACCTCCGCTTCTTAGCGCCACCATCTTACCCACCCGACAGGCAGGATTAACCACCTCTGATATAGAATAAACGATAAATTAACATTTGCATTAGGATTTCGCCAATTCTTCAAAAATCGTCGGCCTCGAAGCCGAGTCACCACCGAAGGAACGTCGCTACTCTTGCCGGATAATCGCTAGATCATCGAACCAAATCCCACCCTGGACCTCGAAGTCCAATTCCGCTCGACCTTCCAGTTCCAACCGCAGCCGCTGCACCGGGCAATTCGCCTCCGGAACGGTAAAATCCTGGGTAAAAAGCCGCCAGTCGTCGGAACCGGTAAACAAAGGGCCTTCCACCAGTAACCGGTCGTCCGACGCGGCACAGCGTACCGTCCAACGTATGCCCCGTTCGGCGCGCAGACCGTCCGGGCGTGCCCGCCCCTGCAAGCGGTAGTGGCCAGGCTCCAGATACAGCGGCTGCCAGACATGCCGGAAACGCACTCGCTGGCCATTGAAAGTCACATGCAGTGCCTTGCCACCATGAGTGCCGTAGGTTTCGGTGATTTCGACCTGGGCTCCGCGCGGCGTCGAGATCGACCAGTCGAAACCGATACCGGTAACTGGTAGTTCAAAACCACCGTTGTAAAGGTTACCTAAACCCCCTTGCTGGCTCTGGTCCAGCCCACCCAACCAGGCGAGATACGTTTCCAACCAGTGTCCTTCCCGCCATAATCGCTCCAGATAGACCTTCTGTTCAGTGGCCTCGGGCAGTTTTCCGCCCCGTTCCCGATTTCGATACAGATAGACCACGGTTTCCAACCGAGTCGACTTGGCCGCGACGTAGGTGAAGAACCGATCCCACCAGGTTGGGGGGTTGGCCAGCAGCGGTCGCAACAACGCTCGAGTCTCGGCGCTCTCGACCCAGTGCAGTAACAAGGGATACAATTGATCGGCGACTTCCGGCCGATTCCGCAGTAGCATGTCCCAGCGCGCCAGCGCGAGATCGGGCCGACTTTGAGTCAGCCAAAACGCCGCCGAACGGGCCAACGCCGGAGTGCGCATCGGCCCCAGCGCGTCGGCCGTTTCCACCAGCGCGATCGCGGCCGACGTCTGGCCAGCCCCGGCTTGCAGCTCGGCCAACGCCAGGTAGACCAGCGCGTCGGTGGGATTGGCCCAGGCCGCCACCTGGAACAGCCTCCGCGCGGCGGCCGGATCGTGCTCGACTAGCGCCAGCCCCTGATGGTACAGCGCCGTCGCCTGGCCTCCACGCCAGCGCAGCGCGCCAGCGTCGGCCTCCGGTGTATCCTGAGCAGCGTAGTACTCGGCCAAACCGTTCACCAGCACTCGCCAAGCCAGCACCACGCCCAGCAACGCTAAAGCAGCCCCGCGCGTCACCATCATGTTTTTTGGATTCTTTTAGCCGTCGCCTGTCCAGGGTTTCCGTTCAATTTCCCCTCCAGTCGTAATCGATGGCCACAATGGATGGTTGGCCATCCAATTTGCGTACTTCGAAACTGATTTTGCCGGTCATCTGAATCGAAGCGCTGTTGTCGCGTCGTTGTAGCCACAATTCATAGTGGCCAACGGCGCGGGCGGATTCATCACCACGCCGCCAACGCAAATCGTGCAACTCCATCCTCTGAACCGAGGCCGTGCGAAACAACGTTCCGTAATCCTGGCGGATGCGGTTGCGCCCCGCCCCTCCCTTGCCGCGGACGCTGGGCGCGAACAAGGCCATCACGCTATCCAGATCGCCGCGCCGATAAGCGTTGGTATAACGTTCAATCAGGCCATCCAGTTCCTGAACCGAAAGCTCCCCGGCGTCTGGAACGATGGCAACCGGTCGCGTTTCGCCCGCTGAGGCCACCACCGGTCGAACCGGAGGTGGATCAGACCGTGCCAATCGCGCCGGCGCCGCTCTCGCTCGGAGTCGATTCTGCTCCAATCGTTCTCGTTCGGTCCGCAAGGCTTCGGCTAATCGTTCCGCCTTCTTCTGCTCGGCTTTCAACCGTTCCAGCTTCGCCCGCTCGGCCGCCAACCGCTCGTCCCGCGCGCGCTCCACCTCGGCCTGCTCGGCCTTCAACCGTTCCAGCTTCGCCCGCTCGGCCACCAACCGCTCGTTCCGCGCGCGCTCCGCCTGAACCTGCTCAGCCCTCAACTGCTCCAGTTTCGCCTGCTCGGTCGCCAGTCGCTCGCTCCAAGTCCGTTCGGCGCGCAACTGCTCGGCACGCATCCGTTCTTCCAGCCGGGTACGCTCCGCACGAATCTGTTCCAGCAATGCCACATCGGTGGCCAATCGCTCCCGGTGAACCTGTTCCAACTGTTCCCGGGCAGCGTGGCTTTCGCTGGCCTGCCGGCGGGCTTGACGCTCACGCCGCCCCAGCGCCTGCCAGTCCGGTGCGACCAGCAGCGTTGTGATAGCGCTGCGATCGGCCGGTTCGGCGAGCGACGACTCGGGCTCCACTTCGGCGGCAGGCGCGGGACGATCAAGCACGTCGGGTGTGGCAACGTGTGGTCTGGTTTCATATATGCTCCAGACCGCCAGCACCGCCAGCAAAGCAAACCCACCCAGCACCAAAGTTGGCATCCAGCGGCGCGGCACGGCGCTTTGGGCGCGAAAAATAACCGAATGGCGCGGATGCCGGGCACGAACCGGCCCTGCGGGGGGAGGAGCGGTTGAAACGGCGGCGGTTGAAACGACGCCCTGGGTCGGTGCTTGTGATCCGCGAGCGTCGCAAGCCGCGCGGGGCTGCATGCGGGACAACACAGTCCAGGCTTCGTTGACCCGGCTGGCAAAGTGATCGGTCCAACTCTCGCCGCCGACGCGGTCGGGGTGAAACAACCGCATCAGCAGCCGGTGGTGTTCCTTGATCTGTTCGGCCGTCGCGCCGGGTTCAAGCCCCAATATGCGGTACTGGCTGGCGCCACGGGCGAAACAAAGCTGTTGGACTAGAAACCGGGCGGCGGCGCACAGATCGTCGGCCTTGGCCCCGGTCTGACGGACGGCGCCCTCCAGCGTCTCCGGTGAACCGTTGGCCAACCACAGCAGCCGGTTCATGTCCCGCGGCAACGGCGCGGCAAGACTCATACGGTTTTGATACGCCAAGGGGGTGCGGTAGCAGGCCAGCGCCAGCTCGAAGATATCGAGACCGGGATCGGTCACGCCGTTACGCCTCACGCTTCGGCCTTCATCCCCTCGACCGGCAGCTTTTTGGTATCGGGCGTGGTCTCGCCGTAGTAACCGGTGTGATAATAGTAGTAATAACTACGGTAATACCCGTAGGCACCGGGCCGGGCCTCCAGCTTGGTCAGGATGGTGCCCAACACATGCACCCGCGCCCCGCGCAGCCGTTTGAAAGCACCCTGCACGTAACCGCGCGGCGTGCTGCCCATTTCCACAGCCAACAAGAGGCCTTCGCAAAGGTTGCCGACGATCAGCCCGTCGGCCAATCCCAGCAATGGCGGACTGTCCAGCACGACCTGGT
>JAGRHI010000001.1:20007-20765 GCA_020445045.1 Candidatus Competibacteraceae bacterium
AACAGATCGGCGGGATTGGGCGGCAACGGTCCGGACGGGATGGCGAACAGGTTGGCGATAAACGTGGGCTGGGTAATATCGGTCGGATGCACCTCGCCGCCACCAGCCAGATAGTTGGTCAACCCGATTTGGTTGTCGAGCCGCAATGCCTTGTGCAGCGCAGGCTTGCGCAGGTCGGCCTCGATCAGCAACGTCCGCTTGCCCGCCTGGGCGAACTGGATAGCCAAACTCAGCGAGGTGGTGGTCTTGCCCTCGCTGGGCATGGCGCTCGTCACGGCCAGTAGCCGGGGCACCCCGCTGGCGGTGGAAAATTGCAGCGCGGTACGTACTGAACGGTAGGCTTCCGCAAAGGCCGAACGCGGGTCGTCGTGGCCAACCAGAGCGATGGCGCGCTCGTCGCCACGCTCCTGCTTGAGCATCGGAATCATGCCCAGCACCGGCAGACCCAGCAGCTTTTCCAGATCTTCGGGCTTGCGGAAAGTGTCGTCGAGATGCTCGAACAGGAAGGCCAAGCCGATCCCACCCAGCAGGCCCAGCACCAGAGCTAGCGTGGCATTCAGACGCAGGTTGGGCTTGTAGGGGAAACTCGGCGCCTTGGCTTCGTCCACGATTGAGATATTGTTGGTGCCGACGCCGGCCGCCACCCCGACTTCCTTGAAGCGCTGTAGCAGGCCGTCATAGAGTTGGCGGTTGGTATCCACCTCGCGGCGCAAGATGTTGAACTGGATGCTGCGGTCCTGTTGCGTCAGCACCTCCTG
>JAGRHI010000370.1 GCA_020445045.1 Candidatus Competibacteraceae bacterium
ATTTCCTGGCCCTGGTATTGGACGACACCCAGGGCCGGCTGGGCATCGACGGTTCGGAAGGCTCCATTATCCTGATCTGCCCGAGGACGGTCCCCCGGCTGTTCGCGCACGGCACTTTGTTGATGATCCTGCATGGTCTGATGTGCTGGCTGGCCAACCGGCGCCTGCCCATCTTGCGAACCGCTTTCATGCAAGCCAGCCCCGATCACGCCGATGAATATCGGTTGCTGTTCGGTCCCGAAACCCGCTTTGGCGCGCCCGATACCACCCTGGTTTTCGAAGCCGAACACCTGGCCTTGCCGATTCGGCGCAACGAGGCCGCCTTACGCGAATTTCTCCGCAATGCGCCGGCTAATTTCCTGGTCAAGTACCGTGACTCTCGCAGTCTTTACGCCCGCATTCGCAAACATTTGCAGCGTATCACCACGCCGGAATGGCCGGAATTCGAGACGATTGCCCGAGAATTTCATATGTCGCCATCGACGCTGCGGCGCAAACTGGAGAGTGAAGGGCAGACGTTCATGGCGATCAAGGATTCCCTGCGCCGGGACATGGCCATCGAGCAGTTGTGCCACTCTCAGCGCAATATTCTGGATATCGCCCTGGAATTGGGTTTTTCCGAAACCAGCGCTTTCTATCGGGCCTTCAAGTCGTGGACGGGCACTCTGCCCGGAAAATATCGGCGAGACAGCAAGCAGGCGGGTAAGCGCTCTATAATGGATTCCGAATTGCGAATCGGTAAATCACGCTGATCGAGTTCCTGCTCCATACCATTTCCCGAACTGATTATTCTCAAAAAACCAACATGATCGAGAAGGCCGCAAGGCCATGATCGACACTGAGGAGACGAATGTGAGTTACGCCGTTATCGTATCGTTCGACCGCGACAGAGAATACGAGATCATGCTGCACGATGGCGATATACAGGGCATGGATAGGGATCGGGCGCGCGCCTGGCTGGCCGAGGAATTCGAGGAGATGGGGTGCGTACCCTCCAACCCGACGGGTAAGATCCTATTGCTCGACATGATCCTGAATGTCGCCATGGAAGGTGGTGAGGAGCGCTTCGAGGCAGGTGGCGAGTGGGCCAGGAACTATGCGAGAGCGGTTGCGGTGTCCCTGGAGCGTCCGGTAATCAGGGTGGATGTCGCGCACTTCGTCGTCGGTTGAGTTCGCTTGGGGTGGTTGCTTTTCAAAGCATGTAAATCAGCGGTCGGACTCCGCGCCTTTGCCAGTATCGGTTTTACTTGCTCTTCAACATTTCATTCGCCCGTTCTAGGCATAAAAAACCACGGCTGATGGGGGCAGGGGAACTGCTTGCGCTTGTTCGAGAGGCATTCGGGTTACGCCGGTTGAAGTGAGATGGGTCAAGGTGGGTTGAGGGTCAGTTGCATTGATACCCTAAATTGGCTTCATGCAATTCCTGGCAAATGGCTGTTGCCTTGGTATTGTCTTTCAAAGCTCGGTAGGTTTTGGCCAAGCCCTGCTGGATAACTACCCACAAGAAAGGAGTCCGTGTTTGAGTAGCTTCCTCAAGAGCTGCCAGATAAGCGGTCACTGCCTCCTCCAGTCGGGCCGTCCCCGTTTCCCGCTCGCCCAGTGTTGCCAGTGCGTTGCCCAGGTTGATTTGGGTTGCGGCCCAGCTCAGCGGCACGCGCTCACGAGTCCGTTCCTCCAGTGCGGCTTGATAGGTGGCGATGGCTTCCTCCAATCGTGTTGGGCTCGCTTCCCACGCGCCCAGGATTTCCAGAGCGATGCCCAAGTTGTTTTGGATTGTAGCCCAGGCCAGCGACGCACGCTCGCGAGTGAGTTCCTCCAGTGCGGCCCGATAGGTGGCCACCGCTGCCTCCAGCCGGGTCGGATTCCCTTCCCGCTCACCCAACGCCGCTAGCGCGAGGCCTAGGTTATTCTGGGTCGTGACCCAGTTCGGTAGCATGCGGTCGCTGGTGAGTTCCTCCAGCGCGGCTCGATAGGCGGCCACCGCTGCCTCCAGCCGGGCCGTTCCCGTTTCTCGCTCACCCAGCGTCGCCAGCGCAGCGCCCAAGTTGGTTTGAGTTGTGGCCCAGATTATCGGCGCACGGTCGTGGGTGAATTCCTCCAGCGCGGCCCGATAGGCGGCCACCGCCTTCTCCAGCCGGACTGTCCCCGTTTCCCGCTCGCCCAGTATTGCCAGCGCGATACCCAGGTTGATTTGGGTTGCGGCCCAATGTCGTGGAGTTCGGTCACGGGGTAAGTCGGCTAAGGCTTGGCGATAGAGATGAAGTGCTTGCCGTAATGCAGTGTTGTCACCTTTTTGCCAGCCATATTCTGACAAGGTATCGGCCCACTGTCGCCGGTACGTTCCGCGTTCAGTGGGGGCGGAGGCCGGTGTCATGTCGGTGGCGGCCTTGAAGTGAGCAGCGGCTTTCCAATAGTTCAAGCGGGTCAGGCTCAATTCACCGCGTTCGGCGCGGGCGGCGGCGGCATTGAGCCAGCGCCGGTCGGCGGCGGCTCGGGCGTCGCGGGCCAGTTGTTCGGCTTGGCGCGCGGCGGCCTGTTCGGTGGCTTCGGCTTGACTCAGCAGGGCGTCGGCGAGGTCGTAGTGGCCGGCGTTCAATGCCGATCGTGCTTTCTCGATCAGCGCCTTAGTCGCAGGGTCATCGGGGTTGAGGACCGCTAGGCGCTCCTGCATCTCGCGGAAACGTTGGGCGATGGTGGCCAATGTGTCCGGGAGCTTTTCGAGCGGGACGTTTTGTTCTCGGAGAATCTGGAAGAAGCTGGTCAGAGCGTCTTGGGTGACGCCGAGCTGGCCGCTCAACGTCTTGACTCGGGTTTCGTAGGTGGTGCGCAGCTCTTTGGTGCTGGCCCGAATCAGCGTTTCCACCTGTTCCGGGGTTGCGCCGGTGGTGATGTTGCTATTCTCAACATTGCCGCCCACCCCCACGCTGCCATGCTCGGCACTTACGTTGTCGGTGGCTACAGTGACTGGAACACTAGCGACCAGAAACACGCCTAGCAACGCGATGAAAAAGGCTCGATTCGGCATCGCTCAACGTTCTTGCGGCGGGTTGTTTTTGGGAGGCGTGTCGTGAGAGCCGTTGGTGGTGATGGTGCCGCCGCTCACGTTGCCGCCAATGGCAATACTACCGTCATTGGCCTTCACGATAGGTTGGTCTGGAGACGACTTAGGTGCGGGGTGCGGCATCACCGTGTTCAGCAGCCAACCCAGAAGCACCGTCAGGATCGTCACCCCGATCCCGAAAAACACCCATTGCCGGTTGTCCCACAGCCACGCCAGCGGGTTGGAACCGGTAGCGGTGGTTGTCGTCGGCGCGGTTCCCGGTGCGGGGGTCGTGGAACCGGCCAGCCCTCGAATCCGGTCGGCCAGTTTGAGCAACACGGTTTCCTGTTCCGCTTTGGATAACCCGATGAGCGGCTGGGCGGGATTATTCACCGCCTGAAACCTGGACAGTTCCGGCGTGTTTTGGAACTGGGACGGTCCGACAATCAAGGACAGGATTGTCAAGCCCTTAGCTTGAGCAGCGGCCAGCAGCGGCGGCAGCTCGTGGTTGGCGATAAAGTTGGAGGCCAGAAAATCCGCGCTGACCAGCAGTACGCCGATAGCGGCGGCGTTCAGGGCTTTTTCGATCTCGTCCCGCCACACCATACCGGGCAGAATCTGGGTGTCGTCCCACCATGCGATGGCCCCGGTCCGCTCCAGCGGTTTCAAATGAACTTGCAAGCGTTGCAGCCAATCGGCGTCCGTGTGGCTGTAGCTGACGAAAATCTGGGTGCGTGCTCCCGACATGCCGCGATCTCCTGCCGCTTTCTTGGTAAGCGTTTGCTGCAAGGATAAAGCATGTCTCGGCGGCGTGAAATGCCGAAAATCCTCTCCTCATTTCGCAAAAGGGTGTGCGAGGGCGCATCGTGCGCTTGGTGACCGGATGGCGCGATCCGTTCACCTATACTCAAGGCGCGTTCGCCAGAACCACGGTGGAACGGTCATTGACAGATCGAAAAGCCATCGGGACGGAGCGATAAAACCCGTTTCTCGCACAGATATCCGTGTTCGATTCCTTGCGCTTTTGATGACGATTGTCCCAGCCGCGCAAGCCTGTGAGGAAGACTTGGTTCCGCTGTTCGCGTGCGAGGCGGCCAACGGGCGGAAGTTCGTGGAGCTTTGTGCCTCTTCGCCACTCGACGCGGAATCCGGTTCTCTGGTCTACCGATTCGGCGCGCTCGGCGCGGACGGTACCGAGTCGTCCGTCGAACTCGAATACCCGAAGGAACGCGCGGGATCGCTTCAGCGCTTCTTCGCGGCTACCTACACGCATCGAGGTATCTACACCCAATCGGTGCGCTTCGTCTCCGGGGCTTTCGGCTACACGGTTTTCACCCGCGCAAAGGGTTTACGGGAGTTGGATGCCGGGGTCGAAGTGCGCGACCGGCGAACCGGTAAATCGACCGTCATCGCTTGCAGCGAAAGACCCCGTTTCTACATTTTCGAACTCAAGGACTTGGTGCCGTGCGACGACGAAACCCCGGTCGGTACCGCGTGTGTCCAGTGAGCCGACAGGGCAGTGAAGTCGGACACGAGCAGCGATCGGCTTTCAGTCAGTGACCGAACTCGCTGCTGATCGGGGGTGGACCGGGATGAGCGATTTCAGCCCACTGGGGATGCGAATTGAGGGATGGAATCGGCGCCGACGCCGGCCTAAGATAATCGGCGATTGTGGACCGATGTGTGATCTCACTGGGGGAGGGTTGAGCAATGAAGGCGAAGTGGTTGGGATGGTTCAGTCTCTTGGTGATCGGGCTCTGGGTGATCCCGCTGGTGACCTCGGCCCAAGGATACGATGACCGCGACGAGGACGGGCGTGGCCCGATTGAGGTCACCAACGACTGGCGGGACGAAGTTCAGATCACGATGTGGACGCATCGCCGGGAGCGGATTGGCGGGTCCTGGACCATCGACCCGGGAGACGC
>JAGRHI010000371.1 GCA_020445045.1 Candidatus Competibacteraceae bacterium
CGGCGGCGCTGGCGGGCACCAGTTACCCGTTGGATCGGCATTACACCGCGCAACTGCTGGATTTCGCCGCGCCCTGCGCCAATTCCCTGGATGCGGTCAGCGACCGCGACTTCGCCATTGAGTTGACCGCCGCCGCCGCGATCCTGATGACCCATCTATCGCGGATGGCGGAGGAATTGGTGCTGTGGTCGTCGGCGCAATTCGATTTCATCGATTTGCCGGATCGGTTCTGCACCGGCTCCTCGATCATGCCACAGAAGAAGAATCCCGACGTGCCGGAACTGGTGCGCGGCAAGGTCGGGCGGGTCAACGGCCATCTGATCGCGCTGTTGACGCTGATGAAGAGCCAGCCCTTGGCGTATAACAAGGATAACCAGGAGGATAAGGAGCCGCTGTTCGATACAGTCGATACCATGCTGGGTTGTCTGCGTGCTTTCGCCGACATGGTGCCGGCCTTGCGTCCCAAGCGTGACAACATGCGGCGCGCGGCACGCCAGGGATTCGCCACCGCCACCGATCTGGCTGACTATCTGGTGCGCAAGGGGGTACCGTTCCGCGACGCCCATGAGGTCGTCGGTAAGGCGGTGCGCCTGGGGATCGAGACCGATCGCAATTTGGCGGACATGACGCTGGCGGAACTGCAACGATTCTCGCCATTGATCGAGGACGATGTGTTCGTGGTGCTGTCGCTGGAGGGGTCGGTGGCGGCCCGCGATGTGTTGGGGGGCACCGCGCCGAATCGAGTGCGCGAGGCGGCCACGCAGGCGCGGACCTGGCTGGCGGAATTGGGTTGATAATATGCTTCAATAATATTACATAAATTTAAAAACTGTTTAAATTGTTGAATGTAAAGATGAAACAAAAGTGATGCTTTGCTATAATATTCTTGAGTCATGAAGGTTCTGTCATTGACCGACATGATGTCTGGAATATCGTTCATTAGCAGGTATATCCGGTCGATAAGCCGGAATCACTAACCTGAAGGAGGACAGACATGTTCAGAAAAGTGTTTGGCATGTTGTTTGTCGTCATCCTCGCCGTAGTGGGGTTAGCCTACGCAGGTGAACGTGGTACGCCGGAAGAGGCCAAGATGATGGTGGAAAAGGCGGTGGCTTATCTCAACGAGCACGGCAAGGATAAGGCACTGGCGGAGTTCAATAAGCCCGATGGGATGTTCGTCAAGGGCGATCTTTATGTTTTTGCCTATGACATGGATGGCGTTATGGTCGGTCACCCCAATCCCAAACTGATCGGAGTGAATCTGCTGGACAAACCCGACAGCAATGGGAAGCTATTCCGCAAGGAAATCAATGAGCTTGCTAAAACCAAAGGGTCGGGATGGGTGGATTACACCTATCTGAACCCCTTGAGCAAGCAGGAAGAGCCGAAGACGACCTACATCCAGAAGGTGGATGACCTCATTATTTGTTGTGGTGTTTACAAGGTACCCGAAGACAGATGAACCAATGAGGGGCGGAATTGCCATATTGTTTCATCCGGGTTGATTTCGCCCCTTGGAGTCCATTGCGCCAATCAAACTGTGGCGTTGGTGGAGTTGTCGCCGAGTTCCTGCCGGATTTTCGATTGTCAGGTAACGGTTGGCTTTGAGTAAAAAGTAATCGCCATGAAAAGCCTGGGGTTGCTGGCGCGGGTGGGAGTATTGGGGTGCTTCTCCGGCATTTCCGCCGCCCAAGCGGTTCAAATCACCCTGGCGTGGGATGCCAGCGCGTCTCCGAATTTGGGGGGGTATACCCTGCACTACGGGCGGTCCAGCCGCAATTACACTAGCAGCGTCGATGTCGGCAATCAGATCCGCTACACCTTGACGGATCTTGAGGCAGGGACAACCTATTATTTCGCTGTTTCCGCCTACGACACGACCCAAACGATCAGAAGCGATTTTTCCAACGAAGTCAGCTACCCCGCCCTGAGCAATCCTCCAGAAGCTGATCTGGAAAGCCCCGCGCAAGGTTCCTTCGAGAGCGGGATCGGCTTGATCCGGGGCTGGGTCTGTCAGGCGGGCACGGTGGAAATCCAGATCGATGGCGGCATGCGGCGGCGGGTGGCCTACGGCACCACGCGGGGCGACACGGTCGAAACTTGCGGCGACGCCGACAACGGCTTTGGCTACACCTTCAACTGGAACCGGTTGGACAACGGCGGTCACAACTTGCGGGCCTTCGCCGACGGCGTGGAGTTCGCCAACGTTGACTTTACCGTAACCACGCTGGGCGTGGAGTATCTGC
>JAGRHI010000372.1 GCA_020445045.1 Candidatus Competibacteraceae bacterium
CTTTTTCGATGCCTTTTTCGATGCCCCTCCGCTCATGCTGGAGGGCCCAAGTCTCAAACCGATCAGCCAGGGTCATTTTCAACTCCCGCAAGTCACGCACCTTCGGCAACACCAGGCGGTTTTGATTGTGTCGTAGCACCATCGCCCGAATCCAGATCGCGAAAATCCGCTTGAGTTCGAGGTTGTCCGCCAGCCATTCATTCAACAGGTCAATCAGTGCCATCAACGATGCTTCGTTTTCCGGACGTTCGAACCGGATGGCCGCCGCGACCAGGTTTTTCATCGCCGCCAGTTCGGCCAGGTCGTATCGGTGCTCGTCGATCAGCAGGTATTCCAGATGAGGCACGTATTTCGCCAACAGCCCCGGCGCCCGGGGAATCAGCTCGGCTACGTTGGTCTTGGCCGTCCATGGGCCGTCGCCGTTGTACAGCACGATCGGTAGCACCGGCGGCAGGCGTCGCTTCGGCAGGACTTGCTTTTGCCGGATCAGGTCCTGGTACAGCAGCCCCACGTAGGTCATGATCCGCACCGCCATCCAGGGATCGATCGTGCTTTGGAATTCGATCAGGATGTAGAGGTAGACCCATTCCCCGCCCACTTGCATCCGCCAGACGATGTCGTCGGCCCGGTCGCGCAAATCGTCGGTGATGTAGCTGCCCGAGACCCGCTCCAGGGTGCGATAGTCCAGGCCGTGCAGCCAGTCGTCCGGGATGAAGCCCAGAATGAGATCCCGCACCACTTCCGGGGCCGAAAACAATGTCTTGTACGAGGCGTCGTCGTCGTGGCTCATGGCCGTCAGTGTAGCCGGTCCCCCCAGCGCCTCCAATCACCTCGTCACCCCGCCGCTCCGCGACCCGGCGCCTTGGCGTCCCGTCGCTCCGCTTCCGGGACGGCCCCGGCGCCGGGCGCGTCGCTCTTCTGGCCTGCTGGCTGGCTGGGCTCACCCCGAACTCGGAGACAGCGAAAACCGAGGTAGTCGAAGCGGTAGACGGGGAGGACGCGGGAGCGGGACGCCGCCCGCACGCCGCGCGCGAGGTAGCTCCAGGACCCGCCGCGCAGGACACGGAGCGCGCTGGTATCGCTGCTTAACCACGCCGAGTCGTCGTCTGGAGCGCCCTGGTAGTCGCCGTGCCAGTGATCTTGGCACCACTCCCAGACGTTGCCCAACATGTCGTACAACCCCCAGGGATTGGCTCGCTTGAGCTTGACCGGGCGCGTTCCCGCCTTCGTGTGGGGGTATTGCTTTTCCTCCCAATCCGAACTGTCTTGGCCGTTGTCCAGTTCGAAATCGACCCCGCTGTTGCCGCCGTACCACGCGATGGAATCGAGCGCCGGGGCGTTTCTCTCACCCAAAATCTCCAAGCCCCCGGTGTAAATCGCCGTCTCGGTGCCCGCCCGACAGGCATATTCCCATTGCGCTTCGCTGGGCAGCGCCAGGTCGAGACCAGGAATCCGGGCGTTGATGCGCGCTAGAAAGTCCTGCACATCGTTCCAACTGACGTTCTCCACTGGCCGGGTCGGACCTTGAAACCGACTCGGGTTCTTCTCCATCACCGCTTCCCATAAGGCTTGGGTGCAGGGCGTGTCGAACAACCAGAAACCTTCGGTCAGCGTGACTTGATGGCGGGGGCCTTCATCCTCCCATCGGCCCTGCTCCTCCTTCGGCGACCCCATCCAGAACCGCCCCGGCGGCATCCAGCGCAGGCGTTGGGTCACGTCTTGCAGGGTGAATTCGACGAAGACGCCCCACCGATCCTGCCCCCAGCCGCTGGCCCAGCGGGGCGGGCGGCCGGCGGCCAACGGGTGCCAAGCGGTGTCGATGATGCGGGCGTTCATGGCGGGTCACGGATGGCGCGGAAACGGCCGGCCGGCGAGGGTTCGCGGGGCGTCCGCTCCCGCTACTGACACACCGGCGGCCTTTGGGTTTCGGCGATTCGAGAGAAACGCCTGGGACGGCGGTCTGTTCGGGTTCGGACCCTCCGGTCCGATCGTGAGCTCGGAGACAGCGAAAACCGAGGTTGTCGTTGCGGTTGTCGGGGTGGTCGTGGTTGCGGTACGCCGCCCGCACGTTGCGCGCGTTGTTGTTCCAGGACCCGCCGCGCAGGACACGGTTCGCGCCGGCTGTTCGACCGCCGTCCCGAATGGCAAGATTAGAGGTCGCACAGGCCGGGCGCAAGCGGGCAGCGCCGCAACTGTTCCCGTCGCCACATGGCGGCGTCCGCGTGGGCGGTGATGGCCAGGGCGGTGGCGTAGCCGGCCTGGAGCGCGCGGGCGTCGATCCGGCCCGCCGCGTAGGCGCTTTCCCAGTCACGGCGACATTCGGCATAGCGGCGCTTGCGGCGGCGGGAGAGCAGCAGCCGGCCCGGCAGAATACGATAACCGCAAAACATCAGGCCGGCGCGGCTCCGCCCGATCCGGACCGGGGTCTTGATGGCGAGCCGCAACCGTTCCTGGACGTAGGCGCGGGCCTGATCGAGCGCGTCGCGCACCGCCGATTTGTCGTCACCCCACCACACCAGGTCGTCCATGTAGCGCACCATCCCCCGCACTCGGCAGCCTTCGAGCAGCAGCCGGTCGAGGCCGGCCAGGTAGTAGTTGGCGAAGTGCTGCGAGGTCAGGGCGCCGATCGGCAAACCCTGGCCGGGCGCGACGTGGTGGGCATCGACGATGTGGGCGAGCAGCGCCAACAAGCCCCGGTCCTTGAAGCGGCGCTCCAGCAGGGCAAGCAATAACTCGTGGTCGATGCTAGCGAAGTAGGACCGGATGTCGATTTGGGCGTACCAGGGCCAGCGCCGCAGATGGTGCTGGGCACGTTGCACGGCGGCCAATGCACCCTTCCCGACCCGGCAGGCGTAGGTGTCGTCCACCAGGGCGCGATCCAACACCGGCCCGACGTGGGCCATGAGCGCGTGGTGTAGCACGCGCTCGCGAAAACAGGGGGCGTGGATGATGCGCGGCTTGGGATCGCGGATGTGGAAACCGCGCATCCGGCCGACCTCGACCGAACCGTCGAGCAGGGCTTCGCGCAAGCGGGCCAGTTCGCCGTTCAGGTCGGCGCGGAATTGGCGCACTTCGTCCCGCTGACCCTTGCCCCGCGCGGCGCGCTGGAACGCCGCCGCCAAGTTGTGCCAGTCGGCGATGGCGGCGAGGCCGACGCGGCTACGCCGCACCGGTGGGCTCCGGTGGGGTTGGGCCGGTCGCGGCGAACGCGTCGCGCAACAGGCGCAAAAAAGCCTCGCCGTATTTCTCGACGCGGGCATCGCCGACACCGGCGATTTCGCGCAAGGCCGCCGCGCTCTGGACCCGGCGCTGGACCAGCTCGGCCAGTTGTTCGTTGGTGAGCACGGCGTAGGCGGGAATCCCCTCGCCGTCGGCCAATTCCTTGCGCAGCGTCCGCAGCCGGGCAAAGACAGCGAAGTCCTGCTCGTTCAGCACCTCGCGGTAGTCGATCTTGCCGCCGCGCTTGCCGGGTTGGGAACGGTCCGCCGCCGGCTCGAAGCTGACGCACAAGGCCCAAGCGCTGTTGGCGCCGTCCTGGACCAGCGAGCGATCGATGGTCAGGATGCGGTGCGCGCCGAGAAAGCGGTTGAGTTCAGCGGCGGCTTCATCGCCGCCGTGAATCGGGATGGTGAAAAAACGCAGGTGCATCGTCGTTTATTATTTCCGTTTTGTTTTCTTCGAACGGCCACCTTGGGCCGGCCTTTCGCTCCGCGACCCGTCGCCTTGGCGCCCCGGCGCTCCGCTTGGGGCGACCCCGGCGCCGGGCGCGTCGCTCTTTCCCGCTGGCTGGCTGGGCTCACCCCGAACTCGGAGACAGCGAAAACCGAGGCTGACGATGCGGTGCCCGGGGTGGGCGTGGGCGCGGACCGCCGCCCGCACGTAGCGCGCGCTGTAGTACCAGGACCCGCCGCGCAGGACACGGTCCGCGCCGGCATCACTGCTGAGCCACGCTGAGCCATCGTCCGGAGCGCCCTCGTAGTGATCGTGCCAGTGATCTTGGCACCACTCCCAGACATTGCCGAGCATGTCGTACAGGCCCCAGGGATTGGCCTGCTTGAGTTTCACCGGTCGCGTCCCTGTTCGTTCGTGCGGGTATTGTTTTTCCGGCCAGCTTGAGCTGTCCTCACCGTCGGTCAGGTCGAAATCGACCCCGCTGTTGCCGCTGTACCAAGCGATGGGATCGAGCGCCGGGGCGTTGTTCGCGCCCAAAATCGCCAGGTCGCCCGTATAAATCGCCGTCTCGGTCCCCGCCCGACAAGCATATTCCCACTGGGCTTCGCTGGGCAGCGCCAGATTGAGATCGGGAATCCGTCCGTTGAGTTGCGTGAGAAAATCCCGCGCGTCGTTCCAGGTCACCTGTTCCACGGGCCGGGTTGGACTCTGGAACCGGCTTGGATTCTTCTCCATGACCGCTTCCCACAAGGCTTGGGTGCAGGGCGTGTCGAACAGCCAGTAACCTTCTGTCAGGGTCACTGAATGGCGGGGATGTTCCCACTCAAACCATTTCCGCTCGTCGTCGTTCTTCGCTAATCCACGGGTCTCCTCCTCCGGTGAACCCATCCAGAATCGTCCCGGCGGTATCCAGCGCAAGCGCTGGATGACCGGCTCGCCGCGACCCGGATCGACTTCGATTTCGCACCACAAACCAAAGCGATCGCGGCCGATGGCGCTGGCCCAACCGGGTTTCGTGAGGCGGCGAAACATCAGATGCTCGCGGTCGGTGCGGATCAAGAAGGCCGGCGCTTGGGGCAACGGGCAGCGGACTGGAGACGGGCTGGCATCGAGACGCAGCAGGGTGGGTTCCGCGCCGGTCGCTCCGCCGGGCTGGCCCTGCTCGGGCCGGCGCTCCGCCTGCCGGCCCCTCGCCGGTCCCGCCGGCTCCGCTCCCTCCGGGCTGGGCTCACCCCGAACTCGGAGACAGCGAAAACCGAGGGAGTCGCTGCGGTCGTCGGGGCGGACGTGGCCGCGGTACGCCGCCCGCACGTAGCGCGCGCTGATGAACCAGGACCCGCCGCGCAGGACACGGCCCGCGCCGGCATCGCGGCCTTCCCACGCCGAGCCGTCGTCCGGAGCGCCTTGGTAGCTGTCATGCCAGTGGTCTTGGCACCACTCCCGGACGTTGCCGTGCATCTCGTACAAGCCCCACCGGTTCGGCGGCAGGCTGGCCACCGGGACGGTCTCTTGCCGATAGAGACCCTTTTTGCCGCCCGCGTAGGGATAATTGCCGTTGTAGTTGACCTGCTCGGGGGTGATGTTGTCTCCGAAGCTGAAGGGGGTGGTCGTCCCGGCGCGGCAGGCGTATTCCCATTGCGCTTCGGATGGCAGCGTCAGGTCGAGCCCGAACAGGCGCTCGTTCAACCGCTCGATGAAGTCCTGGCAATCGTTCCAACTGACGTTTTCCACCGGCCGGTCCGCGCCTTTGAACCGGCTCGGGTTCTCGCCCATCACCGCTTCCCACAGCGCCTGGGTGCAGGCGGTGTCGAACAGCCAGTAGCCCTGGCTGATGGTTACTTCGTGCTGAGGACCTTCATCGTCGAAGCGTTCTGGCTCGTCCTCGGGCGAACCCATCAGGAAGGCGCCCGGTTCGATCCAGCGCATTTTTTGGGTGACCCCTTCGACGCTGAAGGTGACCCAGTGGCCGTAATCGTCCGTGCCCCAGCAGTCGGCCCACGTTGAAGGCACCTCAATTTGGATCAATCCATTGCGGGTGGTCAGCTCAACCACAGGGCTACCACCAATGTGCACTTCCGCAGTGGCAAAATTCAGCATCTCGCCCTGCTGGTTGATGCGGATGCGCTTGACCGGTTGATTCGGTCGGCGAATCAGGGCCGGGTCAAAACCGGTCGGGGGTCGATAGTTCGATTCGTGCTCATGGAGCGCAAAACTCAGCCGTTTCAGATCGTCGCCCACCCGTTCATCGTCCCAGATCAAGCCGGCACGACCCTCAACGCGGCCATACCATTCCAGATCGCCCCCACTCAGCGTCACCCTGCCCTCATCGCTCAGGCACGCGAATTCAGCGAAGTAATTACGCGCACAAGGGACATCTTCGGCCACCTCGGCTTCCGTCCGCGCGGTCGGCGGCAGGTTCAACAATTCCTCGAACCAGATTTCCTCTGGCAAATATCCCCGCCAAGTGCGCAGCAACGCGCCCAAGCGAGCCTGCAATTCCGAAGGGAAATGCGTGACAAACTCCTGGCGCAACCGCTTGGCCCGCTCCCGATTCAGAGTGCCGCCGGCGGCGGAGCGTCCCACCAGGTCGGCGTGTTGCCATACATCGGCTTCGGTGCCGGCATCGGCTCGATCCGGCGGCAGCAACAGGCGCGCGGCGCGCAGCAGTCCCGGTTCGATGCGAAATGCCGGCGATACCAACCGCAGCAGGCGTTCGGCGCGTAGCGCAAGGGTATCTTGCGGGTCAGGAGTGCGCGGGCGTTCCCAGGGAATCAGTCGCCATACCCCGGCCAATCGATTGGGGCAACGTTCCAGCGGGCCAGGGATCAACGCCACCGGGATACAACCCACAGCGCGCAGATCGCGGCCAAAGCGCAGCCAGTAATCACACAGCGCCGATCCCGTGCTGGACAGACCACCGAGATCACCCAGCAGCAACACAATACCGCCTGGCGCGGGCGGGACGTAATGGCGCATCTCATTTCCGACCCGATAAGGAGCGCTCAGGCCATCACGAAACACGCAGCGTTCCAGCGCGTGGGCAGGCAGCCGTCGTCGCAGGGCCTCGCGAACCCAAAACTGATCCAGGCGATACGGGATCAGCCGCATGCTGCGATCTTCAATCAGTTGCAGGGTCGGCCCCCAGCGGCGGTGGCGCTGGCGCGGTAATTCGGCGAGCAGGGCGCCCTCGCCGAGCCGGCGCACGGTCAGTTCCACATCGATCGCCTGGCCGGGCTGCGGCAGGCACAGCAGAAAACGCAATTTCGGTTCCAGCTCGCGCCACTCAGCTAGGGGCGGAATGGTCGGCGCAACCCGAGGAAAATTTGTCCAACCCTGGTACGGTGTGTTGGCCACCAGCGGTAGAGGCTCATCGCTGCCGGCGATGGGTTCGTACTCGATGGGTAACCAGAATGGGGTCGGGGTAAGCGGCCGAATGATCACCCGTCCTTCCGTGGATTCCAGCGAGGGCTTGGGTGGGGGCTTCTTTAGCTTAGGTTCGGGTGGCTGGGCGCGGGCCTGCCGCTCGAAGCCAGTCAAACTCGCAATCGCGTCCGCCATGACCGTGTCCCCGTCGGCCAAGGACGACACCAGATCGGCACGTCCGCAGGCGTTGCGGAGCCTAATCGGCGGCTTGTTCAACAGCTTGTTCGAAGGCATCGGGGTGCTTTTTCAGGACAAATTCGGCGACTTTATCCAGCAGGGCCTTTTGTGCCTTGGCCGTGCGAGCATGAGTGATCACGGCCCGCACCAGGTCCAAATACTCGGCTTGTCCGGGCAACGGCAGCCAGTGATTGGCGCGGGCGGTCTCGCGATCCTTGATCAGCAATTCGGCGGCGTGCCGCAGTACCTGCTGGGAAACCCGCTGGCCACCACGATCGAAGTGCACGCGGCCCCGAGCAATCAGGCGCTCGGCCAGCTTTTCCGGGTCTGTTGGCAGACGCAGATGGAGGACCAGGCAGCGGCGAACGAAGGCATCGGGCAGGGCGCGTTCTTCGTTGGTGGTGATCACCACCAACGGCGCGATACCGGTGGCCGCCACTGGTTCGGTGCAGCCCTGGGGATGGAAACAACCGGCGCCGAGGGCTTCCAGCAAGCCGTTGGGCACATCGATCTCGGCCTTGTCGATTTCATCGATCAACACCAGACAGCCGTTGGCTGGATCGCCGCCATCGGGTTGGGGAGGCGCGGGAATACCGACGGCTCGCGCTTGATCGAGTGCATTGTCCCAATTGAACGCCCACCACAGCGGGCGTGGGTGGAGATAATCTTGGATGGGCAGCGGGTCCGACACTGTCTCGGATTCGGCCTTGTCGTTCTTATCCCGCGCATTCGACGCCGCCGGCTCATGCGCCCGTTGCAGCGCGCCCAGCAACTGCGCCTTGGCCAGGCGCGCCACGGCGTCGAAGTGCCACAGCAGGTCGCGGGATTCCGTGCGGACATCGACCGTGTAGCTGATAAAAACACGGCCCAGGGCTTTGGCGGCCGCACGCGCCAGTTGAGATTTGCCGCTGCCGGGTTCGCCGCGCACCAGCAAGGGCCGGCGAGCGGCGAGTGCGGCGTTGATGGCGCGGATCTGCCGTGGCCCGAATTGGTGCACGGCTTCCGGCATGTCGCCGGTGGGAGCGAGTTCGACGACGGCGTCGTCGGCGATTTCCAGGAATTTCATGCGTCGGACTCCAATTTTCGATCCAGCAGCCGAACAAACTCCAGGTAGCGCGCGTATTCCACATCCATTCCTTCTCCGCCCAGTAACCGCAGGAACGCAATCGCCGGAAAATCGCGCTTGAGCTGTTCGAGCAACACCCTCTGCTTTGCCGTGGCTTCGGGGTTACCTTCATTCATTTCGGCAATGAAGTAATGCGTCACATGGTCCTGTTCGGCTTGGACAGCCAACTTGTGGGCCACCATCCGGCGCAGTTTTTCTTCCGCGTCGCGTGCCCGGGGATTGCGCAGGTCGCGCTGGATGAATCGGGTCTTGAGGTAGACGTGGAAGTCCTCAGCGAAACGTTCATCACCTTCCTCAAAGGACTGCAGCAGGTTGTCCAGAAAACCACGTTCGAACACGTTGCCGTCAGCATCGCGACCGCACTCTGGCGGCGCTGGTAAGCAGGGGATTCCGGTAGGAAAGTAGTCTTTGTCCGGCTTGGGCCAAAAGCGCGCGGCGCGGCCATCGGCACCAGCCATAATGATCTCGGCCAGCGTTTTCGATTCAGTCGGCAAGCCAATCGGGATGGCGTGGGCGTCGCCCTGACACCGGCAGACATCGGCCACGGAAGCGGGATCGTAAATCGCCGGCAACACCGCGAGGAGCAATTGTTCCACCCCTTTCACGCCGGCTTGATCGCGCTTTTCCCGCCGCTTTTCCTGAACGGAGAACGCCAGGTGGAACAAGTCTTCCTGGGAGGTATCGTTGAGCAGCTTTTCGACGACTTGCGCCCGGCACCGTGGCATGTCAGCGGACGAAATACCTAATACCATTTCTCTATAGATTTTA
>JAGRHI010000373.1:0-1580 GCA_020445045.1 Candidatus Competibacteraceae bacterium
AAGCAGCGGCTGGAAAGCCAGATTTCCAGCCTGTTCGGTGGACGGATCGCCGAGGCCATCGTCTTCGGGGCGGATTTCGTCACCACCGGCGCGCAGAATGACATCGAGCGCTCCACCGATATCGCCCGCAATATGGTGACCAAGTGGGGATTGTCCGAACGGCTGGGACCGCTGACCTACAGCGAAGACGATGGCGAGGTGTTCCTGGGACGGTCGGTGACCCGGCACAAGAACGTATCCGACGAAACCGCTCACGTCATCGACGAGGAGATTCGCTCGATCATCGACTGTAATTATCGGCGTGCCGAACAGTTGCTCCGGGACAATCTCGACAAGCTGCACGCCATGGCCGAGGCGTTGATCAAGTACGAAACCATCGATTCCGAGCAGATCGACGACATCATGGCTGGCCGGCCGCCGCGCGAGCCGGCGGATTCGAACACCGATTCGGACCCGCCCACCACGGGTCCGTCGGTGAGTCTGGACAAGGATCGGCGCGACGAAAAGCCGATTGGCGGACCCGCCCAGCAGCATTGAGTTCTCCGCTGGCCCTTTTGCCCTTCTCCCGGTGGAGCAGGGCTCCTTGCAGAGCAACCCCTCTTCCGTGGCGGAAGAGGGGTTTTTTGTGGGAGTGTGTCGACCATGCTAATAAATTGCGCGGGAAAAACGCTTGATTTGAGCCGGCCCGTGGTGATGGGGGTGCTCAACGTGACCCCCGATTCGCTTTCCGACGGTGGGCAGTATCTGCAATTGGATGCGGCGTTGCGCCATGCTGAAATCATGGTGGCGCAAGGCGCGGCGCTGGTCGATGTCGGCGGCGAGTCCACCCGGCCGGGCGCGGCGCCGGTGTCGGTGCAGGAAGAGCTGGATCGGGTGCTGCCGGTGGTGGAGCGGCTGGCGCGCGAGTTGCCCGTGCCGATTTCGGTGGACACGAGCAAACCCGAACTCATGCGCGAGCTGGCGCGAGCCGGGGCCGGCCTGATCAACGACGTGCGAGCACTGCAAATGCCTGGGGCGCTGGCGGTGGCGGTGACCAGTGGCTTGCCGGTCTGTCTGATGCACCTGCGAGGGGAACCCATCACCATGCAACAAGGGCCTGTTTACACCGATGTGGTCGCCGAGGTCCGCGATTATTTGGCGGCGCGGGTTTACGCCTGCGAAGCGGCCGGCATTGCCCGCGAGCGGATTTTGGTCGATCCCGGATTCGGTTTCGGCAAGACTTTGGAACACAACCTGCGCCTGCTCCGCCATCTCGACCGGTTGACCGACCTGGCGGCCGGCGTGCTGGTCGGCATCTCGCGTAAGAGCATGATCGGCGCGTTGCTGGATGTGCCCGTGGGCGAGCGGCTGGTTGGCGGTCTGGCGGCAGCGACGATCGCCGTTTGGCGGGGAGCCCGTGTCGTTCGTGCTCACGATGTTCGGGAGACGGTCCAAGCCTTGCGCGTCTGTGCCGCCGTGCTGGCGGTCGACTAGAGGGCGGAGCGGTTTCCGCCGACCGCCCGGCGATGCGCGCCTTGCCCGTGCTCACCGCTACAATAGTTTAATTTTGCTGAATTTAGAGGAAATCGCATGGAGAAGAG
>JAGRHI010000373.1:1628-3693 GCA_020445045.1 Candidatus Competibacteraceae bacterium
CGGCGGAGTTCGTGTTGAAGCTGGGCTGGGCGGTCGGGCGAGTGCTCCAGACCAAAGGTTTCAACAAAGTCGTCGTCGGCAAGGATACGCGCATTTCCGGGTACATGTTCGAATCGGCGCTGGAGGCGGGGTTGTCGGCGGCCGGGGTCAATATCGCTCTGCTGGGTCCGATGCCCACGCCGGGTATCGCCTATCTGACCCGCACCCTGCACGCCTGCGCGGGCATCGTGGTCAGTGCTTCACACAACCCCTACTATGACAATGGCATCAAGTTTTTCTCCCGCGACGGACAAAAATTGCCCGATGCGGCCGAGGAACGGATCGAGGAGTTGCTGGCACAACCGCTGGAAACCGTCGAGCCTGACGCCCTGGGCAAGGCCGAACGCATCGTCGATGCCGCCGGCCGCTACATCGAGTTCTGCAAGAGCACGATTCCCGCCTATACCAGTCTGGCGGGTATCAAGCTCGTGGTGGATTGCGCGCATGGCGCGACCTACCATATTGCTCCGAGTGTCTTCGAGGAAATGGGCGCGACCGTGATTCCCCTGGGTGTTGCTCCCGACGGGCTCAACATTAATCTGGACTGCGGTTCCACCAAGCCGGCCGCGCTCTGCGCGACGGTGAAGGAACAGAACGCCGATCTGGGCATCGCCTTTGACGGAGATGGCGACCGTGTGATCATGGTGGATCATCGCGGTGAAATTCTGGATGGCGACGAATTGTTGTTCATCATCGCTCGCGACCGTTTGCGCATCGGTGTCCGATTCAACGCCGTGGTCGGTACCCTGATGACCAATTTGGGCCTTGAGGTGGCGCTGCGGGCACTAGGACTCGAACTGCGCCGTGCTCGGGTTGGAGACCGTTATGTGATGGAATGCCTGCTGGCCGAAAATCTGATTTTGGGGGGCGAAAGCTCCGGCCACATCATCTGCCTGGATCGGACCACGACCGGCGATGGCATCATCTCCGCGCTACAAGTCTTGTCGGCGATGCTGCGTTCCGGCAAGAGTCTGCATGACCTCAAGGCCGGCATGAGCAAGTGTCCGCAAACGCTGATCAATGTGTCGGTTGCCGGGCGCGTGGATTTGCAGCGGGCATCGATCCAGGAAGCGGTTCGGGCCGTCGAGAATCAGTTGGGCGACAACGGTCGAGTGCTGTTGCGACCTTCTGGAACCGAGCCGATGGTTCGGGTGATGGTCGAGGGCAT
The DNA here is from genome assembly GCA_020445045.1 of Candidatus Competibacteraceae bacterium. GTDB lineage: Bacteria > Pseudomonadota > Gammaproteobacteria > Competibacterales > Competibacteraceae > Competibacter. The sequence continues at coordinate 2,836 of JAGRHI010000373.1, forward strand.
GGATGCCGGAACCGTCGAACGCCACGCTCGTGAATTGGCCAGCGTAGTGCGGGACGCGTTGTCGGCGTGATTGATTTCCGAGGGCAAAAAACGTAGACTCCTACGGATTTTCAAAGTGGGAGAGTAGCGATATGCGCCGTAAGTTCGTGGCTGGAAACTGGAAAATGAATGGCTCGGCCAACAGCATTCGCGAGTTGCTGCAAGGCATCCGCGAAGGCGCCGCCGAGGTTGCGGCCGTCGAACTGGCGGTGTTTCCGTCGTTCGTATACCTGGGGCTGGTCGAGCAGCAATTGTCCGGCTCCTCGATCGGCTGGGGTGCGCAGAATCTGTCCGAGCACGCCTCGGGGGCGCACACCGGAGAGGTGGCGGGTTCGATGTTGCAGGATTTTCATTGCGGCTACGTCATCATTGGTCACTCGGAGCGGCGTACCCTGTACGGCGAAACCGACGAGATCGTCGCCCGAAAGTTTGCCGCCGCCCGTAAGATTGGACTCAAACCCGTCCTTTGTGTCGGCGAGACTCTGCAGGAACGCGAGCAAGGGGTGACCGAAGCGGTGGTTGAACGGCAAATCAAGGCGGTGTTGGATCTGGAAGGTATCGGTGGTTTTACCGATGCGGTGATTGCGTACGAGCCGGTATGGGCGATCGGTACCGGTCGGACCGCCACTGCCGGGCAGGCCCAGGAGGTCCATGCCTTCGTTCGCGCCAAGTTGGCGCAACTGGATCCGGCGCTGGCGAGCCAGATTCGCATTCTGTACGGTGGCAGTATGAAAGCCGCCAATGCCGCGGAACTGCTGGCCATGCCGGATATCGACGGAGGTTTGATCGGCGGTGCTTCGCTCGAAGCCAAGGAGTTTC
>JAGRHI010000373.1:3733-4196 GCA_020445045.1 Candidatus Competibacteraceae bacterium
CTGATTCTCGTCGCGCACATCATCGTCGCCGTCGCCTTGGTCGCCTTGGTGCTGCTACAACAGGGCAAAGGTGCCGATGCCGGCGCGGCGTTCGGTAGCGGGTCGTCCGCGACGATGTTTGGGGCGCGCGGCGCCGCGTCCTTCCTAAGTCGGACGACCTCCGTGTTGGCGACCGTGTTCTTTCTGACCAGCCTGACACTGGCCTACTTCGCCACGCAAACCAGCGTTCCCAAGAGCGTCGTCGAACGGGTGCAGGTTGAGGAAGCCAAGGCCCCATCGCCCGATGTGGGCGGCGGCCCTGCGGATGTGCCTCGGTTGCCGCGAAAATAACGACTTGCTCGTGCCGTGCCGATGTGGTGGAACTGGTAGACACGCTATCTTGAGGGGGTAGTGGAGTAAGCCGTGCCGGTTCAACTCCGGCCATCGGCACCAGACTGAAAGAGGTATCACCTGATCTGCTGGT
>JAGRHI010000374.1:0-308 GCA_020445045.1 Candidatus Competibacteraceae bacterium
GCCGAAGGCCAGCCGACCCGGATGAGTTTCTTTCACGCCTTCTACTTCATCAGTTATACCGCGACCACCATCGGCTTTGGAGAAATTCCCAACGCCTTTTCGGAATCGCAGCGGCTGTGGATCATTCTCTGCATCTACCTGTCGGTGATTGGCTGGGCGTATTCGATCGGCGCCCTGCTGGCGCTGCTGCAAGATCAGAATTTTCAGAACGCCGTGCGCGTGCAGCGCTTCAACCGGGTGGTGCGGCATTTACGGGAACCGTTCTATCTGGTCTGCGGCTACGGCGAAACCGGGCAACTGCTTTGCCG
>JAGRHI010000374.1:397-3716 GCA_020445045.1 Candidatus Competibacteraceae bacterium
CCGGCGCTGGTGGCCGACGCCCGGCAGCCGGAAATCCTGAAACTGGCGGGACTGACCCACCACTGCTGCCTGGGCGTCATCGCCCTGACCAACGACGACGACGCCAATCTGGCCATCGCCATCTGCGCCCGCCTGCTGGCGCCCGCCTTGCCCGCGCTGTGCCGGGCCGAAACCGTCGAAACCGCCACCAACATGGCATCCTTCGGGACCCGCCACATCATCAACCCCTTCGACAAGTTCGGCCGTTACCTGGCGTTGGCCCTGAACGCGCCGGCGGCCTACCACCTGCTGGAATGGCTGACCGGCGTTCCCGGCACGCTGGTCGTACCGCATCGCGACCCCCCGCGCGGCCACTGGTTGCTGTGCGGCTACGGCCGTTTCGGGAAAGCCATGGTGTCGGCCCTGGAGCAAGAAGGCGTGCCGGTGACCATCATCGACCACGACCCACCCTCGGACGACGCGCAACGGCATTGGGTACGCGGCAATGGCACCGGGGTACCCACCCTGTTGGAAGCCGGTGTTCGGAACGCCGTGGGCATTGCCGCCTGCACCTGCGACGACATGAGCAATCTGTCGATCGTGGTCACGGCGCGGGAGCTGAATCCCGAACTGTTCGTGGTGCTGCGGCAGAACCTGCAAGCCAATCAAGCGCTGTTCGATGCGTTCGAGTCCGATTTCACCGTCGTGCCGAGCCAGATCGTCGCTCGGGAGTGTCTGGCGATCCTCACCACCCCCCTGCTGGCTCCCTTCCTGTGGCAAATCAAGCAGCGCGGCGAGTCCTGGGCCAGTACCCTGCTGGATCAGTTGACCGATCGCTTCGGTTGGCAAGCGCCCACCGTGTGGAGCGTGTACGTGGATACCGGCCAGTCCCCGGCGCTGCTGAACTGGCTGGCGCGGAACGCTCAAGAAACCGCGCTGGGTGACTTGCTGCGCGACCCGCACGATCGCGCCGAGGAACTGGCATGCCGAGTTCTGTATCTGGCGCGGGACGATGGCGGTTCGGTGATGCTGCCGCACCGCCGAACCGCGGTTCGATCGGGCGACCAATTGCTGTTTGTCGGCCAAGGCACGGCGCGGCGCGCGCTCGAACTCACGCTGAACAACGAGAACACACTCGATTATGTACTACGGGGCCGGGAGGTTCCCGGCGGTTGGGTTTGGGAACGACTGGCCCGGGGTCGCGACGGCGCGACCCGATCAGGCGGCGGCTCGAAAGCGGACCGCACCGCCACCTGATCGGATCGGGGTCGCGGTCCGCCCCACCTCAGGCGCGCGTTTCGACCTTGGCCTCGGCCTGCTCCCGCTCCCGCTCCTGGACCCGGAGCCAGGCCGGACGCGCCAACAGGCGCGTGGTGTAGGACTCCAGATTATCGTGCTCCAATGGCAGTTCGAAAGCCTGTGCCCAAGCCAGTGTGTGCGCGATCAGAATGTCGGCGGCGGTAAAGCGGTCGCCCACGATGAACTCGTGCCGACCGAGCCCTTCCGCCAGAATCTTGGCCGCCACCGAAAATTCCCAGCGCGCGGTCTCCAGCACCGCCGGCGCCCGTCGCCGTTCAGGCAAGGCGAAGGTATGCTTGCCGATGGTCCAAAGCGGCTGCTCCAGCTCGCTCAAGGCAAAGTAGCACCACTGGTTATAACGGGCACGCTCCTGGCCACCAACCGGCGGCGTCAGCCCCGTGGCCGGAAACCGATCGCCGATGTAGGTACAGATCGCGCCCGACTCGGTCAGCACGAATTCGCCATCGACCAGCGTGGGCACCTTGCCGCCGGCGTTGAGCGCCAGATACTCGGGCCGCCAGCCGGCGCCGGCCCTGAGATCGACATGGACACACTCATACTCCGCGCCAACTTCCTCCAGCGCCCAGACCACCCGGCTGGAACGGGAATTGGGAAAACCGTAAACCATGAACATGACCGTATCCTCCCGCGGATTCGAACCGCTTCACGAATTCTGATGGTGGTCGGCGCCTCTTTTCCTGAACCGGCGCTCGGCCGGTTTGCCTTGGCCTTCCCTGAACGGCTTTTCCTGGGAACCTGACAGCCTGGAAGCCGGCCGTCTCCGGCCCGATTCGGATGCATCGAGGCGACTGATGTTCAACATGCACTGCCGTACCCGGACCCTCTTGAGATGCTGGAAGATCTCGGCGGGCATTCCGTCGGGCAGGTCCACGGTGCTGTAGTCGTCGTGGATCTGGATACGACCGATATAGCGGCTTTCGATCCCCGCCTCGTTGGCGATGGCGCCGACGATATTCTGTGGGGTCGCACCGTGCTGGTGGCCGACTTCGAGCCGGTAGCGCACCAGATCGGCATCGGCGGATTCTCTTGAGCGTTTGCGCGGTTTGTCGGATCTCGCCGGCCCTTCCGCTTCCGACCGGACGCGGGCGTTGGCGGCCTCCGCCGGATCGGCGGTTTCCTCGACCCGCAACGGGCGGTCGCGCTGGGCCAGATAGGTCAACGCCGCGGCGATGTCGTTCGGGCTGATCTCCTGCTCCTTTTCCAGTTGGGCGACCACGCCGTGGAAAAAGTCCAGATCCTCCGCGGCAAGCACATCCAGGATCTGCTGCTTGAACTGCGCCAGGCGATGGGCCGCGATCACTTTCCGGGTCGGCAGCGGCATCGACTCGATGGGTTGACGGGTCGCCTTTTCGATGGCCCGCAGCATCCGCATCTCGCGCGGCGCGACGAACAGAATGGCATTGCCCGAACGACCGGCACGGCCGGTGCGGCCGATGCGATGGATATAGGCTTCGGTGTCGTAGGGGATGTCGTAATTGATGACGTGGCTGATGCGCGCCACGTCGAGCCCGCGCGCCGCCACGTCGGTGGCGACGACGATATCGAGGCCGTTGTTCTTGAGCTGTTCGATGGTGCGCTCGCGCAGCGCCTGGCTCATGTCGCCCTGTAGGGCGGCGCAGGCGTGACCGCGCGCTTCCAGCCGCTCCGCCAGTTCGGTGGCGGCGACCTTGGTGCGCACGAACACCAGCACCGCGTCGACATCCTCCACCTCCAGGATGCGGGTCAGGGCGTCGAGCTTGTGCAGACCGCTAACCTGCCAGTAGCGCTGCCGGACCGAGGTGACGGTGGCGGTGCTGGTTTGAATCTTCACTTCCCGCGGATCGCGCAGATGGCGATGCGCCACCCGGCGGATCGGCTCGGGCATGGTGGCCGAGAACAGGGCGATCTGCCGTTGCGGCGGCGTGTGTTCGAGAATCCAGTCCACGTCCTCGATGAAACCCATCCGCAGCATTTCATCGGCCTCGTCCAACACCAGGGTACGCAAGCCTTCGAGCACCAGACTCTCCCGGCGCAGGTGATC
>JAGRHI010000055.1:0-1134 GCA_020445045.1 Candidatus Competibacteraceae bacterium
GGGTGAGCCGCAGCGCGCCCGGTTGGTGGGGGTGACTCAACAGCAGTTCGATCGAACCTTGCGCTTCCAGGGTGGGATGCAGGCCGGTCCAGGGTTTGAAGCGGCGGTAGCGCAGCCCATGCACGCGAGTCTCTCCGTCCATCTCGTCTTCTCGGCGTAGCGGCAGCCGGTAGCCGTTCACCGTCAGTTGCCAGTCGGCCAGATCTGGAACTTGGGGCTCGGCGTCGGGATCGGCGCGCAGGCTGATTTCCAGCCGCGCGCTGCTGGCATCCACCAGCCGGGAATGGCCGTGTTCCTGGGTCAGCGCGTCGCCCAGCAGTGGCCAGAATTCCAGGCCGCGCCGGACGGTGAGCCGGCAGCCGCCGAACGCTACCTCGGTCAGCCAGTGATAGCTGTCGTCCAGCAGTTCCGCGATCAGCGCTTGGCCCAGCCCCAGACCAGCGCTGGCCAGTTCGTCCAACACCTCCCACAAATCGGCGCGCAGGTAGTAGGGCAGGGCGAAGCGGTCATGCAATTCCCGACCCCAGTGGACCGGTTCAGGGTAATCCGGCGTCTGGGCCAGCATGGCGGCGATGGCCCGCAGCAGCGCCGCCAGGGTGGCCAGTCGCTCCGGGGTGGGTGGCATGCGAAAGGCGCGAAATTCCACCAGCCCCAACTGGCCACGGCCAGGCAGGTAAGGGTTCCAAAGTTTTTCGATATTGATTTCGGCGCGGTGCGGATTACCGGCCGGATCGGCCAGAAAGGGTGACAGGCTTTGCCAGAGCAGTTCCGGCGTTGGGTTGCGTTGGCGCTTGAGCAGCGCCAGCGCCAGCGCCATTTCCTCGAAGATATCGGTGGTCCGTTCGTCGGGGCGCGGTGCTTGGCTGGAGCTGCCGACGAAGTCGCCGGCGAAATAGAACGACAGGGCCGGGTGGCGGTTGAAATAAGCGAGCAGCGCCGGCAGCAACTGCGGGTGGCTCAGAAAGGGGCTGCGGTCTGGGTTGACGCCACCCAGGGTCAGTTGGCCGCCGCCGCCGGAGTCGGTGATCTGGCCGTTGTAGTGCAACCGGTAGGGCGCAAGGCCGGCGGCGGCGGCGGCGGCGAACCAGGCGCGGGTTTCGTCCAGGAAGGTGGCGACATCGGCCGCCGGCGCCA
>JAGRHI010000055.1:1208-2962 GCA_020445045.1 Candidatus Competibacteraceae bacterium
GGCGGGGGAAAGCCGGTGAGGATCAACCCCGGCAGCCCGGCGGCGTTGGCCGCCGCGCCGACCGCCGCCAGCAGTTGTTGGAACATTTCGCCATCGGGGCAGGCCGGCAGCTCCACGCAGGGCGCGGCGACCGCCTCCAGACCCTGTTCCGGGCTGGGCCAGCCGATACCGAGCAGGAAGGTTCCCTGTTCCGCCAGCTCGTCGCACGGTCCTTGTGGTGGAATCGCTTGGCCGTGCGGGCTGGGGCGGGCCAGCCGCGGGTCTCGCTCGGGATTGGCCAGTAGCGGCAGTCGGTCGCGGCGGAATGCGATGCGCAGCTCCGGATAGGTTTCGACCGCGAACAGTAGCGCGGGCCAACCGTATACGCCGAGCCGTTGGGTGAGTTGTTCCCAGAAGTCCTCGAGCTGACCGGTGGACAGGGTGATGGGCGTGCTGTCCAGCAGGGGATCGGGTGGGCCGGACCAGACGGCTTGGCCGTCGCGCCGTCGGTACAATCCCAAGCTCCAGCGCGGCCGATCCTCCTTGGCGTATTGTCGGCCCAAGGTTCGCAGGATCGCCGTTCCCGGCGTTTGCCCGAGGGCCTGAGCCAGCATGTGCCGGGCGCGCGCTTCCTTGGTCGGACCGAGGGCATTGTGCAGCCACTCCGACGCTTCGGAAGCCCGGTCGGTGAAGGTCGGTTCGGCGCCGATCCAGATCGCCAGATCGCGGCGTTTGATGAGTTCGTCGTGAGAACGAATGGCCTGATCGAAAGCCGGAACGGTTGTTTTCATGGTACCCATGCTGTCCGGGAACGAATTTGGCGCGGCATTCTACGAGATTTCGGGCGCGGAGGTAACGGTTATTGCCGATCGTCGCCGAGCGCGGGTGGGTTTGCGGTGTGGGCGGACGGTTTACGGGCCGATGGTGGCGCGGCCGATGGCCCAGATTTCGATATCCGCCGCGCCACTGGCTCGTAGAATGCGGGAACACTCGGCAACGGTGCTGGCCGTGGTGACGACGTCGTCCATCAGCGCCACCCGTCGTCCCGATAAAGGCCGGTTGGCGGCGAATGCCCCTCGCGGGTTATCGTGGCGACGACTGGCGTCCAGTTGGGTTTGCGGGGGGGTGTGGCGCACGCGGCGCAGACCGTCGGCCAGTAGCGGCACATGGAAGCGTCGGGCGCTGGGACGCGCCAATTCCAGCGCCTGATTGAACCCGCGTTCTCGCAGGCGTAGCGGATGCAGCGGTACCGGAATGATACAATCGGGCGGTGGCGCGTTCCGCTCGGCCAGCGCCGCCGCGAACAGCTCGCCCAGCAGCCGGGCATGGCTCAGCCGATGCGTGAATTTCAGCCCGAGAATTAAAAAATCCACCGGTGGTCGATAGCGAAAAGGCACAAAGACGCGATCGAAGCTGAAGGATCGTGCTCGGCAATACTCGCAGTCGCCATTGAAGTCTACCGCCAGCGGCAAGGCGCAACCCGGACAAGCCCGCGTATTGCGCGGTAGATCGGCATCGCAGCCGGCGCAAAGATCGCGGTTCACCGTGCCTGTGGCCCCGCACAGCAGGCAGATGGGCGGCAGAAGTCCATGCCACAGGATGCGTGGCCAGGCGCAAGTCACGGCGCGCTGTCCTGGGTTGGCCACGCCGCGGCAGATTCCCGGAGCCGCTGGTTTTTCCAGTGAGGCACGGGTTCGTTTTCCATGGCAAAGGTGTTGTGATGCATATTTTGGAACAAAGCGAAAATACCGTCATTGGCAAGGTGGCGCGCGGTT
>JAGRHI010000055.1:3063-6007 GCA_020445045.1 Candidatus Competibacteraceae bacterium
TGGTGTACGCGATGAATCGCCATCATCCCAACCCGAAGGTGGGGCATTACACTCAGCAGGCGGCCTATCGCTTTTATGGGGTCACCGGGTTTTTTATCGTGATAGCAACATTTATTCCTGGTGGTGGCTGGATCTGGCATCTGATCGCCTGGATTTTGGCGGCCTTGATCTTGGTGCCCTGGTCCATTATGGACTTGCGGCGTATTCGCCGCGATGAATGGGTGGATATTCCCCTGGACGATGAGGGCCATCCGCTGCTTGGTGCCCTCGTATCCCAGGGAGGTTGACGCCGGCCATTGCGTCTCTTGGGGGGATCGGCACGGCGATGACCGTCGGGTTTTTTTGAAGCAATCATCATGAACGATGTGATTCTTTCGCTGGAAGGCATTGGCCTGTCGAGGTTCCTACAGGAACTCGACAGTGTCATGATTGCGTTGTTGGACGAAAATAGTCGCATTTTGGCCGCTAACCGCAGCTTCCTGCGGCTGATGCCACCGTCGGCAAGGGGTGGCCAACCTTGGGATGCGCGCACGCTGCTCATCAGTCCCCAACTGGAGGACGTGCAGGCGCTGGTACCGTACCAGGGGCGCGCGCTGTTGTTGTATCGGGGTATGCTGCACATCGCACATGCGGATCGGAAAAACCATTTCTTGCAGGGCCATATCTACCATTGGCCGCAGGGGCGGTTGCTGGTGGCGGCAGAGTGCGATGTGGAAGGATTGGAGGCACTGGGGACAACAGTGCTGCAATTGAACACTGAACTGGCCAAGATCCAGCGCCAGTGGTCGCGCGCCAACCGGGAATCGCGGCGGAGCGAAGCGAAGCTCGGGAAGCCGACGCATTGCGATTCGTCGACGGAGACGGAAAAGCGGCGGCGGTTGGAAGAGGTGCTGGCGGCGGAAGTCGAACGTAGCCGCCGCCAGCGTCACCCACTCTGTCTGCTGATCGCGGATCTGGATCATTTCGGGCAGATCAACGAGCGTTGGGGGTGCGCGGCCGGCGCTGAGGTTTTGCGCGATTTTGCGGCGCTGTTGCACGAACACAGCCAGCAAGGCGATCTGGTGGTGCGATCCGGCGGGAAGCGGTTTATTGTGTTATTACCGGAAACTCTGTTGGAACCTGCGGTGGTCGACGCCGAACGTATCCGTCAGCAGCTGGAGTGGCGGTCGATCCTGTCGCTGCATGGGCCGGTCACCGCTAGTTTCGGCGTGGCGATGCGGGTCGAAGGGGAAGGCGCTGAAGAACTGCTGCGGCGTGCCGAGCAGGCGTTGTACCGCTCGAAGCGAGAGGGTCGCAATCGGGTGACTCAATCGATTGCCTCCGGCCAGATCGCGGCGCCGAATGTGAGCAGTTGTTGAGAGCGTGGTGGTTCGTTGGGATTTCAGAGCGTCCTGAGAATATATTGGCATATATCATGCCTTAATTTTTAAGGCTCATATTCCAATCCTGAGGAACCTCCACATGTTGCAAACTGTCGCCACTGTTCCCACCCCCCACATGATCGAACTGCTGGAACTCATCGCGCTCGCCGATCGGCACGACGTCGAGCCACGCCTGAGCGAATACTTGCGGCATTGCCGTCGCGCCGGCTACGAACCGCCACTCGAACTGCTTGACTTGGCGCGCGATCATATCGAGCGCAAACGCGCTTGCTAGCACCGCCGGTCAACGCGCGCAAAACGGTCCAATCCGGCCGTGGCTGGGCTGAAATGAACCTTATTGGGTCAATTGTCACACTAAAGGTCAGATTCCAGGATTGTGGAAAAACTGCTCACGACCGGAACAGTCGCGAATACTGGGTCTCGTGCAGCGCGCCGGCCAGCGCCAGCCCCGGCGCGGCGGCGCCGATGTCTTCATCCGCCAGTTGCAGGCTTTCTTCCACCGCGGTGATGATGACCGGGCCGGCGGCGGCCAGCAGGCGCTGGCAGGCGGTTTGACCGAGTGGTAGTAAACGGGTTGCGGCGACGACCTGGTTTTCGGTCCAGCTCCAAGCATAGCCGGTGGCGGCCTCCGGCAGCGGAATATTCCACCTGACCGCCGCCAGGCCGAACAGGGTGGCGAAACAGACCCGAGGCGCGTTGCGCCACGGCTCCGCTTCCGCGATGCCCAGATCGACCAACAAGCGGGCCAGCGCCGTGCCGAGATGGCGATCTTCCCGCTGCAGTTCCGCCGCCTCGCGCGAAGCGTACAGCCGGGCGTTCCAACGCCGTGCCGCATCCGGGTCGGCGGCGCGCCAAGCCCGGTAAAGCCGGGCAAGCACCGGCAGATCCAGACTTCGCAAGCCGTGGTTGAGCAGACCAAGAATCCAATCGCCAGCACTGGTTTCGTCCCGCACCCAGCCGTGTGCCACCGCGCATTCCAATCCCTGCGAATAGGCGTAAGCCCCCACCGGCAGAGAGGGGCTGCACAGTTGCAGCAGGCGCGGCAGGCTGGAGAATGTCAGCGACATGCGGGCAGGGGCGACGGGTCGGTCAGCGGGGCTGGTCGAGACGGGTCGGCGCATTGCGCGCGTGCTGCTTGCCGAGATTTTCCGGGTCGGCCTGTCCCACGCACGGCCCGCCGCTGCCCGGTTCCGTGAGCTTCGTTTTTCGATTCGGCGATGAAGGCGTTGCGCGGTTGGCGCCGGTGGGCACCCGCTTTAGGCATGATGGTGATGCCCGCCGCCGTAGGCGCCGGCTTCCGGCTCGAACGGCGCCTGCTCGCGGCTCACCGTTAGCCCCAGTTCCCGCGCCATGTTATCCAGTACATGATCGTGTGGATAGCGCAGCCAGCCGGGACCAAGCTGCAGGGCGACGTGGCGATTGCCGAGGTGATAGGCGGCGCGCGCCAGCAGCAAGGCATCGTCGGCGCGGGCGGTGGAGACGGCTTCCGGGGCGGCGCGTACTTCCACGACGAGGCCGCTGGTGGCGCGCAGGCGGTCGCCGTGGCGCAGCACCGTGCCGCG
>JAGRHI010000055.1:6095-25368 GCA_020445045.1 Candidatus Competibacteraceae bacterium
AGCGTGGTTTGGGCATCGACCGGCTCGCGCAGGCGTTCGGTAATCTGTAGTTCCGGATTCTCGTCGGTGTTCATCTCTCGGTTTCATCATGGTCAAGGCGAACTCGATCCATCATAATCACACAATTTGCGAATTGCTCGCGTCTGACACGCCTGATCAAAAGGATTCTCATCGATGGCTTTGTCCAGTCCCACACTGATCTTTGAGCGACCCATTGGATTGAGCATGATTCCAATACTGAAGTTTCCGATTCGTTCGCGTCGTCGCGTGGTCGCTTGGGCGATGCTCGGGTTTGCGACGTTGGCGCTGCTGGCGGCGAGCAAGGTCCGGGCCGGCATTTTCGAGGAAGGCGACGTGCTGATGGTGCAAGGGGCGCCGGGCGTCATTCATTTCAATCACGACCCCGAGCACGCCGACTACTCCTGGCTGATCGGCGCGGAGTGGCAGTCTCCTTCGCGCTGGGTGGCGGGAGCCGCCTACTTCAACAACAGCTTCGACCAGAAGTGCCAGTATTTGTACTTTGGGAAGTTTTGGCCACTGGAGTTCATCGACAGCAACCTGTATTTCAAGCTTTCCGGCGGTGTACTGCTCGGTTACAAGGAACCCTACGAGAATAAGATCCCATTCAATCATAATGGAGTGGCGCCAGGCGCGGTGCCGGCGCTCGGCTACCGGTTCGGCGATTTCAACGTGCAGGTCAATCTACTAGGCACGGCGGCGGTGATGTTCACCGCTGGTTACGATTTGTTTAAGTAGCGCCGGGATGAAGTTTCGACCGAGGATCGGCCCGCGGCACAGTGGACTGGCCTGACGAAATTTCAATTTGGTAGCATGGAATCATTGCCTTTACCGCTTTCTGGAGCCAAGCCGTGCCGAAACTGAAAAGAACCCGCCGGAAAAAAATTTCCATCGACCAGTGGCATCACATGATCGCGGAAGCGGCCTATTTCCGTGCCGAACGCCGGGGTTTCCAGGGTGGTTGCCCCATGGAAGACTGGCTGGAAGCAGAACACGAAATCAATCAGTTGTATGTCCAGCCGGAGCCATCGCCTCGCGGCGCGCTGGTGTTCCTGGATGCTGTGGCCAAGCAGCCCGCCGAGGGGTCGAACAGCTTGTCGGCGAGGCTGCTCGGGATCTCCCATGAGGCTGGGAATCCTCCCGCCGAGGTCTGAGCATCCTCTCGCCGTCGTGCTCCCCAATATCGCGAACCACGGCGGCAACTTCCAAACCCCCAGAGTGACCTATGTGGCTACTCCGACAAACGGAGTGAGTGCTCATGAAGCCAATGGGCTGACGTGTGTCAGGATAGCGACGCACAGAGTTCAAACCGGATTGGCAGGACCCGGTTGCGTGCTTTGCGCCGGCGGCGTCGCTGGCGCCGCGTACCACTGATCCTTGGGCACGATTTTCGACTCCGACGGATCGCTGATGTAAGCGGGGGTCATGATCGCCACCCCATATTCGTTGAACACATCCAGAATGTTCTGGTGCAGCGTAGAATAGAGCTGGACCATGGCGTGGGGGTCCTTGGAGTAGGCATTCAACTCATAGCTGATGGCGAAATCTCCGAGGGCTGTCAGTAATACGAACGGTTTTGGTTGCTTGAGCAAGCCCAACGTACGGTCGGCGGCCAGCCGCAGCATGGCTTCCACCTGTCGCCAAGGGGTTTCGTAACCGATGCCGACGGTGGTGTGTAGGATCAATCCCTGTTCTCTGGCGAGGGTGCTGTAGTTGACGACTTCACCGTTCAGGATCGTGGTACTGGGAATGACGATCTCCTCGTTTTTCAGTGAGTGCAACCGAGCCACCAGCACCCGCATCTCCATCACGTCGCCGAGGATGCCGTTGATCTTGACCCGGTCACCAATCTTGAAGGGGCGTCGATAGGCCAAGCTGTAGCCGGCGATGAAATTGGCGATCAGCGACGGCGAGCCAAGAGAAATGATCAGACCGAGAAAGATCGAGATGCCTTTGAACGCGTCGGATCGCGAACCTGGTACATAAGGATAGGCTACCACCACCGCAAAGATGATGACCAACAGACGGGAGATCCGATAAGTGGGCCACGCCCACTCCCGTTCAAAAGATGCCAATCGGATCGCCCCTTGATCGATGCTACTGAAGAAAGTTTCGATCATCTTCAGGATGTAGCGAATGACGAGGATCAGCATCGCGATGAAGACCAGATCCGGCACTGCGTCGAGGATGGCCAAGGCCATCGTCCGCATTGGTCCCAGGATCAAGTCGAACAGCCGCGCCGCAAACAGCCGCGTCCAAGGATACAGGCCGAGGACGAAGTTGAGATAGAAGAAAACCAGCGCCGCCTTCAGCAACATATAAACGATTTTGATGGCTCCACGCAGGGCATTTGCCAGTTGCTGTGCCTTCAGGAACCGGGCCGACTGCGCTTCCAGCGCCTTAAGATGCGTCTTCAGCCGTTGCTCGATGATGTCGTTCAAGCGATGAAAACCACGGCGGAAAACGAATAGTAGCCCGATAGCAATCAGCGTAGTCGCGATGGCGTACAGCGAATGAATCAGTAGTACCCGTGGGCTGCGGTCGCGGCGGTAGGAGGCGATCGCTTCGACGACTCGTGTTTGAGCTACTTCGGCCAGCACGTCCCGACTGATTCCCACCAGGGTGGCGTCAGCGTCGATCAAGCTGAGCAGGAAGTGGTTTCCGGCGAGAAGGGTAGTGCGGTCGCCTTTATTTTCCGTTCGTACCGCGTCAGCGGGAATGGCTGGGTCTCGGGCGGCAGCCACAATTCTACGGGCGATTTCCTTAGCGCGTTGTTTCGCTGGAAAGGCTTCGACGCCTCGCACGTTGAGAATAACCTGCCCGTCCACCAACACCTCCGCATGGTCGTATTTTTCCACGGTTGAGCGAGAGAGGAGGGCGCTGGTTTCGTCACGAGGTTCTGCGGAGGCGGCAGTAATCCAGATCCAGAGCGCGAGGCTAGTGACTAGCAGCCAGCCCAAGGCAAGTCGGACTTTGAGCGGCTTTGCCGAAAGCCCTACCCAGGGGACACTATTCTGAGGTGAAACAAAGCCGTGTGAACCACCCATGTTGTTGACCTCCATATTGCAACGCGGGTTGCGTGATTCATGTAATATACTAGAAATCTAATGCGTTATATTGGATTTCATCACCTAGAGGAAAGCTTTTATTTTGATCATCATGAGGTACCGGTTTTGATGGGCCCTTGATTGGAGAAAGCAAGATCTTGTCAAGCGATGTGGAGAGAGTCGAATTCCGAAAACAGACTGGCTTGATATTGTTGAAGAATAAATAATGAAAGGTTTGGTGGGTAGATTGAAAGGCTAGCGAAGATGCTAATGAAAATCGATGAGTTATCGATCAATAAAGTTCAATTGTTGTTAGTGGGTTTGTCGATAATAGTTGTTGATTTAGTGGGTTTTTATATTTTATTAGATCAGGGTGACGCAATAAATCTTGCATATATCGCAAGCTTTCTATTGTCGGCAGTCATTCTGTTTTTATCGAGCTTCGCTTGGCTACCGCAAGGAAGTAATTTGCGGCAGAAGCGAGGTTGGTTGATAAAGTTTATTGTGGTGACTTTAATGATGCTTTTTTTGCAAGGGGGGATTCTATCCTGTTTAATAAAAACACCGGATTTCTCTTTGCAATTAGCGATCATTTTCTGTGTCATCATTTCCTCCATGCTCTATTTTGTCTCTATTGTTGGTGTTCTATATTTAGAATTTTATTCTACAAAGTCTACTGATAAATGGTGTTATTTCTTTGTGTGGGTCTTGATTTATTCAATAATTCTACGATTTTCTTATCTTGGAGTGCCAGAATTATTTTACGAAGAAGCGTATTATTGGAATTATGCGAAGCATCTAGATATAGGATATTTGGATCATCCACCCATGGTGGCTTGGATAATTGCGCTCTTTACCAAGCTGATGGGTGATAATGAATTTGCGGTTCGGTTTGGCGCTTTTATCTGCTGGTTTGTCACATCTGCTTTTTTATACAAACTGACTAGCCTTGTCTATTGTAATAAAACAAAGAGTGTTCAGGCGGTCCTGTTAATTGCTGTATTGCCCGCCTACTTTGCGGTAGGTTGGGCGATGACCCCCGATGCGCCGTTAGTTGCCTGTTGGGCAATGGCGCTTTATTTTTTTTATCGAGCATTGGTTCATGAATCACGAATGGCTTGGATAGGGGTTGGTCTTGCGATTGGACTAGGCATGTTGTCAAAATATACGATCGCTCTATTGAGTGCCGCCGCGTTTTCTTTTATGCTTATTGATCGTGATGCAAGAAAATGGCTGGTGCGACCGGAACCTTATGTAGCTGTTGTTATTTCCCTGATCATTTTTTTCCCTGTCATTATCTGGAATGCCAATCATGAATGGGTCTCATTTTTGTATCAGAGTCGTGGCAGGGTAGCTGATCGATTTGAGTTCTCTTTACCTTATCTGATAGGAACGACAATTTTGATTATTACACCTACAGGTTTTCTGTCGGTGATTGCGATCCTGTTGTATAGAAAAGCCATTTTATCGGGAAGTGATGCGGTTTTTGATCGCTCAATGGACATGCGAGCGAAGCGCGGTTACAATCTATTGATGCTCTTGACTTTATTGCCGGTTTCGGTATTTGTGGTGCTCAGTTTGTTCAGGGAAACCAAATTTCACTGGACCGCGCCATGTTGGTTGGGTATCGTGCCTTATATGGCACTCACTGTAAGCAGTGACTCGCAATTTGGTTTAAACAAACACCTTGGCTGGATTCAACGTGCATGGCCAACGACGATCATCATTTGTTTGTTAATCTATGGGGCATTTTTATCTTATTTGGGACTTGGTTTTCCAGGGATTTCTTATCCATATAACTATCATTTATTGGGATGGAATGATTTTGGGCGTGAAATTGAAACACTGGCAAATCGGCTCGAACACGAAACAGGTGAAAAGATATTAGTCGTTGGAATGGATAGAAATAGAGTGGCTAGTGGTCTTGCTTTTTATCGCACTAAGGCAATCGAGTCCGCCAATGAGAAATTGGTCTCTCATCCTGCATTTGAAACTTCCAGTTGGCACCTGTTTGGTGGTAACGGTTTGATGTATGAACGCTGGTTTCCCTTGGGTCGACAAAATGATAAGACTCTGTTGTTGGTCGGTAGAAATAGAGCCGATTTGACTAGCGAAAGCGTCCTTTCCCATATGGAACAAGTACAAGAGATCAAGGAGATTAAGGTCAGAAAAAATGGCCAGCAGGTGGGTCTTTACTATTATCGAGTGGCGAAAGGCTATCGAAGCCAACCCGTTATCGATAAAAACCCTGCTCATGATCAACTCACCGATTGACTCAATATTCCGTGTTCATCAGCAAGCAAAATATCCAGCTCCTTTTCTCCGGCAATACCATCAAATTATTGGTCAGAATTCTAGTGACATTATCGATCTTCGTGCTGATTCTGCACTCGATCGATATCCAACAAGTGTGGACGATACTGAAGCAGGTCAGGTTGGATATGTTGGCGGTAGCGATCTTGGTGCAATTCAGTAGCACCACGGTGGCGGCCTACCGCTGGCAACTCATTATGCATAACCTGCATTTTGGCCAATCCTTCTTGTTCTATTGGCATAGCTATTTCAAGGCCATGTTCTTCAATCAAGGTCTGCCGACCAGCATTGGCGGCGATGCCTTGAGGGTGTTTGATGTCGCTGCTCAAGGGTTTCGTAAAAGAGATGCATTGTATGGCATCGTTCTAGATAGAGTTTCAGGTCTAGCCGCTTTAATGCTCCTGAATTTGCTGGCATATGTATCTAATCCAGACTTGCTGCCAATCCAGGTTTATCATGTGACTCTGGTTTTGATCATCATTGGCGCGATTGTTGTTGTATTCGTTGCTTCTTTAAAATATCTGCGTTGGCTCGATAATTATCCTCAACTAGCCATCGTAAAGGCTATTTCCACAAGGTTGCATCAAGCGTTTTTATGTAATCGCACACTGTTATTCGTGTCATCGCTGTTGATTCCATTGCTTGCAATATTGGTTTTTTTCATTATTGGCCAAGCACTGAATTTACGATACGATCCAATGACGTATTTTGTCATCGTGCCGCCGGCTATTTACTTGACGATTATCCCTATTTCCGTAGCTGGATGGGGAGTACGCGAGGGCGCTTTGGTCGGGTTGTTTTCCTTAATCGGCGCCGATAAACCAACAGTTTTGGCAATGTCGATTATATATGGATTTACACTGATCATTATCAGTTTGCCTGGATTGGTTATCTACCTTAAAGGCCGTCACCGTGTAATTTGAGTGCGCCAGTCAAGAGATTGTTAATCCTTATGACTATTTTATCAGGATAAATAGGTGGGTGATATGAAAATCGACCTCATGCGAAAAGTCGATTATTTTGTTGGAATCCCGCTCTGTTTCTTGGTGACCAGGATTTTTTGCTTCATCCGTTTGTTCGGTAGGCAAAAGAACATATATCCTCGAAAAGTATTATTTATTGAATTGTCGGAAATGGGCAGCACGATCTTGGCTGATCCCGCCATGAGAAAAATACGACAGAAAGGTGATTCAGAACTGTATTTCCTGATTTTCAAGGCTAATGTGGCTAGTTTGTATCTGTTGAATACTGTTCCAAAAGCCAATATCTTCGTGATTCGAGAAGATCGATTGTTAAATCTAATAATGGATACTTTTCGTTTTCTGGTCTGGGCGCGCTGTCGCGGGATCGATACTGTTATCGATTTGGAATTGTTTTCGCGGTACACGGCCTTGTTGACAGGTCTATCCGGGGCAGTGAATCGAATCGGCTTTCATGCGTTTTACAATGAAGGACTGTATCGAGGAGAGATGCTGACCCGTCGGGTGGCCTATAATCCGCATCTGCATATCGCCAAGAATTTTATGGCTTTGGTCAATACGGCCTTGGCGGCTACAGAAGAGCTACCTTTTTCCAAGACACTGATTGCCGATAGCGAAATCGACTTAGCTAAGGCTGAGGTCAGCGAAAGTGCCCTATCAGCGATGAATGACCGTATCCGTGGTGAATACCCCGCCTACGATGAAAAGTGTTTCAGGATCGTGCTGATTAATCCTAATGCTAGCGATCTATTACCACAACGGCGTTGGATGCCCGATTACTTCGTGGCGGTAATGTGCGGTCTGCTAAGCGATGATGAAAATCTATTGATCTTGATTACCGGCTCTCCAGCGGAACGGGACGAGGCGGAAGGGCTGAAACGACAGGTAGGGTCCGAACGTTGTGTTAATTTCGCGGGCTGCCTTTCGCTGCAAGAATTACCGGTGCTATACCGGATCGCCGAAATCATGCTGACCAACGATTCGGGACCTGGCCATTTTTCCGCGGTGACCAACCTGCGTACCTTTGTCATTTTCGGTCCCGAGACACCACGCCTGTACGGTTCTCTGGGCAACAGCATGCCGATTTATGCCGGTCTCGCCTGTTCGCCCTGCGTGAGCGCCGCCAATCATCGCAAGACCCCTTGTGCCGACAATGTGTGCCTGCGAGTCATCGAGCCGGAGATGGTACTGGAACGCTTGCGCGAGGCGCTGAAGGAAAATGGTTCGCGTGATGGCATCGGGTGAAGCGATTCATCTCCTAGATTCAGATAGATATCTTATTGGCCACGGCTCTGAGTGTTAACAGAGTCTTTCAGGACCCCACGGATATGCAATAAAAAGCACCTGGCGGAAGCTGTTCGACCATCATTGCCCCCGCTCTCTCCCACAAAATCTCTGCTGATACCCGTCAGCTAACTCGCCCCTAATTCTTGATCGCTATCTTCGCCACGACACGAATATTCGTGTGACCTGAAGGAGTGATCCTCATGAACCGCAAAATCCATCAAATAGCCTTGGTCGTGGTTACCACGACAGTTATCGGCAGCGCCTATGCGGCGGAATCCGCAGAAAATGATGCTTTGGCCATTACAGGCGCAAAAATTAGTTTGACGCAGGCCGTTGCGAGCGCCGAGCAACATGTCGGCGGCCAGGCTTCCAAGGCTGAATACGAGCATGAAAAAGGCCAATCGGTGTTCGAGGTGGAAGTAGTCAAGGGTCAAAGTGTCATGGACGTGAAGATCGACCCGACGAGCGGCCAAATCATTGCGTCCGCCGACGATAAAGCCGATCACAACGAGGATAAAGCCGAACACAACGGGGACGATGAGCAAGACGATTGATCGACATCGGCTGCTGTGATGCCAGGGTAGCGCCGCTACCCTGGCTTTTCTGTAGTTCCTCGAACAGAGATTAGTTCTTCAGGAAGGCTATATTTATGTGTGGAATCGCTGGCATCTTCGTAAAAGAGGGTACGCCCGATCAAGCCAGTTTGCTAGATGCGCTTTCAGTGATGCGCCATCGTGGTCCTGAAGATATCGGTCTCCACTTGTCTGGACAGATTGGTTTGGCTTTCACCCGTTTGTCAATTATCGATCTCGATCACGGGCAACAACCCATTTATAGCTCGGATAACAACCTTTGCTTGATCGGTAACGGCGAGATTTATAACTATATCGAATTACGCCAGCAACTGATTGGAAAAGGTTACCGGTTTATCACCCAGAGTGATTTTGAACCGATTTTATATGCGTATCAGGAATACGGTCTAAATTTTCTCGACCACTTGGAAGGCATGTTCGCTTTCGCTCTGTATGACCAGCGCCATAATCGATTACTCTTGGCCCGCGATCGACTGGGCATCAAGCCGCTTTTTATCGCGCGAAAGTCGGAGGGCACGTATTTTGGCTCCGAGCTGAAGGTTTTGTTTGCGTTACAGAAACAACCCCGCCCATCGGTAGACCCGGTAGGCTTGGTGCAGTATCTGCAAAGTGGATTTGCCACGACCGACGCCACGCTTTGCCAAGGTATCGAACGCCTGCTGCCGGGTGAAGCGATGCTGATCGAGTCCAGTGGACGCTGTCGCTGTTGGCGTTATTGGGCACCGCAATGGATTGAACCTCGGGCAAGTGACTTTGAAGATGCCGCGGGGCGCTTCGATACATTGATAACCGATGTCATGCGCAAGCATCTGCGATCTGATGTGCCCTTTGGTTTGTTTCTTTCCGGTGGCATCGATTCCACGACGTTACTGGCGCTAACCAAGGCAGCCGGTGCCCAACCCCAGCGGACCTATTCGATTGGGTTTCCAGGCAGCGATGTGTTCAATGAATTGAGCGATGCCCAGCGCATTGCTCGGCATTTTCAAGTTGAACATGTGACAATCGAACTCGATGAGCAGACGGTATTTGAAAGAATGCCGTACATGGTCTTTGCGGCTGATGAACTCATCGACGATTATGCCGGTCTCGCCCTGTCATATTTGGCTGAACGGGCGGCGGCCGATGTCAAGGTGGTGTTTACCGGCGACGGTGGTGATGAAGCTTTTGCCGGTTATAGCCGCTACCGCAAAATTTACCTGCAACGCTGGTTGCGGAATTTACGCAGACCCGGTTCGGGTGGCTTTCGCGCCAAACCAGGATTTACTCAAGCGGAGGTGAAAACTCTTTTCAATAGCCATTTGGTACGTGCCAACACAATTTGGCGGCAACCTTTTATTGCTTCATGGCAAGCGGCACCGAAATCCTGGAGTGATTTACAGCGGATGCAAACCGTCGATATAGATACGGTGTTACCGGATCGTTACCTGGTAAAAACCGATCGCATGACAATGGCTTGGGGATTAGAAGCACGTGTGCCTCTCTTGGATCATCAGGTTATTGAATTTGGCTTGGCATTACCAGACCAGCTGAAGATTCAAGGCCGGCAAGGTAAAATTTTTTTGCGGCGTTGGGCACAACGCTGGTTACCGGTGGATCATCTACAATTGCGTAAACGAGGACTCTCTGTGCCAGTCGATCAATGGCCTAGTGGAGCGCGGTTGCCCAGACTGGAGCGAGTGCTGCTGGGCAATGCCGGTATTCGTGAATGGTTCAAGCCCGCAGGTATTCAACAACTCATTGCCGCCCAGTACCGGCACCCGTCAAGCAAAACCAGACAGAAGTTATTGCGTCTACTCCAGTTTGCGATTTGGCATCGATTATTTATCGAAGGTAATGGGGTAACCGTACCAGAAAAACGGCAAGATCCACTTAATCTACTGGATACGTAATAATGAAACATCCATCACGAAAGCTACTCGGCTATCACCACTCTCCTTCTTTCTGTGAAAATTTATGCTGACTTTGATCAGCTAATTATTTCCTAACTCTTGATTATTATCTTCGTCGGGTCGCGTATATTGACTCGATCCGATGAAATGATTCCTTATGGACAGAGAAGGGTTATTCTCTTCCAATGAATCTGAACCAACCCAACTGAAAACCCATAGGAGAAGTAAAATGCAAATACTCACCCGCGAAGATACGATGCGGATGCTGAATAAGGTCCCGGAAGTCACGCTTTACTTCTGGATCATCAAGATCATGGCCACGACCGTTGGCGAGACTGCCGCTGATTTTCTCAACTTCAATTTGAATTTCGGCCTGACTGGCACCTCAATCGTCATGAGTGTATTATTGGTAATTTTCCTAGTCGTACAACTGCGAGCCCGTCGATACATACCCTGGATATATTGGTTGGCGGTCGTACTGATCAGTGTGGTGGGTACGCTCATTACCGATAATCTTGTAGACAATTTCGGCGTCCCGTTGGAAACGACCACCATTGTTTTCGGCTTGGCTTTGCTGGTAACCTTCGTTGCCTGGTACGCGAGCGAAAGAACGCTGTCTATCCATACTATCTTCACGACTAAACGCGAGCTGTTTTACTGGGTGGCTATTCTGTTCACATTCGCGCTGGGTACCGCAGCAGGTGACCTTGCCGCTGAAACTTTAAACCTCGGCTATGCCAATTCGACACTGATGTTCGGTGCGCTGATCAGCATTGTCGCCTTCGCGTATTATGGCTTCAAGGCTAATGCCGTGTTGGCGTTCTGGATCGCCTACATCCTGACACGACCACTCGGCGCATCTTTTGGCGACTACCTATCGCAATCCGTTACCGACGGTGGCCTAGGTCTGGGTACGGTGGCCACGAGCGCGCTCTTCCTTTCGACCATCGCGGGCTTGGTGATTTATCTGAGCATCACGCGGCGGGACTTGCTCGAACAACCCACTGACCAAACGATCTAACGGTCCTGTTACCTGAAATAATGAGTATGCGTATCCTGCTGCTCGAAGATGACTCGATGATCGGCGAGGCGGTATCCGTCGCTCTCTAGGATGCCGCCATCCGCCGTGGATGGGGTAAAGGCTGGCGTCACAGTAAACTGTGTGCTCGAAAGCACTGAGCACAAGGTCGTGTTGCCCGGAGTGTAGTGGCGTGAGTGACTTGATCAATATATTCATGCAGTGGGTCAGCCTGCATCCTCATCTTGCCGGCCTGATCTTGGGCCTGGCGACCTGTGCCGAGTCGCTGGCTTTCATCGGTTTGGTGGTACCCGGTGCCACGCTGACGCTGGTGGCCGGCGTGCTAGTGGGCGCCGGTTCCATGGCATTCTGGAGTACCTTCGCCTGGGCGGTGGGCGGCGCGGTCCTGGGTGACGGCCTCAGTTATTGGTTCGGCCATCGTTATCAGGTGCGACTGCGCGATCTGGGGTTGTTGCGCCGCCACCCGGAATGGCTCGCGCGCGGGGAGGACTTCTTCCATCGCCACGGCGGCAAGAGCATTCTGTTTGCCCGCTTTGTCGGCCCGGTGCGACCGGTGATTCCGGTGGTCGCCGGCATGCTGGGCATGGCGCCGATTCGCTTTTATCTCTACAACATCTCTTCGGCGCTGGTTTGGGCGGCGGCACACTTGCTGCCGGGCATGGCATTCGGTGCCTCGCTGGTGCTCGCCGGCCAAGTGGCCACACGACTGGCTGTGGTGCTCGGCGTACTGATGGCATCCGCCTGGCTGATTGTCTGGCTGATACGCCTGAGTTACCACCAACTGCAGCCTCGGGTTGCCCGCTGGGCGACTCGGGTCATGGCCTGGGGTCGCACCCATCGCTACCTCGCATGGCTCGTTACCGATCTGCTCGACCCGGCACGCCCGGCATCGCGTGCCCTGCTCGTCTGGCTGGTAGTGCTCATCGCGGCAGGCTGGCTGTTTCTCGGGATACTGGAGGATGTGCTCACCCAGGATCAAATTGTGTACGCAGGTCAGGCGCTCTACCATCTGTTGCAGCAACTGCGCACACCGCTCGGTGATTGGATCATGGTCGTGCTCACGGAGCTGGGCGACGCGGCCGTTACGATTCCAGTCGCTATCGTGGTGCTGATCTGGCTGCTCTGGCGGCGCGCCTGGCGTGACGCGTTGTATTGGCTGACCGCGCTCGGCTCCGGAGCACTGGCCGTCATGATCATCAAAATGGTACTGAAAGTGCCACGGCCGGTGGCGTTGTATTCCGGAAGCGATGCGTACAGCTTTCCGAGCGGTCACGCGACTCTGAGCACAGTGATCTACGGGTTCTTGGCGGTCCTCGTGGCGGGTACTTTCAGCCCGCGCTGGCGCTGGACCCCCTATGCGACCGCCGCGCTCCTGATTATCGGGATCGCGTTTTCCCGACTCTATCTCGGTGCGCATTGGCTGGCCGATGTCGCGGCGGGCGTCTCTCTGGGTACGGTCTGGGTAGCTTTGCTGGCTATCGCCCGCGAGCGACATCAGTCGGCACCAGTCTCGATTCACGGACTCGCCACTGTGGCGCTACTGGGGTTCCTCAGCGCCGCTGGCTGGCATGTTCACAACAAAGTATCGCAGGACCTTGTGCGTTACGCCGTGCGTCATCCAGTGATGGCGATGCCCACGTCGGCATGGTGGCAGGGAAATTGGCGGAAGCTGCCAACTTGGCGACTCGATCTACAAGGCGAGCACGAGCAACCGTTAAATGTGCAATGGGCAGGCGACCTGGGTTCGATCCGGCAGTATCTCTTATCGCATGGCTGGCATGAACCCACGGTGCTCAGTGCCCGTACCGCGTTGCGTTGGTTCCTGCCTAACCCGTCACTCGCACAGCTTCCCGTGCTGCCGCGGCTACACGATGGTCAATACGAATCGTTGCTTCTGATCGCTGACCGGCATGATCGGACGCACCCTGCCGAACAGTGGATCTTGCGTCTATGGCCGACGACGCTGCGGCTGCAACCGAATGATACTCCGGTGTGGATGGGTACCGTCACCTCACAACATAGCGCGCACTTGCCGCTGATCCACTTTCCGCGTTCGACTGATGGTTACGATCCAGCGCTAACGGCATTGGAATCGACCCTCAGTCCTGGACGCTGGAAACAAGTGCAACGACCACCTGGAGAGGGGGAAGAAACCGCATACTGGAGCGGCACTGTTCTGTTGGTTGACGGCAATCATTCGCGCCCCTTCGACCCAACAACAGAGCTATCGAATCCCAGTAGGGTACCTCGAAAAACCTCATTTTTGAAAAATCCGCCTTTGCTAAATCAAATGGTTGCATCGTCAATTCGGCAAGAAATCGAGGTTTTTCGAGGCGCCCAGTAGCGTGCCATGATGAATGAGATTGCTTGGCGGCCTTTTCATCCGTTCATGATGTTTTGGGACCGACTCGGGGTGTCGGTCACGTTCCATGCCGGTGCAACCTTCCGCATGATTGCACTGGCGGGTCTCGCGTGGCGGCCTGAGTCTGGATCATCAGGGGGGAAACCATGCGGATCTTGTTGGTTGAAGATGACCCGATGATCGGTGCGGCGGTGTGCGTCGCCCTCAAGGATGCCGCTTATGCCGTGGATTGGGTGAAGGATGGTGTCACGGCGGACCATGTGCTCGAAAGCGCCGGGCATCAGGCTGTATTGCTCGACTTGAGCCTACCCAAGCGTGATGGTCTGGACGTGCTGCGTCGCCTGCGCCAGGCGGGTAACGCAGTGCCGGTCATCATCATCACTGCGCGCGATGGGGTCGACGAGCGGATCGGGGGATTGGATTTAGGGGCCGATGACTATTTGGTGAAGCCTTTCAATCTCAATGAAATGCTCGCCCGCTTGCGCGCGATTATCCGCCGCCAGGGCGGGCAAGCCACACCATTGCTCACGAATGGCAAGATAACCCTCGATCCGACCACCCGCCAAGCGTGTTGCGGCGATGCCGTGGAGGTGCTAAGCGCGCGTGAGTTCGCCCTGTTGCAGGCGCTCCTGCTGAGGCCCGGCGCGATCCTCGCGCGTGCCGAACTGGAGGAGCGCATCTATGGCTGGAACGAGGAGGTGGAGAGCAATGCGGTGGACTTCCTGATTCACGGTGTGCGCAAGAAGCTGGGTTCCAACAGTATCAAGAACGTCCGCGGCGCCGGCTGGATGGTGGAAAAACCCCTGTGAAACGATCCTTGCGGCGGCATCTATCGATGACGTTGGGAGGCGTCATCGTGCTGGCCGGTCTGGTGGCGGCTTTAGCTTCTTTCAGCCTTGCGTATTTCGAAGCAAAGGAATTTCAGGACGACATGCTACGGCAGATTGCCATGCTTGATGTCAGTGACACGGGCAAATTGCCATTGCCAAAGTTGCCGCGTCAAGATGTCGAGAGTATTCCGATCAGCGATCCCGAATCTCGTATTATCGTCATCCATCTGCCACGAGACTCAATGCCTGCCTGGATACATCTACCACGAGGCGCGGGGTTGGCCTGGTTTGCTGGCGAGCTGTCGCCGGGCTTTCACACCTTGGGCACCAGCTCCGGGGATTTGCGGGTATTTGTTCAAGATACAGAAACAGGGGAGCGCAGGGTGGTCGCTCAACTCACCGAAGTGCGTGACGAGATCGCCATCGACAGCGGCCTGCGTACTCTGATCCCCTTGCTGCTTCTCATTCCTTTGCTGGTGGGGCTGATCGTGCGGATTGTTCGTAGTGAACTGACGCCTATTACCCGACTCTCCAGGAATTTGGATGAACAACCGGCAGACCGGCCTCGGGCCATTTCCGACGATGATCTCCCGGATGAAATCACCCCTTTTGTGCATGCGATTAATCGCTTGCTGGCGCGAGTCAATCTCTTGATCGGGCAGCAAAGACGGTTTATCGCTGATGCCGCTCATGAACTGCGAAGTCCGTTGACCGCGCTGTCCTTACAAACCCAAAATCTACTGCACGCGGAATCGGTGGAGGCCGTTCGTGAACGCGTGACTCCACTTCAGGACGGTATCGAGCGCGCACGCCATCTGACCGAGCAGTTGCTCAGCCTGGCCCGAACCCAGGCCAGTGCCGCCAAAGCGTCGGTGGTCGATGTTTCGGTGATGGCGCGCGAACTGATGGCCGAACGCTTGCCCTTGGCCGAGGCTAAGGGTATCGACCTGGGCCTTGAGGAAACCGCGCCGTTTTTCATGCGCGGTTCCTGGGAGGCACTGCGGCTGGTTGTGAGTAATGCGCTGGAAAATGCTTTGAAGTACACGCCAGAAGGCGGTGAAGTGACGCTTCGATTGCTTTCCGATGAGAGGGGCGATGTCATCGAAATCGTGGATAATGGCCCCGGGATTCCCATCTCGGAACGTGAGCGGGTCTTCGATGCCTTCTATCGGATGCCCGGTACCGACGGCGAAGGCAGCGGGCTCGGATTGGCGATTGTCCGGGAAGTGGCGATCCGTTTGGGAGGTGTGTTGAGTCTGCATGAGCGACCTGACGGCACCGGCTTGGTCTTTCGCTACCAACAGGGAGGCGAAAAATGATCGGTGTCCGCATCGCATCTGAAGCTTTTTAGAACCACTATATTTATGATCGCGAACATCAAAATCACCATGGATTCGTGTTCTCCGCAATCTCCCGGTTTTTCCCGATGGCTTCTGTTGGGGTTGCTACTGGCCTTCACCCTGGTCTGGTTCAGTAACCTCGAATACCGGAAGTTGGCCAACCCCGACGAAGGGCGTTACGCCGAAATCTCCCGTGAGATGGTTCTGTCCGGGGATTGGGTGACGCCACGCTTGAACGATCTCAAATATTTCGAGAAGCCACCCTTGCAGTACTGGGCGACGGCGATGGCGTTCCGAGTGTTCGGCGAGAGCCAGTGGGCGGCACGCTGGTGGCCGGCGACCACCAGCTTTGGTTGTGTGCTGCTGATGTTCTGGGCGGGTCGCCGCTTGTTCGACGAGGAGATCGGTCTGGCGGCGGCGGCGGCGCTGGGGGGATGTACCGGCTTCGTCATCAATGCCCATATCAACACCCTGGACGCAGGTCTGGCCGCGTTTCTCACCGTTGCCCTGCTCGGTTTTCTGCTCGCCCAGCGTCCCGGCGCGACCCCGGCGGAGAACCGCGACTGGATGCTGGTCGTCTGGGCGGCGATGGCGTTGGGCGTACTGAGCAAGGGCCTGATCGGTGTCGTGTTACCCGGCGCGGTGTTGACGATCTACCTGCTGATCGAGCGTGACTGGCGGTTGCTGACCCGTCTGCACCTTGGGAAGGGGCTACTGTTGTTGCTGTTGATCGCTGTCCCCTGGTTCGTCGCCGTGTCGCTGGCCAACGATGAATTCGCCCGCTTCTTTTTCATTCACGAACACTTCGCGCGTTTTCTGACCAAGGTGCATCGGCGGGAGGGGGCCTGGTGGTACTTCGTTCCCATCCTATTGTTCGGGGCGATGCCGTGGCTGCCGTTCATCGCGGTCCGACTCCGCGACGGCTGGCGACGCGAGGGGGAACCAGGAACGTTGCAACCGCGGCGGTTGTTGTTGATCTGGGTCGCGTTCATTTTCCTGTTCTTCAGCGTGTCGGGCTCCAAACTGCCCTCCTACATTCTGCCGGTGTTTCCCGCATTGGCACTGTTCGCGGCGGTGGAAATGCGGCGGATGGCGCCAGCAACGCTCAGCCGCTTCGCCTGGGGATTGGCGGCGACCGGCGGTGGGCTGTTGCTGGTGGTCCTGATTGGCGGTGAACGGATCGCCCGCATCTTTTCGAAGGCATCGTCGCCGTTCGAGATCGTGCGCAATATCGTGCCCTGGATCGAAGCTTCGATTTTTACTTTCACCGCCGGCGCGGCCGTGGCGGCTTGGTCGTTTCGTCGTCACGTCCGATCAGTCGGTATCGTCGCGTTGGCGTTTGGCAGCCTCGGCGCCGGTATCCTGGCGATGGACGGTCACGACGAACTGTCCCGCCTCTCCTCTTCGTATGACATCGTTCGCGGGATCGAGGCGAGACAGGGGCCGTTTGACCGGACTTTTCCCTTCTACAGCGTTCAAATGTATGATCAGACCCTGCCGTTTTATCTGAAACGGCCGGTTACGCTGGTGCAGTACGTCGACGAGTTCGCCTTGGGCCTGGATGCGGAACCCGGCAAGGGTATCCGGCGGGTCGAGGACTGGAAAAAGCGCTGGGTGGCGCTGGAGCAGGGTTACGCCATCATCTCTTCGAGCAATTACGAGCAAATCGCCGCCGAGGGCTTGCCCATGCGGGTGCTGGGCCGTGATCCGCGTCGGGTTATCGTGAGCCGCCGATGACCGCCGCCAGCTTCGGGCTGATTTTGACCGGCGTGTTGCTCAACGCCACCGCGCAACTGCTGCTCAAGGCCGGCACCAACACGCTCGGGGTGATCACGCCCACCGCCGCCAACGTGTTGCCGCTGGCCGGCGCGATCGCCACCAATCCGCATTTCCTCGGCGGTTTCGCCTGTTACGGAATCAGCGTCCTGGTCTGGATTCTGGCGCTGTCGCGGGTGCCGGTCAGCATTGCCTACCCGATGCTATCCATCGGCTACGTCGTCAACGCGCTGGCCGCCTGGTACCTGTTCGGCGAGGCGCTGACCGGTGGACGCTGGCTGGGCATCGGTTTTGTCATCATCGGCGTTTATCTGCTTGCGAGATCCTGAATGGCATCGCTTTCTTCCGACTCACTTGCTGCCGACCGTTCTCCCTCAAGGAACGAGAGCAGTACTCATTCCTATCTTCCCTTTGCCCGGCCGACGCTGGACGAGGACACCATCGCCGGCGTGGTCGAAGTGCTGCGTTCCGGCTGGATCACCACCGGTCCACAGGTCAAGAAATTCGAGGCGGCGCTGTCGGATTATCTGGATGGTCGGCCGGCGCGCGTGCTCAACTCCGCCACCGCCGCGCTGGAAGTCGCTCTGCAACTATGCGGCATCGGTCCCGGCGACGAAGTGATCACCCCGTCGCAAACCTTCTTCGCCGCGCCCAACATGATCGCCAAGGTTGGCGCGATTCCGGTCTTCGTGGAGGTCGAATCGATCAGCCGCAACCTCGATTTCGATGCGGTCGAGCGCGCCATCACCCCACGCACCAAGGCGATCATGCCAACCCATTTCGCGGGATTGCCGGTGGATATGGACCGCCTGTACGCGATGGCGGGGCGGCACGGACTGCGGGTCATCGAGGATGCGGCGCTGGCCATCGGGTCGAGTTGGCGCGGCCGGCGAATCGGCGGGTTCGGCGATCTCACGGTTTTCAGTTTCCATCCCAACAAAAATATGACCGCGATCGAGGGTGGGGCGCTGGCGCTGAACGACGAAGCGGCGGCGCGCGAGGTGGAAGCGCTGCGTTTCCATGGCATCGTCCGCTTGCCGGATGGCACCCGCGATGTGGCTTTCCCCGGCGGCAAGTTCAACCTGCCGGATGTCAACGCCCGGATCGGACTCGGCCAGCTTGCCCGGCTGGAGGAGTTCAACGCCCGCCGCCGCGAACGGGCGGCCGACTATTTCCAAATGCTGCGCACCGATCCGCCCTGTCTATTGCCGCATCCCGGTCATGCGGGCGACGAAGCCGGGCACAGTTGGAATATGTTCGCGCCGCTATTGCCGCTGGACCAGTTGCGCATCGATCGCCAGCAGTTTCGCGCGGCCCTGGAGACGCGCGGCATCGGCACCGGCGTGTCCTACGAGGCGGCGCATCTCACCACGCTGTTCCGTCGTCGCGGCCATCGTGAGGGAGAGCTGCCGAACACCGAGCGGATTGCCCGCGAAACGGTGACGCTGCCGTTGTTCCCGACTATGACGCGCGCCGATGTGGAGCGGGTCTGCGCGGCGGTTGCCGAAGTGCTGGCGGCGGCGAGGATTTGAGATGAGCGCGCCACGACTTTCCGTCATCATTCCGGTCTACAACGAGCAGGAAACCCTGTCGACGCTGTTCGCGCGCCTCTACCCGGCGCTGGACGCGCTGGGCCTGTCCTATGAGGTGCTATTCGTCAACGACGGTAGCCGCGACCGTTCGGCGGCGTTGCTGAAGGATCAGTTTCTGGTCCGACCGGATGTGACGCGGGTCATCTTGTTCAACGCCAACTGCGGCCAGCACATGGCGATCATGGCCGGCTTCGAATATTGCCGGGG
>JAGRHI010000375.1 GCA_020445045.1 Candidatus Competibacteraceae bacterium
TCATAGGTTAATATCATGTTCATAACCTCAAGAATTAATCCGTTAAATTATATCATGGATTTTAGTTTCTGATAATGTCTAATATATAAAGATACATACATCGCTAAAGTGCAACGGGCGGTAAGTGGGCGGCTGATTGTTTTCATTAGCGGCAACATTCATGACCAAGGTTTGGTTTGTTATGCACATTATACGATGTTTGTCAATGCGTAAGTTCTAAACTGCTTGAAGGTCCGGTCCTGCGAATTTGTTGCGTAATGTCGTCCAACGTCAGGACGGGCGCGACCAAACGGTACGCTCATGCAGGGTACTTCCAGTCAAGGGAGAATGGTTACTTTAGCCAACCATCGCCAAAATGAGAATTGCTGTTCTATCCAAGCTCAAAATATTTGGTTAGCAGGCATGTTTTCCACTGCACGAAGGCATCGCTGCAATCCATATGTGATGCATAGCAATCGAAAAACCTGCCCAAGGTATTGATAGCCTGGATAAAATTTGGAAAAATTCTGCGACTATTGTCAATTTATCCAAAGTATTTTACCCTCTAACTTTGACTTTTGGAAGTTCTCTATCTTCCAGGATGAACTTTGGGCAACTGGAGTTAAGTTTCCTAACTGACATTAAGGGATCATCTAGCCAGTCAAGGATCGATATCCATTGTGGCGAGTAATAATCGCTGAGCCGTTTCAGCTATCGGGCGCGAGTTGAGCGTCATCCCGCGCGGAGCGGACCCGCCGCCTGACCGGGGAACGTAAGCATTCCCCGGGTCGTGGTAGGCTGCGGAGACGCGAGTACGGGACGACGAAGTCGCCGCAGAGCGGTAAAGCTCCAATGAGGGTTCGACGGCGCTTCGCGCCGAAAACCCGATAATGGGCGCGCCTGTTCATCGGCGCGAAGCGCCGATGAACTAGCTTTTAGCGGGTTATAACCGAATCTAATGGAATGGTCGCCCCTTCCCCGAAACGGCATCGATGTGCCAAGGTGGCGATAGCCCAGCTATCCCCTTCACGAAAGAGGCGACCGCGATGAAGATGATGACGATCGGACTGGATTTGGCAAAGAACGTGTTTCAGCTTCATGGCGTCGACGAGCGGGGCCGAGTGGTGCTCAAAAAGCCACTGAAACGCGCGCGGGTTTTGCCATTCTTCGCCCAGTTGGAACCGTGTCTGATTGGCATGGAAGCCTGCGGCGGGGCGCACCATTGGGCGAGGGAATTCGAGAAATTCGGGCACACGGTAAAGCTCATGGCCCCGCAGTTCGTGAAACCCTACGTGAAAACCAACAAGAACGACGCGGCGGACGCCGAGGCGATCTGCGAAGCGGTGACGCGGCCGAACATGCGTTTCGTGCCGATCAAGACCGGCGAACAACAAGCGGTGCTGGCGCTCCATCGCGCCCGGCAAGGCTTTGTCAAGGCGAGGACGGCGCAGGCCAATCCGATCCGTGGGCTCCTGGCCGAGTACGGGATCGTCATTCCGCAGGGCATTGGCCACATCGCCAAACAGCTACCGGCGATCCTGGGGGACGATGGGAACGAATTGCCAGGCGTGTTCCGCGAGTTGCCGCAACGCCTGGGCGAGCATCTTAAAACCCTGGATCGGCAGGTGGATGAACTCGAGGCGCAAATCCAGCAGTGGCATCGCGAGCAGGCCGCGAGTCGCAAGCTGGCCGCGATCCCCGGCATTGGCCCGCTCACGGCCAGCGCCCTGGTGGCCACCCTCGGCGACGCGCGGCAGTTCGAGAGCGGACGACAACTGGCGGCCTGGCTGGGTTTGGTTCCCCGGCAGCACTCCAGCGGGGGCAAACCCACGCTGCTGGGCATCGGCAAGCGGGGGGATGTGTATTTGCGGACGCTGCTGATCCATGGCGCGCGAGCGGTCATCCGAGTGACGGAACGCCGGGTCGATGCGACCGATGGCTGGCTGAAACGCCTGTTGGGGAGACGAAACCAGAACGTGGCCGCCGTGGCATTGGCCAACAAGAATGCCCGCGTCGTTTGGGCGCTCCTGGCGCGCGATAGAGCATTCCGGTCCGGTGACCTGCCGACGGCGGTCGGCGCGTAATCCAATTCCCCTCGGTCAGGGCACTACAAAGAAATAGAGTCAGAAGTTCGTTCCAACGATTGCTCGGGCAATCATGACGTGATGGCAGATCAGGTCAGACCGCGATCGATTCACCCCGGCGTACACCACGGAACCCCGATTCCGTAAATCTGATCGGGCATCGATCGGCGAATTCCATCAGGGACCGAGGCGATGCCTCATGCAAAGTCCGGATGTATGGCCGCAATCTTCAACCTTCTCGCCGTCATCGATTGGAGGCTTGGCAAACAGGGGCGACCATGTAAGGTGTACGAGCGGGTTGAAGGAAGGCGGCGTACCCTGCTGAAATGCGATGGACGAGATCAGGTTTCAGCATGAA
>JAGRHI010000002.1:0-351 GCA_020445045.1 Candidatus Competibacteraceae bacterium
ACCGCATCAAGCCGCATGCCAAGCGTACCCACCGGCCCGGCGTACTGGGCGGACTGGGTGGCTTCGGCGCGTTGTTCGAACTGCCGCTGGACCGCTACCGCCAACCGGTGCTGGTGTCCGGTACCGACGGGGTCGGCACCAAGCTCAAACTGGCGCTGGAACTGCGCCGCCACGACACCATCGGCATCGACCTGGTGGCGATGTGCGTCAACGACGTGCTGGTGGTCGGGGCCGAACCGTTGTTCTTCCTCGACTATTACGCCACCGGCCAACTGGATGTGGAGGTGGCCGCCGCCGTGATCCAGGGCATCGCCGATGGCTGCGCGCAGGCCGGCGCGGCGCTGGTGGGCG
>JAGRHI010000002.1:434-8956 GCA_020445045.1 Candidatus Competibacteraceae bacterium
TGGTCGAGAAAAATCGGATCATCGACGGGTCACGGGTCGCGCCGGGCGACGTGTTACTGGGACTGGCCTCCTCCGGGCCGCATTCCAACGGCTATTCGCTGATCCGCAAGATCCTGGCGGTCGGCGGCGCGAAGCTGGATCGGCCATTCGAAGATCGCACGCTGGGCGATGCCTTGCTGGCCCCGACCCGGATCTACGTCAAACCGGTGCTGCAACTGCTGGCGCAGGTCGAAATTCGCGCTATCGCCCACATCACCGGCGGCGGCCTGACCGAAAATCTGCCGCGCGTTCTCCCGCCCCGTACCAAGGCAATCATCGACACCGCCAGTTGGCCACGACCGGCCATTTTCCAGTGGTTGCAACAACAGGGCGGCGTGGCCGAAGCGGAAATGTGGCGTACCTTCAATTGTGGGGTGGGCATGGTGCTCGGCGTCGCGGCGGAAGACGCGGAGCGGGCGCAAACGATCCTGCGCAATGCCGGCGAAACGGTCTGGACGCTGGGCCGGATCGCCGGCGGCGCGCAAGATGAACCATTCGTGGAGTTTCAAGCGTGAGCGCCATTCAAAAAATCCGGCTGGTGGTGCTGATCTCGGGGCGAGGCAGCAATTTACAGGCGATTCTGGATCAGGCCGTCAGCGGAGAATTACCGGTCGAGGTGGTGGCCGTCGTCAGTAACCGGCCCGGCGTTCACGGCCTGGAACGGGCACGGCAAGCCGGCGTTCCCGCGCTGGAACTGGACCATCAGCGTTTCGCCGACCGGCCGGCGTTCGAGGCGGCCTTGATCGAAACGATCGACCGTCACCGACCGGATTTGGTGGTGCTGGCAGGCTTCATGCGGGTACTGACCGCCGGTTTCACTGAACACTATCGGGGACGGCTACTCAATATCCATCCCTCGCTGCTGCCCAAGTTTCGTGGCCTGCACACTCATGAACGAGCCATCGCGGCCGGCGAAACCGAACATGGGGCCAGCATCCACTTCGTCACCGCCGAACTGGACGGCGGGCCGGTCATCGTGCAGGCGCGGGTTCCGGTGCTGCCAGGCGACGATCCCGATGCGCTGGCGGCGCGGGTGTTGGAACAGGAGCATCGCCTCTATCCGCTGGCGATTCGCTGGTTCGCGGAACAACGGCTGCGCCTGGAAGACGAGCAGGTATGGTTCGACGGCCAACCGCTAGCCGCACCGTTGCGGCTGGAGGAAACACCACTCAGCCGATGAACAACTCATCCAGGCGGATTTCCGCCGTTGGCAACAAAGCGGGCACCAGCACGCCTTCCCGTAGCTGTAGCCGAGTTTGATAAACACCGCGCTCCGGTTGCGGATCGCGATGGATTTCGACATGACGGCGACGCGGCCCCATCACCAGCCAAACTTCGGGGATACCGCGCCGGGCGTAGAGCGGCACCTTGGTCTTGCGGTCGAATTCCGCCGTGCTGTCGGAGACTTCAACAAGCAGCAGTACATCTTGGGCGCGAGGATGTTCGTTCAGATAATAATCCGAACGCGGGCGCAGCAGGACCAGATCGGGCTGAGGTTCGGAATGATCGTCCAGCACAACGGGACTTTGCACCCGAACTATTGCCTGTTTGCCAACAGCGTACACCAATAAGCCTGTCAGGATATCCACGGTTCCCGCGTGAAAACTGCCGATTGGCGCCATCTCGAACAACTCCCCCTCGATCAATTCCAGTCGCGCTTCGGGATCGAGGAAACCGGTCTCTCCCATTCGGTGAAAATCGGCCACGCTCCAGAGATGCCGAACGGGGCTGGTCCTGGCGGTGGGCTGACTTGTTGGTGACAACGACGCGGACGCGGACATCACTTTCTCCTCGATCGACGATTCGTTCACGACCCCTTGTCGAGCGGCTCGTCATCGCCGATCCGGCTCGGAGTCGGGCCACTCTGCCGCTTGTACTTGGCATCCTGCCGCTTGTGGTAGGGGCGCATGGCGGGACCGGTCAGGGTCTCGAAGCTGATGGCGCAGATCGCCATGCCGGGTCGCAACGCCAGTGGCAGCTTGCCGCTATTGAAGCACTCCAGCACGATGGCGCCGCTCCAGCCGGGATCGATGCGGTGGGCGGTGACATGCACCATCAATCCCAACCGGGCCAGACTGGAGCGACCATCCAGCCAGCCGACCAGATCGTCCGGCACGGTAATGGTCTCGACGGTGGCCGCCAGCGCCAACTCGCCGGGATGGATGAAAAACGCGCCATCCGCGCCGATCCGGATTTCCTTGCCCATGATCTGGTTGATGGCGTGATCGACTTCCTCCCGCGGCCCGCTGAGGTCGATATGCGACGCGGCGTGATCGTTGAACACCCGGAACCGGCTACCCAGATGCAGATCCACGCTGACTCCGTTGATCCGGCCGGACGAGGGGCGCGGCTCGATACGGATCTTTCCCTCGTCCAGACAACGTTCGATATCGCGGTCGCACAGCCGCATGGAGCGAAACCTCAGGTGTTTTGAATCACGATGTTGGGGAACTTGTGACTGTAGTTCCTGGCTTGCAACGACAGTCGGGCGGCGGCGCGGCGGGCGATCTCCCGATACAGGCCAGCGATGCGGCTGTCCGGCTCCGCCACCACCGTGGGCCGGCCACCATCGGTTTCCTCACGGATGCGAATATCCAACGGCAAGGACCCCAGAAAGGGCACCTCGTATTCTTCCGCCATCCGCTGGCCGCCACCCGCGCCGAAGATGTGTTCCTCGTGACCGCATTGCGAACAGATGTGAATGCTCATGTTCTCGACGACACCCAATACCGGCACCTCCACTTTCTCGAACATCTTCAGTCCTTTGCGAGCGTCCAGCAAGGCGATGTCCTGCGGCGTGGTGACAATGATCGCGCCGCTGACCGGCACTTTCTGCGACAGGGTCAACTGCGTGTCGCCGGTGCCCGGCGGCAGGTCGATGATCAGATAATCGAGATCGTGCCAGCGAGTATCGCGTAGCAATTGTTCGAGGGTCTGGGTCACCATCGGCCCGCGCCAAACCATCGGCGTGTCTTCCTCAATCAGATAGCCGATCGACATGGACTGCACGTTGTAGCTGACGATTGGATTCAGCGTCTTGCCGTCCGGCGATTCCGGCTGTTGGCGCGCGCCCAGCATGCGCGGCTGACTGGGACCGTAGATGTCGGCGTCCAGCAAGCCGACCCGTGCCCCTTCGACGCTGAGCGCCAGCGCCAGATTGACCGCCGTGGTGGATTTGCCGACCCCACCCTTGCCGGAGGCCACGGCGATGATGTTGCGCACGCCCGGCATCGGTTTCAGCCCCTTTTGCACCTCGTGGGCGATCACCTTGCACTCTACCCGAACCACCGCCTCGCCGGCACCCAGCGCCGCGAGCCGCTCGCGCAGGGCCGCGACCAACGCATCCCGATAGCCCGCCGCCGGGAATCCCAGTTCCACATCGATCTCGACGCGATCAGCTCCGATTTGGATGTTCTTGATGCATTTGGCGGTCACCAGATCCTGTTCGAGATACGGGTCCACATAACCTGTGAGGGCGGTTTCCACATCGGCGCGCGATACAGCGGTCATAAGCAAAGTTTCTCCTGGGAATAGGTTCGATTCAATATCGGAAAATCGGGCGCTTCGGTTCGCGCCCGGCACTGCGTTCAATAGCCGACCAAGCACTTCTGTCGGGCCACTTCCAACTTGAGGCGGGCGTCCGCCTTCAGGGCCGCGAACACGCATTGCCAGTACGAGGGCTGGTAATTATCCGCCATTCCCTGGCAATCGACCTGATTCAAGGCTTGCGGCGATTCGCCATGCTGTTGGGCCAGAGATACCGCTTGCTGGCAAAAATTCGCGCTCCAAATTTCCTCCGCCAGCGCCCCCTGGGGGTGGGCTGGACCTGCGATCATCAGTCCCGCAACCGCCACGATCCCGCTGAAAGCCAAGTTGATTCGCATAAATACCTCCTCATTTCCGCCCAAGCTCGCATGGCGGACACTCCGCTCGGCGGATGACAGCCATGCGGCAATACTGCTAACGTAGCGACCTTTCCGAGCGACCGCAACGATCCCGACCATGAGCGACCAAACCCGCCGCATCCTCGTCACCAGCGCCCTGCCCTACGCCAACGGCCCGATCCATATCGGCCACCTGGTCGAGTACATTCAAACCGATATCTGGGTCCGCTTCCAGAAACTGCGCGGCCATGAATGCTACTACCTTTGCGCCGACGACGCCCACGGTACGCCGATCATGTTGCGCGCCGAACAGGATGGCGTGACCCCGGAACAACTGATCGAGCGGATCTGGCGCGAGCATCACGCCGATTTCACCGATTTCCTGATCGAGTTCGACAACTACTACTCCACGCATTCACCGGAATGCCGTCATTACGCCGAACTGATCTATCAGCGGCTGAACGAAGCCGGCCACATTAGCCGCCGGGTCATCACCCAGGCCTTCGACCCGGAAAAGCAGATGTTCCTGCCGGACCGCTTCATCAAGGGCGAATGCCCGCGCTGCGGCACACCGGACCAGTACGGCGACAGTTGCGAGAACTGCGGCGCCACCTATGCCCCCACCGACCTGAAAAACCCGCGCTCGGTCCTGTCCGGCGCGACGCCGATCACCAAGGAATCGCTGCATTTCTTTTTCAAGCTGGCCGATTTCGAAACCATGCTGAAGGATTGGATCGCCAGCGGGCCGATCCAATCGCAGATGATCAACAAGCTCAACGAATGGTTCACCGCCGGCTTGCAGGAATGGGACATCTCCCGCGACGCGCCGTATTGGGGCTTCGAAATCCCCGACGCGCCCGGCAAGTATTTCTACGTCTGGCTGGATGCGCCGATCGGCTACATGGCCAGCTTCCAGAACTTCTGCGACCGCGTCGGCCTCGACTTCGACGATTTCTGGGGGCCGGACAGCGATGCCGAGGTCCATCATTTCATCGGCAAGGATATCGCTTATTTCCACATTCTGTTCTGGCCGGCGGAGCTGACCGGCGCCGGCTTCCGCAAGCCGACCGCCGTGCATTGCCACGGTTTTCTGACCGTGGACGGCCAGAAGATGTCGAAGTCGCGCGGCACCTTCATCAAGGCCCGCACCTATCTCAACCATCTGCGGCCGGAGTATCTGCGCTACTACTTCGCCACCAAGCTGAGCGACGGCGTCGACGATCTCGATCTCAACTTCGAGGACTTCCTGCATCGGGTCAACAGCGATCTGGTCGGCAAGCTGGTCAATATCGCCAGCCGCGGCGCCGGCTTCATCACCCGCCGCTTCGGCGGCCAACTGGCCGACCGTCTCGCCGAGCCGGAACTGTACGCCGAATTCGTCGCCGCCGGCGAATCCATCGCCCAGGCATACGAAAAGCGGGAATTCGGCCGGGCCATGCGCGAGATCATGGCGCTGGCCGACCGCGCCAACCAGTACATCGACGAGAAGAAACCCTGGACGCTGGCCAAACAGCCCGGCGCCGAAGCCGACGTGCAGGCCGTTTGCAGCCTGGGCTTGAACCTGTTCCGGGTGCTGACGCTGTATCTCAAGCCGGTGCTGCCCGACCTAGCAACGCAGGTCGAACAGTTCCTGCAAATCCCGCCGCTGCGCTGGAGCGATGTCGATCAGCCGCTGCTCGGCCATGCCATCGCCGAGTTCAAGCCGCTGATGCAACGCGTGGATATGGCGCGGATCGAGGCGATCATCGAGGAATCCAAGGAAGACGCCCCAGGCGCTGAAGAAACGCCCGCGCCGAATGGGCCGCTGACCGACGATCCGATCAGCCCCACCATCACCATCGAGGATTTCGCCAAGGTGGATTTGCGGGTGGCGCGGATCGTCAAGGCCGAGGCGGTGGCGGGGGCCGACAAGCTGCTACGGCTGGAACTGGACCTCGGCGGCGAAACCCGGCAAGTCTTCGCCGGCATCAAATCCGCCTACCCGCCGGAGGTGTTGCAAGGCCGGCTGACCGTGCTGGTCGCCAACCTCGCCCCGCGCAAGATGCGTTTCGGCGTTTCCGAGGGCATGGTGCTGGCGGCCGGCGGTGGGGGTGGCATCTACCTGCTCGGCCCGGATACCGGCGCGGAGCCGGGAATGCGGGTCAAATGATCAGCGCGCGCCCCGACCCCACAGGATGGTGTGAACGGTCTGCAACAAGATGACCACATCGAAGAAAAAACTGTAGTTCTTGATGTAGTACAGGTCGTACTGCAATTTCTCGCGCGCATCCTGCTCGGACGCGCCGTAGGGATAGCAAATCTGCGCCCAACCGGTGATGCCCGGCTTGACCATATGCCGCATGGAATAGCAGGGGATTTTCTGGCACAGATCAGCCACGAACTGCGGCCGTTCCGGCCGCGGGCCGACGAAGCTCATATCGCCGCGCAGCACGTTGAACAATTGGGGCAACTCATCGATGCGAGTTTCGCGCAGCACCGCGCCGACCCGCGTGATCCGCGAGTCATTTTTCCCGGCCCAGCGCGCCTTGCCATCCTTCTCGGCATCGACCACCATGCTGCGGAATTTGATGACCTCGAACGGCCGATCCTTGAACCCAACCCGGGTCTGTCGGTACAAAACCGGTCCGCGGCCACCCGACTCCAGCCAAATGGCCAAGGCCGCCGCCAACATGAACGGCCAGGTCAGCGCCAGCAACAACAGGCTCGCGGTGACATCGAGCACCCGCTTCACGGTGCTCCTGAGCCCCATTCCCTGAAAACCTTCGGCAAAGATGATGCTGCTCGGCTTCAACGCCTCCAGTTGCACCTTGCCGGTCTGCCGCTCGAAGAAACCCAGAAAATGGCTGATCGCAATCCCATCGATTTTGCAACTCAGAATCTCGTCGACGGGAAACCCCTTGCGCCGGTCGTCCATGGCCACCACGATCTCGTCGACATGCAGTTCATCCGCCAGCTTGGCCAGGTTGTTGGTCACCTGCAACATACGGCCAGCCGGCACTCTCGGCGTTTCGTGCTCGTGGACCTGAATATAACCGGGGACCAGGAAACCCATGGTTCCCTGTTGCTGCAACGATTCGATCTCGGCCGCATGTTCGCCCACGCCCAACACCAACACCCGCTGCTTGAGCTGATCCTGCTTGGTGATCTTGAAGAAGATGGAGCGCAACAGCAGTACGCTCAGAAAGGCAATTCCAATCGCGAGGCTGAACTCACCACGGCCGAGCGCAAGATCGGGAACCAAGTAGAACAGCAGGGTCATCGCGAATAGCCCGAACAGGAAGCTGACACCGACTCGCAGCAGCATTTCGCCCCCGCCGCTCCAGAAATTGCGTTCGTACAAACCCAGCGCGATCATGATCGTCAACATGACGATCGTAAAGGCGAATGCGCTTGAGACCATCTCGCTCATGCGAGACCACCCTTCGTTCTGGACCAAGGCGAAATACAGCGTCCGGCCGACATAAATCGACCCAAACAAGCTGAGCGCTTCCACCCCCAACAACGTCAGCAACGCCTGGGAAATATAGTGTCTGAGCAGGCGCATCATAATGGTGGGATATCCATGACCGGATGTGTCTTTGCTTCCGCCATAAGGTCTGGAAAACCGGATTCGGGCTCTAAGTCCATATTGGCCGAAACGTAACGATAGTAGAGCTTGCGCCGCGATAAAAGTACGCTCACCAGTTCCGGTTCCTCCTCTATACTTGCCAACATTTGCAGCTTTTCCCCGCGAACGGAGCACCCATGCATGTTTGAACTCGCCAATACTCGCATCGGCATCGTCGGCCTCGGTTATGTGGGCTTACCTTTGGCGGTCGAATTCGGTAAGCAGTTTCCGACGATCGGTCTGGATATCAATGCCGACCGCATCCGCGAACTCCAGGCCGGCCACGACAGTACGCTGGAAGTCACATCCGAGGAGCTACGGCAAGCCCAGCATCTGCGTTATACCGATCGCGCCGAGGATCTGGCAACCTGCAACGTCTACATCGTTACGGTGCCAACTCCGGTGGATGGCTACAAGCGCCCTGATTTTAGTCCATTGATCGGCGCCAGCACCACAGTGGGGCGGCTGTTGAAATCGGGCGACGTGGCGATTTACGAATCCACGGTCTACCCTGGCGCCACCGAGGAAATCTGCGTGCCGATCCTGGAGCGGGAATCCGGCCTGCGTTTCAACACGGATTTCTTCGCCGGTTACAGCCCGGAACGCATCAACCCCGGCGACAAGGACCACCGGGTCACCACCATTCTCAAAGTGACTTCCGGCTCCACGCCAGCGGCGGCGGCGTTCGTGGACGCACTATACCGGCGCATCATCACCGCCGGAACCCACCGCGCTTCCAGCATCCGCGTGGCGGAGGCCGCCAAGGTGATCGAGAACACTCAGCGCGACGTCAATATCGCCTTGGTCAACGAACTGGCGCTGTTGTTCGAACGCTTGGGAATCGATACCGAAGAAGTGCTGCTCGCCGCCGGCACCAAGTGGAATTTCCTGCCGTTCCGGCCGGGCCTGGTGGGCGGCCATTGCATCGGCGTCGATCCGTATTATCTGACCCACAAGGCCCAGCAGATCGGCCACCACCCGGAAATGATCCT
>JAGRHI010000002.1:9059-9235 GCA_020445045.1 Candidatus Competibacteraceae bacterium
TGGACGCCAAGATACTGGTGCTGGGCCTGACCTTCAAGGAAAATTGCCCGGATCTGCGCAACACCCGAGTGGTGGACATC
This sequence comes from Candidatus Competibacteraceae bacterium, assembly GCA_020445045.1. Classification (GTDB taxonomy): domain Bacteria; phylum Pseudomonadota; class Gammaproteobacteria; order Competibacterales; family Competibacteraceae; genus Competibacter. The sequence continues at coordinate 9,140 of JAGRHI010000002.1, forward strand.
GTTCGGGAATTTGGCGACTACAACGCTTGTGTCGATGTATACGATCCGTGGGTGGACCCCCAGGAAGCCCAGCATGAATACGGCATCGACCCGGTC
>JAGRHI010000376.1:0-2769 GCA_020445045.1 Candidatus Competibacteraceae bacterium
GTGGTTCGGCGTGATCGCGGCAGGCGAATTCGCGCAGGATGTCGTATTGCATGCGTTGCCCGCCGTTGCGTGAAATATTGGCGGCATCCACGTAAACGCCAACCTTGGCATGAGATTTGATATCGATAGTCATATGCTTTCTGAATATAAAATTAGAAGCGTCATTACTGGAGGGAATGAACTGTACCTAAGAGAGACGAATTGCGTAATAGTTTTATCATAAATCTTGCGTGGGTCCGCTACATTTTTGCGGCCTCGCCACGGATGGCGAAACGTGGCGATGACTGCTGACCGCGGTCGGCGACGCCAACCCCGCCGATCACCCAGCCGATCCCTCAAGCGCGGTCCGACGCGCCGCACGCGCCGGATCGACCGACCAGCTCAACGGTTGTCGGTGTTTCCCATCGACTGCCGCTCCACATCCAGCAGTGGCCTGAGCAGATCCATCGGCACCGGAAACACCACGGTGGTGTTGTTCTGGATGCCGATGTCGTTGAGCGTCTGCAAGTAGCGCAATTGCAGGGCCTGCGGCTGGGAGGCGATGATCGCGGCGGCCTGGCGAATCCGTTCAGCGGCCTGGAACTCGCCCTCGGCGTTGATGATCTTGGCCCGCCGCTCGCGTTCGGCCTCGGCTTGGCGGGCGATGGCGCGGATCATGCTTTCGTCGATATCCACATGCTTGAGTTCGACATTGGATACCTTGATGCCCCAGATGTCGGTCTCGGCGTCCAGAATATTTTGAATGTCCCGGTTCAGCTTTTCCCGTTCGGCCAGCATCTCGTCCAGTTCGTGCTGACCGAGCACGGAGCGCAGCGTGGTCTGCGCCAGTTGGCCGGTGGCGGCGTAGTAATCCTCGACCTGGATGATGGCCCGCTCGGGGTCGATCACCCGAAAGTAGATCACGGCGTTGACCTTGACCGAAACATTGTCGCGGGAGATCACGTCCTGGCTGGGTACGTCCATGACGATGGTGCGCAGGTCCACCCGCTTCATCTGCTGAACGACCGGCACCACGATGATCAATCCCGGTCCCTTGACCGCCTGAAAGCGCCCCAGGAAAAACACCACGCCGCGTTCGTATTCGTACAGCATCTTGATCGAGGCGACGACCAGCACCAGCAACACCAGCAGCGCGATAAGAATCGGATTGAAGATCATGACGGTTCCCCCTTGTCGGAATCCAGCGTTTGCACCCACAGCGTCAATCCCTCGCGGCCGGCGACCCGGACCCGGTCGCCTTGCCGCAACGGCCGGTCGGCGCGGACGCGCCAGGATTCGCCGCGAATCCATGCCCGATCGTCGTCCGCCATCACCGTGCCCACCGCGCCCAGCAAGGTTTTCACCCCGCTGACCGCCGGCCGATGCCGCTGCCGAACGAACAACGTCGCCAAACCGATCAGCACCACCGCGCTGGCCAGGGCGAAACCGACGATCAGACCGATGGGAATGTCGTAACCGGGACCGGTTTCATCCCACAGCAGCAGCGAACCGGCGACGAAGGCAACGATCCCGCCCAATCCCAATGCGCCGAAACTGGGCACGAACGCCTCGGCGATCATGAAGGCCAGGCCAAGCAACAGCAGCGCCAGACCGGCATGGTTGACCGGCAACACCTGAAACGCGAACAACGCCAGCAGCAGGCAGATACCGCCCAACACGCCGGGCAGCGCCGTGCCGGGATTGGCCAGCTCGAAGAAAATGCCATAGACCCCGATCAACAGCAGCACATAGGCCACCATCGGGTGGGCCACCACCGCCAGCAGCCGGTTCCGCCAGTCGGGCGTGAGGGTTTCGACGCTCAGATTGCGGGTGGATAGCGACCGTTTGTCGCCGGCGATCTCCACCGACCGGCCATCGACCTGTTGCAGCAAGTCGGAAACATTGACGGCGATCAGGTCGATCACGCCTTTTTGTAGGGCATCCTGGGCACTGAGGCTGGCCGCCTCGGTCACCGCTTGTTCGGCCCATTCGACGTTGCGGCCCCGTAACTGGGCCAGCGAGCGAATGTAGGCGCGAGCGTCGTTGACCAGCTTGCGCTCCATGTCGGAACCGGCTGGCGTGGGTTTGTCGGCGGCTTTGTCGGTGGGCTTGTCGGCAAGCTTGTCGGCGGGCTTGTCGGCGGCTTTGTCGGCGGCCTTGTCGGTATCGGACTCACGGGTGCGATCCCGGTCCGGTCGTCCCGGTAACGGCAGGCCGCCGAGTTGCACCGGCGTGGCGGCGCCCAGGTTGGTGGCGGGCGCCATGGCGGCAACATGGCAGGCATAGAGGATGTAGGTACCAGCGCTGGCGGCTCGGGCGCCTTCCGGAGCCACGTAGCCGATCACCGGCACCGGCGAAGCCAGAATCGCCTGGATGATGTCACGCATGGAGCTGTCCAGGCCACCGGGCGTGTCGAGTTTGAGAATGACCGCCGCCGCGCCATCTTCGCGCGCCTGATCAAGGCCGCGCAAGATAAAATCGCGGCTGGCCGGACCAATGACGCCTTGCACCTCCAACAGCAACGCCGAACCGGGCGCCGCCGCTGTCGTGGCCAGCGCGCTTCCCGCCCATGCCGCCAGCCATGCCACTATCATCGCCACTCGCAACCCGCGCATTCCACAACCTCCACGTCGGTCACCGCGCCACCCAACAATCATTTTAGACTGCCGGACATGGGCGCGGTGCGGCGGTTGTGCGCTTAATCTTCCAAGGCTTCCCGAATCCGGGCCGCCAGCGCCTTGAGTTCTTCGGGATCGCCGGGGGCACGGCCGTGGGCGCCGGTGCGCTGCC
>JAGRHI010000376.1:2861-9486 GCA_020445045.1 Candidatus Competibacteraceae bacterium
CGCCTTCTGTACGGCGCGGGCGACGCGCTGGGTGGTCCTGGTCACGGCCAGCAGGTCCGGTTCGGCGATCTCCAGCAGGTTGGCGGCGTGGGCCTTGGAGATCACCAGCGCATGGCCCGGACTGGCCGGTTGGATATCCATGAAGGTCAGGGTGTGCTCGTCTTCACAGACCTTGATGGCCGGGATGGCGCCCCGGATGATTTTGCAGAAGATGCAGTTTTCGCTGGGATTCATGCGGTTGGCCTCCTGAGCGGCAGGCGGTTGGGCGGGAAAATCTTTTCCGCGCTTGACGGTTCCGGCGCGGGGCGCACCCGGCTTCAGGGCTGACGCTCGACCGTCCGGATCTCCATGCGCATCACTTCCTTGCCTTTCTTGTGCTGGGCAATCCGCACCGGCAGGTAGCGCAATTGGGGTGCGAACCAGAAAGTGGTGATCCGAGTGTTACCGGGCTTGGAGTGGCTGACGCGCAGCGCGCGGAGCCGACCGAGGGGCGTATCCAATATCTCCTCGCCCTCGTTGCGGATCTGGAAGGTCCGGAGTTCGGTCTCGTCCACCAGCGTGTATTGTCCGGGCAGACGATCGCGCTGCAAATCCCGCATCACCACCATGTTGAGGCTCAGGGGGTCCACCACCCCGGGCGACAGCGGCAGCGTGGCTTGTCGCGTACCGCTGCGCGCTTCGACCCGGCCGGCTGGCCAATCGAAACGCAGTTGCACGTCACCGGATTTCTTGCCGGTTTCCATCCGCCGTTCGTAACGGGTCGGCTGAATCCGGCCATCGCGGATTTCCCCGCTGGCCCGCTCGCGAACGCTGGCCGACGCCAGCAGCGCCACCAGTCCGTTGGGGCGGACATCGGAGCTCATCCGGTAACCGCCCGAACCGTCCGCGGTCAGGCTCATGACCGCTTCGCCCAGCGAGAATCCCTGACCGTACACTTCGTAACGGGCCTGAAAGGGCGCGACGGGCAATTCGCCGCCAGCGGCGGAGGTCGAGAGACCGAGCGCCAGCCCAGCGGCCAGCATGATGGCGTGGAACGATCGTGTCATGCGACGGCGCATCCTCGCCGACCCGACGGTCGGCAATCGGTTTCAAGGATAATGACCGCGCATGATAGACCATTCCCGGCGACCGTGTGCCCACGGATCGCCGTGTCGGCGGGGGTTCAGGCTTGCAGTTGGGTAAGCTGGCCGCGACGTTCGCGCAACAGCGTTTCATAGGCACGGCTGAGCGCACGTTCGTAGGCGCAGTCGCCGGCCTCGCCCATTTCGTGCAGACGCGCCTCGAAAAAGGCGATTTCCTGGCGCAAAAAGTCGATGGCCCGATAGTCGGCCATCGGATGGCCGCGGCTCCCTTGGCGGGTGCTCAGGGCAAAATCGGCGTGCATGGGGTGCTTCTCCTCATTTGGTTGTAGTTTTCGCGATTCGAACATAGCGTACTTCGAGCGGGTGAACTCCGCATGACACCGGTATGAAATCCGCGTTTCACCAGGTACGGAACCGCATGGACAGATCGACCGCCCGCACGTCCTTGGTCAAGCCGCCGATGGAAATGTAATCGACCCCGGTTTCGGCGATCCCGCGCACGGTGTCGAAATTGACGTTGCCGGAGGCTTCCAGCTTGACTCTGCCATCGACGATCCGCACCGCCTCGGCCATGGCCGCCAGATCGAAGTTGTCGAGCATGACGATATCGGGACGAGCGACGAGCGCCTCCTCCAGTTCGGCCCGGTTCTCCACTTCCACCTCGACGGTGACGCCGGGATGCAAGCGACGGGCGGTGGCAATGGCGTTGCCGATCGAACCGGCCGCCATGATGTGATTTTCCTTGATCAACACGGCATCGAACAAACCGATACGGTGATTGCGACAACCGCCGCAGCGCACGGCGTATTTCTGCGCCAGCCGCAGACCCGGCAAGGTCTTGCGGGTATCGAGAATGACGGCCTTGGTACCACTCACGGCATCGGCATAACGGCGCGCCAGAGTGGCGGTGCCGGACAGCAGTTGCAGGAAATTCAAGGCGGTGCGCTCGCCGGTCAGCAGCGGGCGGGCCGGACCGCGCAGGGCGCAGAGCAATTGCTCGGGTTCGACGCGGTCGCCGTCGGCCGCCCGCCAGTCGATGGCGATACCCGGATCGAGCTGGCGGAACACGGCGTCGAACCAAGCGGCACCGCATAGAATCGCCGCTTCGCGGCTGACGACGGTGGCCTCGACCTGGGCGTGTTCCGGGATCAGCGCGGCGGTCAAATCGCCGCTACCGACATCCTCGGCCAGTGCCAGGGCGACGTTGGGATTGGGATCGGGCAGAGTCATGGCAGCTCCTCGGAAAACGGTTTCGGCGCAACTATAGCGCAGCGGGGGCGCGGTATCGCGCGGCGAGGCATAAACTATGGGCTCCATTGAATCACCCTGAAGGAGCAAACTCATGCGAGTCATTCTATTCGGCATGCTGCTGGCTTTCGGTGCCGCGGCGTTCGCGGCCGATGGCCATCCCCCGCGTATCGAGCAACCCTGGGCAGCCGAAACGCCGCCGGCCGCCCTCGCCGGCGCCGCCTACCTGAACATCGTCAACGACGGCGAAGCCGATCGCTTGCTCGGCGCCAAGGCCGATGGGGTCGGCCATGTCGAACTGCATACGACGACCATGGACGGCGGCATGATGCGGATGCGCAAGGTCGAGGTGCTCGAAATACCGGGCGGTACGACCACCGTGTTGGAACCCGGCGGCATTCACATCATGCTGATCGATCTGAAGCAGCCGCTGCGCGCCGGCCAAAGCATCCCGTTGACCCTGGAGTTCGAAAAAGCCGGGGCGCTGCAAGTACAGGTGCCGATCCGCAAGCGCGAAGCCATGCAACCTTCGACCGCACCGCCCGCGCACGAGCACAGCCATGGCGGCGGGCAGAACATGAAAATGGAATGAACCTCCACCGCCCTCGCCCCTACTCCGCCTGTTCCAGCACCGCCGCATGAGCGGGGCAACGGACGCGCAACGCGGCAACGAAAGCCGTCAGCGCCGGCCGATCCGGGAACCGATGGAGATGGGCGGCACAGCGGCAGTCGGAGGCACCGAAACGGAACGGCGGCGGCACGCCGCCCAAATCCTCTCGCAACACCGTCGCCCATAGACATTCGCGATGGATCGGATCGTGACTGATCCAGACCGCCCGCAAGGCGGCGCGGCTTCTCAGATCATCAATATGCCAATGCGGGCGGACCGCCGGCCGGCGGTGATGGGCCAGCCGCGCCGCCGCGCCGCCCGGCCCGAAGGCGCTGCCGACGTACACCGCCCAACCGGGTGCCATCCGCAGTCGATGGCGTCGGCCGATCGCGATCTCCTCGGTGACATCGATGCGCAGCAGTAGCGCGTAGGTCCCCGCTCCGGCGGCGGATACCGACGGCCTTATGTGTACCTCTCTTCGCTCAACGCCGACTTGTGCCATTACCGACAATTGCTACCACCGCGCGGTATCGTCTGCTACAGACTGTCATTTCTCTTTTAATAACTATTTATTTTATATAGTAAATTATATCGATCTTCCTTCAGGCACGGCGGTTGCTAGCGACGGCGTGCCGTACGTTTTCGGACGGCGGCGGATCATGTCCGCCCTTGACAAGTTCACTGCTCAGGTCGCCATTGAAGGAATAATCGTATGACACTAGCAAGTTCAGTCTTCGCACTCGCAGGGCGTCAGGGCGCGGCGCGTCCGCTGCTGTTGCTGCTGCTACTCGCGCTCGGCATGAGTGCATCTCCCGCTTTCGCCGAAACGGCCCATCATGTCAGTGAGGCCAATCTGGCACTGCCCAATCTCAGTGACACGGCACTGGCCAACTTCGTCGGTGGCGTCTCGGGCTGGACCTTGCTTGCCTGGGGCCTGCTCGTGTGCATCGGTGGCCTGATGTTCGGCGCGGTCATCCAATCTCGAATCCGCCGGCTACCGGTCCATCGTTCGATGGCCGAGGTCAGCGAATTGATCTACGAGACCTGCAAGACCTACATGTTCACGCAAGGCAAGTTCCTGCTGATCCTGGAAGCGTTCGTCGCGGTCATCATCGTCGCCTACTTCGGCTGGGTCCAGCAGATGAACGTGGCGGAGGTGTTGCTGATCCTGGCCTTCTCGGTGATCGGCATCGCCGGTTCGCTGGGCGTGGCCTGGTTCGGTATTCGCATCAACACGCTGGCCAACAGCCGTACCGCCTTTGCCGCGCTGCGAGGCCAAGCCTATCCGGTTTATGCCATTCCGCTGCAATCCGGCATCTCCATCGGTATGTTGCTCATCTCCACCGAACTGTTGATCATGCTGGCGATCTTGCTGTTCGTGCCACCGACCCTGGCCGGCAAATGCTTCATCGGCTTCGCCATCGGCGAATCGCTAGGCGCCGCCGCCCTGCGTATTGCCGGCGGCATCTTCACCAAGATCGCCGATATCGGCTCCGACCTGATGAAGATCGTCTTCAAGATCAAGGAGGACGATGCCCGCAATCCGGGAGTGATCGCCGACTGCACCGGCGACAACGCCGGCGATTCGGTTGGCCCGACCGCCGACGGCTTCGAAACCTATGGCGTCACCGGCGTGGCGCTGGTCAGCTTCATCATGCTGGCGGTGCCGGAAGCCGCCGTGCAGGTGCAACTGCTAGTGTGGATTTTCGTGATGCGGGTGATGATGGTGCTCGCCTCCGGCGCCTCCTACCTGGGCAACGAGGCTTTCGCCAAGCGCCGCTACGGTGGGCAAACCCGCTTCGACTTCGAGGCACCGCTGACCTCGCTGGTGTGGATCACCTCCGCCGTGTCGTTGTTCCTCACTTTCGTGGTGTCGTACCTGCTGATCGGCGGCATCGACATCGGCGGCACGGTCTACACCAATCTGTGGTGGCAATTGTCGCTGATCATCACCTTCGGTACGCTGGCCGGCGCCATCATTCCGGAAGTGGTCAAGATCTTCACGTCGACCAACTCGGCCCATGTCCGCGAGGTGGTGACCGCTTCGCGCGAGGGCGGCGCTAGCCTGAACATCCTGGCTGGGCTGACCGCCGGCAACTTCTCCGCCTTCTGGATCGGTGTGGTCATCGTCGGCCTGATGGCTGGCGCCAACATCGTGGCGCAGTATGATCTGGCCGCTGTCATCAATCCCGATCCGACCAAGGCCGCCATCATGGCCGCCGTGTTCTCCTTCGGCCTGGTGGCCTTCGGCTTCCTCGGCATGGGTCCGGTGACCATCGCGGTGGACAGCTACGGCCCGGTGACCGACAACGCGCAGTCGGTGTACGAACTATCCACCATCGAACAGTGGCCCGACATCGAGGCCGAGGTGCAACGCGATTTCGGTTTCAATCCCAACTTCGAGGTCGCCAAGGATTTGCTGGAAGAGAACGACGGCGCCGGCAACACCTTCAAAGCCACCGCCAAACCGGTGTTGATCGGCACGGCCGTGGTCGGGGCCGCCACCATGGTGTTCTCGATCGTGATGCTGCTGACCGGCGGTCTGACCGAAAACCTCGATAAGCTCTCGCTGCTCTACCCGCCGTTCCTGCTTGGTCTGGTTTCCGGCGGCGCCACCATCTTCTGGTTCTCCGGCGCGTCCACACAGGCCGTGTCCACGGGCGCCTATCGCGCGGTGGAATTCATCAAAGGGCATATGAAACTCGACGGCGTAACCAAGGCGTCCGCCCAGGACAGCAAGCAGGTCGTCGAGATTTGCACGATCTACGCCCAGAAGGGCATGTTCAACATCTTTCTGGCCGTGTTCTTCGGCACTCTGGCCTGCGCCTTCATCGAGCCGTTTTTCTTCATCGGTTATTTGATCTCGCTGGCGATCATCGGCTTGTATCAAGCGGTGTTCATGGCCAACGCCGGCGGGGCATGGGACAACGCCAAGAAGATCGTGGAAACCGAACTACACGCCAAAGGGACGGACTTGCATGACGCCGCCGTGGTGGGCGATACCGTCGGCGATCCGTTCAAGGACACCTCATCGGTGGCCATGAACCCGATCATCAAGTTCACCACTTTGTTCGGCCTGCTGGCGGTCGAGATGGCGGTCGGCCTCGCCGCGCAAGGTCAGCAGGTTCTCGCTTTGAATCTGGCGGCGCTGTTCCTGGTCCTCAACCTGGTGTTCGTGTTCCGCAGTTTTTACGGCATGCGCATCACTGTCGCGGTGCCTGACGACGAACCGGAAGGCGAAACCGCCACAGAGTCGGCCTAAACGGCATTCTTCCGCCGTCCGAGGCGGATCGAGTAAAAAAGCCTTCGCTTACGCGAAGGCTTTTTTCTTTTTTTATTTCATTTATTAACAATGTATTAGTGATGATTTAAGCCCATGACCCCCTTATTTATCCAGTAAATTTAGTGTGGCTATCCGTGCTAAAATTCATATGTTGCATCTAATAAACCATGCCCATCGAAAAGCAGAGATGGAAAGCTTATCACCGTACCTGTAATGCAAGATTTGGTCGGGAGGTATTTATGCAACATCAAACCTTGACGTTGCCACATCTTACTCTAGCAATCGCGGTTGCCGCGTTTAGCTCGGTTGCCAGCGCGCAATCCCTAGCGGTGCTGGAATCCCCCGCGCCTGGGGCGTTCGTGCAAAGCGGGGTGGGACTGATCCGGGGCTGGGCCTGCGCGG
>JAGRHI010000056.1:0-4804 GCA_020445045.1 Candidatus Competibacteraceae bacterium
TCGCCACCGCCGGCGGCATCGACAGCCACATCCATTTCATCTGCCCGCAACAGGTCGAGGAAGCGCTGATGTCGGGCGTGACCACCATGCTCGGCGGCGGCACCGGCCCGGCCACCGGCACCAACGCGACCACCTGCACGCCAGGCCCCTGGAATCTACGACGGATGCTGCAAGCGGCGGAAGGGTTGCCGGTCAACCTCGGCTTTCTCGGCAAGGGTAACGCCAGCCGCCCGGAAGCACTGGAGGAACAGCTCGAAGCCGGGGCGATGGGACTGAAGCTGCACGAGGACTGGGGCACCACGCCAGCGACGATCGATAACTGCCTGAGCGTGGCCGAACGTTACGACGTGCAGGTGGCGATTCACACCGACACGCTCAACGAATCCGGCTTTGTCGAGGATACCCTGGCGGCCTTCAAAGGTCGGGCGATCCACACCTATCACACCGAGGGCGCCGGCGGTGGCCACGCTCCCGACATCATCCGCGCCTGCGGCGAAGCCAACGTGCTGCCCTCCTCCACCAACCCGACCCGTCCGTACACGGTCAACACCGTGGACGAGCATCTCGACATGCTGATGGTCTGTCACCACCTCGATCCGGGCATTCCCGAGGACGTGGCCTTCGCCGACTCGCGAATCCGCCGCGAGACCATTGCCGCCGAAGATATCCTGCACGATCTGGGCGCGTTTTCGATGATCTCCTCCGATTCGCAGGCCATGGGCCGAGTCGGCGAAGTCATCACCCGCACTTGGCAGACCGCGCACAAGATGAAGGTGCAGCGCGGTAGTTTGGCATCGGACCCGACGCGCCATGACAACTTCCGGGTCAAGCGTTACATCGCCAAGTACACCATCAATCCCGCCATCACCCACGGCATCGGCCATCTGGTCGGTTCGCTGGAAGTGGGCAAGCTGGCGGACATCGTGTTGTGGCGTCCGGCGTTTTTCGGGGTCAAACCGACGATGATCGTCAAGGGTGGTTTCATCGTCGCCGCGCCGATGGGCGACGCCAACGCCTCGATCCCGACGCCGCAGCCGGTGCATTATCGGCCGATGTTCGGCGCTTTCGGCGGCGCATTGGCCGCCACTTGCCTGACCTTCGTTTCCAAGGCGGCGCTGAACAGCGGCGCGCTGGATGCACTGGGTCTGAACCGAATGCTGGCGGCGGTACGGGATACCCGCGCCATCGGCAAACGCAATCTCCTCCACAACGACTATTTACCCCACATCGAAGTGGACCCGCAGACCTACGAGGTACGGGCCGATGGGGTGTTGCTCACCTGTGAGCCGGCCCAGATATTGCCGCTGGCGCAGCGCTATTTCCTGTTCTGAAGCGGACTCGCGGCGGGGTCGTTCCGAGAAGCGTTCCAAGCGCGCGACGCGAGCCTCGCCGCAACCCCAGCAGCCAGTGTGGGTGGTGATTGCAAGGCTACCCGTCGCTTTGTCAGTCCCTTCCCAGCCAGGGTCAGTTTCCTGGAAGTTCCGCAATGCTGGCTCTCGCCTGTTTACGATCAGTCAGGGGTAGCGTAACCATGCCCATCTTGCCCAGATAGCCTCGATTCGTGCCGATGGCCTCCTCGGAAGTAAGTTCGGTTAAATATTCCTTAAGACCTTTCACAACATGAATGTTGGATTTTTTTACATACAATGACAGTGACTCCGTGAGTGGATACACGTGATGGGCGATACTTGAGGCCAACGGTTCATACCCATCAATAGGAATGGTGATTAACCTCAAATTCTGCTCGATTTTAGTATTCGCCATAATACCCAAGGCATTGGGATTTCCCTCTAACTCCTTGATAGCCATATCATATTTATCAAACTCAATGTAGGCGCCATCCTTCCGAACATTCTGGCAGGCCGCTTCCAAGGTCTTGGGATCGTTCGCTGTCAAGGTTTGCATCGAACCGATCTGCTTGCAGCCAACCAGCATGATTTGATTCATCACGATATCGTGAGTACCGTGTATCGCAGCAGGTACCCACATCACAATCTGGGTATTGGGCAACGTCGGATTGATATCCTTCCAGGTTTTGTAAGGGTTGGGCACGAGCTTGGCGCCACCCTTCGGGTCGGGGACATCCTTGGCCATTGCCAGAAACAATTCCTTGCGGGTCAGGTTGGTAAACTTTTCCCCTGCGTTTGATTGAACGATAACAGTCCCTACATTGCCAAATTTGATCTCAATCATATCCTTGACGCCGTTCTTTTCGCACATCTCTTTTTCGGCTGGATTCATGGGTCGTACGGCGTTAGCGATATCCAGTGTCTCGATACCTGTCCCAGCACAAAACAATTTCAAGCCAGCGCCCGTGCCGATGGCTTGGATCTGAGGGAGATTGAATTGAGTAGCCTTGTTAAAGCGCTCGCCTACCGCCATCGTGAATGGGGAGACAGTGGACGAACCCGCGATATTGATAGAATCACGCATCGGTTCGGCATATGTGGTGCCAGTCGTGGCAATCGCCACCATGGTCAAAACTAGAGTCAGTTTGCGCTCAAACATCAAGCTTCTCCTTAAAAAGTAAAGTCCCGAAGCTTTGCACCAACAATGTACCCGTGCGGCCGGGGATGGTCCCGTAAGTCACTTCATGTTGTGGCAAGGCATCCGGCGATATCTCACCGGCTAGCGCGCGCATCGCGCCGAGGCGATAACCTTGAGTGCGCCAGCCGGTCAGCAGTCGGTCGAGAATCGGCAGAAACCTCAACCCCTCAAGCTCGGCATGCAGGGTAAAAACATGACCGGTCGCCCGCGGCGTTTGCGTCATTGCCAACAGCCGGTCGGCGATATTGTTCGGCGTTATTCCATCCACACCGATTAACTCATCCAGTGTCGGCAGCGTGGTCGGCAACTGCGGGCAGTGAATCGTTTCGCCATCCACTATCGGTAGAAAAGGATGGGTGCCTCGCGAATCGGAACACCAAGCAAAACCGAACTCCTCAGTTAATCGTAGCGCATGATTGTTCATTTGCCAGCCAGCTGCACCATGCACGGTAGCCGCCGTACCGAAAATCTCCGCGTAGCGATCCACCGCCTTCCGCATTTGCCGCACCGTCCATTCGCGGTCAGCCCCGGCAACATGATCCTGCCAAAGCACATGATCCCAACAGTGAATGCCTGTTTCGAAACCGGCATCGCGCACCCGCCGCATGACATCGCCCGCCCGCCGACCAATGTCCGGGCCAGGCAACAGCGTTCCGTACAACAGGGTTTTCCAGCCGTAATGCTCGACGACCGAGGTTCGCTTGACCTTGCCGAGAAAGCCGCGCCGGAACACCCGCCGAATCGCCCAACCGGTGTGATCGGGACCGAGACTAAACAGGAACGTGGCATCTGTTCGATGCTGGCGAAAAAGTTCGACCAGCCGCGGCACACCCTCCAGCGTCCCGCGCAGGGTATCGACATCGACCTTCAGGGTCAGCGATGGCACTGACACCGCTCAATCGACCAGCGTGCCGGCATCGGCCACATGGGCGCGATACGCCTCGAAAATCCGCCGCAACGCCTCGTCCATGGTGACTTCGGGCCGCCAGTCGAGATCGGCGCGGGTATTGGCGATCTTCGGCACCCGTTGCTGCACATCCTGATAACCCTGACCGTAATAGTCGTTCGCGGTGGTTTCGATCAATTGCACCCTGGCCGCCTGGTCCCGATATTCCGGGTATTCCGCCGCCAACTCCAGCATCCGCACCGCCAGTTCGCGCACTGACAAGTTGTTGTTCGGATTGCCGATATTGTAGATCTTGCCGCTGGTCACGCCTCTGTCGTTGGCGATGATCCGCATCAGCGCATCGATGCCGTCGTCGATGTAGGTAAACGAGCGCCGCTGGGTGCCGCCATCGACCAATTTGATCGACTCCCCCCGTGCGATCTGACCCAGAAATTGCGTGATCACCCGGGAACTGCCTTCCTTGGGGGTATTGATCGAATCGAGACCGGAACCGATCCAGTTGAACGGCCGGAACAGCGTGAAATCGAGCCCCTGCTCCATGCCGTAGGCCCAGATCACTCGATCCATCATCTGCTTGGCGCAGGCGTAGATCCAACGGGGTTTGTTGATCGGCCCGTAGACCAGCGGCGAGTTCTCGGAGTCGAATTCCGGGTCCGCGCACATGCCGTAAACCTCGGAGGTCGAGGGGAAAATCAGCCGCTTGCGGTACTTGACGCAGGATCGCACGATCGGCAGATTGGCCTCGAAGTCGAGTTCGAACACCCGCAGCGGCTCGCGCACGTAGGTCGCGGGCGTGGCAATGGCCACCAACGGCAGCACCACATCGCATTTCTTGACGTGGTATTCGATCCACTCCCGGTTGATGGTGATATCGCCCTCGAAAAAGCGAAAGCGTGGATGGTCGAGCAGATCGAGGACGCGATCGTCCTGCATGTCCATGCCGTGAATTTGCCAATCGGTGTCGGCCAGGATGCGCTTGGACAGGTGATGACCGATGAACCCGTTGACGCCGAGAATAAGCACTTTTTTCATTGCGGAAAGGCTTCCGATGTCTTGAAGATGAATTTGCAGCGGGCGTTGCCCGGCGATCTCAATCGCCCAAGCGCCACGGACCGGGACCGAGCCGCTCGACCAACGACGCGGGCGTAACCCGTTCACCGGCGATCTCCAATGCGGGAACGAACAGCGCGCCGCCGCCGGCGCAATGCGCAACCAGCCGGTCGCCCACCCGTTCGAGCACGGCCGCTGTCACCGGCGTGACCGCTTCGACCACCCGGGTGCCCAGAATCCGGGCCGGCTGCCCGGCCACGACGGTGAACGCGCCCGGATACGGCGGCGCGACCGCGCGGA
>JAGRHI010000056.1:4879-6179 GCA_020445045.1 Candidatus Competibacteraceae bacterium
CCCTTGGATAAATCCTGGGCGATGCGCGGCGCGGTGCCGGCGAGCAGCGCGGGCAGTACGCCATGCAAGGTCAATTCGGCGGCGACGGTGACTTTATCGAATACTTCCTTGGCGGTGTCGTCGGGCAAAATGGGCACGGCGGTCTGAGCCACGAGGTCGCCAGCATCCGGCTTTTCCACCATGTAATGCAGCGTCGCGCCGGTTTCGGTTTCGCCATGAATGATCGCCCAATTGACCGGTACTCGACCGCGATACTTCGGCAGCAACGAGCCATGCATGTTCAGGGCGCCACGCGCGGCCATGGCGAGCAGTTCCGGCGCCAGCATCCGCCGATAGTAAAACGAGAACAGAAAATCGGGGGCCACGTCACGAATACGCCGCAATGCCTCCGGGGCGTTCGGGTCCTCCGGGGTGATGGCCGGAATGCCGTGTTCGGCCGCGACGGCGGCGACGCTATCGAACCAGATTTGCTCGCCAGGGTTGTCCTCGTGGGTGAAAACCAGCGCCACGTCAACGCCGTGCGCGAGTAGCACCTTGAGGCAGCGCACCCCGACGTTGTGATAGGCGAACACGACGGCGCGGGGTCCACGTCTCCCCTCTCCCACCGGGAAAGAGGTCGGGGGTGAGGGCTCGGAGGATTGCTGAATCACGGCGTCAACCGTTCTCCTCGCGCTGTTCCAGAATCCCCTGGATGGTGAAACGCGGACGCTCGCGCACCTGCTGGTAGATCCGGCCAATGTACTCGCCCAGCAACCCGATACCGAACAGCAGGATGCCAATCAGCAGGAAATTGATGTCGAACAAGGTGAACACCCCCTCCGCTTCCGGACCGACGATCAGTCGGCGAATGGCCAAGTACACCCCGAAGGCGACCGCCGCCAACGACAACGCGACTCCGGCCAGCGAGAACATCTGCAACGGGACCAGCGAGAACCCTGTCACCAAATCGAAGTTCAGCCGGATCAGTTGGTACAGCGAATACTTCGACTCGCCAGCGGCGCGCTCGGCGTGGGCCACCGTGACCTCGGTCGGGTTGGCGGCGAAGGTGTAGGCCAGTGCCGGAATGTAGGTGCTCACCTCGCGGGTGGACACGATGGCCGTGACGATGTCGCGACTGTAAGCGCGCAACATGCAGCCCTGATCGGTCATGCGGATTTTGGTGATCCGCTCGCGTAGCCGATTCATCAGGCGCGAGGCGACATGCCGCCACAGACTGTCCTCGCGTTTTGCCCGGATGCTACCCACATAGTCGTGGCCTCGATCCATCGCCGCCAACAGCTTGCCGATTTCCTCCGGCGGA
>JAGRHI010000377.1:0-3026 GCA_020445045.1 Candidatus Competibacteraceae bacterium
AGAGCGATGCCAAGCTGCTCAAAGAACGCGGTATCTCGGCGGTCTACACGCCCAAGGATATCGATATGAACGGCATCATGGTGGATATTCTCAACCTGATCCGTAAAAGCCACGACCTGCGACCGGTCACGGTGGCATGATCCCGGCGCTCCCCGACCCAACGGCGTTGGCATCCGCGGTCAGCGCCCGCGACCGGTTGGCGCTGGCCCAAGCATTGAATTTACTGGATGACCGCCGGCCGGCGGCTCGCCAGTGCGCGGCGGCCTTTCTGGACGCACTGCCCGCGGAGAAGCTGGATACCGGTGGCCATCTGATCGGTATCACCGGTCCGCCGGGCGCGGGTAAATCCTCGCTGACCGCCGCCCTGATCCAGGTCTGGCGGCGGCGCGGCTTGAAGGTCGCCATCCTGGCGGTGGACCCATCCAGCCCGATCAGCGGCGGCGCGCTGTTGGGCGATCGGCTGCGAATGCACGCCAGCGGCGCCGACCGCGAGGTGTTCATCCGTTCGCTGGCCTGTCGCGGCGAATTCGGCGGCCTCAGCGCCGAAGTCTGGCCGATGAGCCTGGCGATGCTGGCGGCCTTCGACATCGTGTTGGTGGAGACGGTGGGGGTCGGGCAGAAAGAGATCGACGTGTCCAAGATGACCGACACCACCTGCTTCGTCGCCCAGCCGGCTTCCGGCGACAGCATTCAATTTCTCAAGGCTGGCATCATGGAAGTGCCGCACGTGATCGTGGTCAACAAGGAAGACATCGGCATGGCCGCGCGCAAGACCCTATCCGAACTGAAAACCACGCTGGGACGACGAACCGATGCCGAAGGCTGGCAGGCGCCGGCTTTATCGGCCAGCGCCGCATTGGGCAGTGGCATTGAGTCGCTGGCCGACGCCCTGGATGGGCACCGGCGCTGGCTGCTGGAGCGAGGACAATTCACCGCCCGCCGCCAGCGCTGTCAGGCGGAATGGTTGGTCAAGCACTTGCGTGAAGAATTCGGTCGCCATGGCATCGGCCTGTTGGGTGGCGAAAATGCTTTATTCGCGGCATTGACCCGCTCGCCGCGCCGCTCGCCGATCGCTGCTTATGAAGATTTGCGCGTTCGAGTGGTTTCTGGTTTCTGATGATTCGATCTTCGAACAAATAACCCCAACAGAGAGGAATACAGCAAACATGGCCAAAGAACTCTATAACTTGGGTGAAATGCCTCCCCTGGGCGAAATTCCCGAGAAGATGCACGCTTGGCTGATTCGGGCCGAGCGGTTTGGCAAGCCGACCGAAGCGTTCCAGCAGGAAGTGGTCAAGGTCCCGTCGATCGCCGACGACGAAGTGTTGGTCTACGTCATGGCGGCCGGCATCAATTACAACAACGTCTGGGCCGGACTCGGTATTCCAGTCAATGTCATCGGCGCCCGCAACAAAGCCGGCGAACCCGAAGACTTCCATATCGGCGGCAGCGACGCTTCCGGCATTGTCTACAAAGTCGGCAAGGACGTCACCCACGTCAAGGTCGGCGACGAGGTGGTGATGCATTGCGGGACCTGGGATCGCAACTGCTCCTGGGTCAAGAGCGGCGGCGACCCGATGTACTCGTCCACCTTCCGCATCTGGGGTTACGAAACCAACTACGGCAGTTTCGCCCAGTTCACCAGGGTGCAGGCCCAGCAGTGCATGCCCAAGCCCAAGCACATGAATTGGGAAGAATCCGCCGCTTACGTACTGGTGGCCGCCACCGCTTGGCGCATGTTGCACGGCTGGGGCACCAACGCGGTCAAGAAGGGCGATGTGGCCCTGATCTGGGGCGGCGCCGGCGGTTTGGGGTCGATGGCCATTCAAATCGCCAAGGCGGCTGGCGCGACCCCGATTGCCATGGTGTCGGGCGAGGACAAGTTCGACTATTGCATGAAGTTGGGTGCCAAGGGCTGCATCAATCGCAACGAGTTCGACCATTGGGGCATGTTGCCGCACTGGAAGGACAGTGTCGGTTATGCCAAGTGGCTGAAAGGGGTGCGGGCCTTCGGCGCCAAGATCTGGGAGGTGCTGGGTGAGAAACGGGCGCCCAATATCGTCTTCGAACACCCCGGCGAAACCACCATCCCCACCTCGATCTTCGTCTGCGACACCGGCGGCATGGTCGTGGTCTGCGCCGGCACCACCGGCTACAACGCCACGGTCGATCTGCGCTACCTGTGGATGCGGCAAAAGCGTCTGCAAGGCTCGCACTTCGCCAATGCCGAGCAGTCCTACCAAATGAACGAACTGGCGTTGCGTGGCTTGCTCGATCCCTGCCTGTCGCGGGCTTTCACCTACGCGGAACTACCGGTGGCCCATCAGCTCATGCACGACAACAAACACCCACACGGCAATATGTCGGTGCTGATCGGCGCGACGCAATTCGGCCAGGGTGCCAGTGGCCAGCCGCCGGTGCACATCGAACATCCCATCCTGCCCAAAGGCGACGTGCATACCACGCCGGCGCCCTATCCGCTGTCAGCGCCATTGCCCAGCATCGCCGAGGCCGAAGCCATCACCATCGCCGACGACGGCACGAGAGTGAAAGACTTGATGCATCGCGGCATCATCGCTTGCGCGCCTGGCGACACGGTCGGTCAAGTGGCCAAGGTCATGATCGACAACGAGGTGCATGCGGTGGTGGTCATGGATGGCGGCCAGGCGGTCGGCGTGGTGTCGCAGACCGACATGGTGCTGGCGCGGCAGGGTCGCAGTCCCGAGGAGGCTCGGGCCTTGTTGGCCGGCGCCATCATGACCCCCGGCTGCGCCACCTGCGACGCCGACATGCTTTTGAGCGAGGCGGTCAGCCTGATGACCGGTCGGCGCATGCATCGCTTGGTGGTCACCGAAAACGATCAGCCCACCGGCGTGATCTCCATGACCGATGTGGTCCGTAAACTCATCGGGGCGTAGACAACAGGATGCTCTTGCTCGTCTTCGGTCCGCGTTACTTTGCGGGGGCGAGCCGGGGAGCGGATGAGAACCACGGGGGCACCGGTTGCGGTGCCCCTAATTTTTGTG
>JAGRHI010000377.1:3200-4482 GCA_020445045.1 Candidatus Competibacteraceae bacterium
CTTCTTCCGTGCCCTGCTCGACAACAGCCAGGTGTCGCTGAGCAGGGTGGGTGTGAGCACCGCTCGCGAATATACTTGGCTGTGTCAGACGCCGACACCAAAACCGGCATTTGCGAGTGATTTCGGGCGGAGGAGTTACCAGGCGATGCGCGAATACGGCCCGGATTTGGTCGAAGCGAAAACGTGGCCGCGACCCTTGCCGCGATCTATCAACGCCTTGGTGGCGGGAATACGGAGCACGGGTTGAAGCGCTGGATTTCCCATTATCTCCTGGCGCCGATACCCGCCACACGATCATCAGGGTTGACCTCGGATCTTTGCGACTTCCCGAAAAACTCGTGCTGCGTGGCTTGGACCACCGCGACGATGGCGGGATGCAGCAACCGGCGCTCGGTCGTGATGGCGTAAAGCTGCTCGGTCACCGCCTCGATGCGCCCGACCGCTTCAACCCCATACTGCCGAATCACGTAGTCGGCAATTGCGGTGGGTGCCACGAACAAACCGGCGCCAGCTTGACCGAAAGCCTTGAGCAGGGCGCTGTCCTCGAATTCGCCCACGATGCGCGGATATAAGCGTTGTGCCTCGAACCAGTGGATGAGGTCGGGCCGTAGCGCCACATCTTCCCCAGGCAGGAGAAACGGCGCCCGGTCCAGCAGTGCGGGAAAGGCTCCCGGCAAGGACTTTACCAGCTCCGGCGCGGCAAACACCGTCAAATCGCTTTCCCCGAGAAAGTGGCTGTAGCCTCGGACATTGAGGTGGGTGGGCATGGGCCGGTCGGCGATCACCAGATCGAGGTGATGGACCGCCATCTCCGCCAACAGTGGCGCCAGCCGGCCCTCGCGACAGCAGAGCCGCACCGGTTCGGCGAGGCGTAACGCCGGCTCAACCACCCGGTAGGCGATCGATTTCGGCACCGAATCGGCGATACCGACCCGAAACGGCATGCTCTTTCGAACCGTCTGGTCGAGCGCGACCTCCAACAGCTCGTCGCCAAGCGCGAAAATTTCATCCGCGTAACTGAAGATGCGTCGCCCCGTTTCGGTCAGTTCTAGTCCGCGCCCGACCCGGCGAAATAGCTCCACGCCGAGACGGTCTTCCAGTTCGCCCAATTGGCCGCTGATCGATTGCGGTGTCAGGTGCAGGTGCTTGCTGGCGCCAGCGATGCTGCCTGACTTGGCGACCGTCCAGAAATAACGCAGGTGCTTGAAGTTGAGGCTGGCCACGAAATCCTAACACATCGAAAAAATCGAATATTTATTCAATATTATTCGAATTGTTGGAT
>JAGRHI010000378.1:0-337 GCA_020445045.1 Candidatus Competibacteraceae bacterium
TTTTTTCAGACCTGCTTGCTTCAAGATGCTATTTTCACTAGTAGACATGGCACTATTCATTCGGATAGTGATTGCTCCTTCGAGCCTTGATCTCAGCGATGACACTTTTAACCGATGCCCCCTTAAACAACTGTTCCCGCTCGGCCGTATAATCACCGCTATCCGCCCGGAATTGATTTAAGAAACGTAGGGTATCAACGACTCCTAATTCTTGGATCAAAGCATTTTTGGCACGATGAGTAATCTCGGAAATTGGTTGAAAGTGAGCGCTCATTTTAAAACCTCTGGAATCAAGTTAAGCAGAGTTATAATTTTACAATCCAAGCTGGACATGGCT
>JAGRHI010000378.1:502-6254 GCA_020445045.1 Candidatus Competibacteraceae bacterium
GTCACTTGCAAACATTCGGATGCAAGTGACAAAATAGCGAATGTTTCGGTCCGCCGTGTTTCGTCGCAAATAAAGCTTCTGTTTCGACCCTAATCCGAGGGTGTGCTTGGTTGTCAAGATGACGTTGTAGACAGCAGTTGTCGAGATAAACTCGTATCATGCAATAATTCCCTCACGCCGTCTTTACCCTGACATTTACCAATCCAATCGGCAAATCCACTTGAACCGCCGGATGCGCCCGCCGAATTTGCACTAATCCCTATAACTTCCCTGCGGCCACGAGCGCCGCTTGGAGAGTGGCGAGCGGAAGAAGGAGCGAGAGCGGTTGATCGGCAAGAGGCGCTGCGCCGTAACGTTCGTACCAGCGCGCGACCGAAGCACTCTTGGCATCGATGAGCAGGGCGACGCCCCCAACTTCGCTGGCGGCGAGGAGACAGCGCCGCCCGGCCAAGAGCAACAGTTGCCCGCCCAATCCATGGCCCTGCCACGCGCGGGCGACCGCCAGTCGCCCGAGACGAAACACCGGCACGTCATAGCGGGCGAGTCCCCGTCGGATCATCTCCGGCGTGTGCGCGTAGGCCACCGAAGCGGGGCTCAGGCTGTAGAAGCCGAGCACGCTGCTCACGTCGGCATCGGCGACCGCCAGAAAGGTTTTGGCGCCGCCCCGTTCGTGGCTCTTGCGGGCGTGGTGACGCAGAAAGTCGTTCAAGGCGGGTTCGCCGCAATCAAACCTTTCCCGGTCATGATGTCTGCCGATCGATTCTTCGTGCCACGGCGGCAGGGTCATGAGGGATTCGGCAGGGCTTCCGCCGCCGCGAGCAGCCGGGCGTTGGGCGCCGGCGGCTGTTCCAGGGCCGCGAGCACCCGCAGGCTATCCCGCTCGGACAACGGCACGCGCTCGGCCTGCTCGATCACGGTTTTCGCCGCCTGCAACGCCGTGCGGATCACGAAATCGGTGAGATCGGTGTTTTCCAGGGCCACCGCCCGCATCAGCATGGCTTTGTCTTGAGCGCGAATCCGCAGGGATAGACGACTGTTGTCTTCAACCATCACTCTCGGCATGGCTTTCTCCGGCATAGTACTGTTTCAAAGCGTACGAAAATTTCGCTCAAAGAGGAAGCGACATTCCCAGGAAGCAGGTCGCACAGCTTGTGTGACATTGTCGGGCTCGGATTCGTGCACAGCTTGCGGCACGAAGAGGCTTGGTCGAAAAATGAAATAGTCTGTCCCTCACGCTGTCCTTGCCCTCACATTCACCTGTCCCACCGGCAAATCCACTCGAATCGCCGGATACGCCCGCCGAATTTGCACCAATGCGGCGACGCAGTGTTGCCACTCATTCTTGGCGCGAGAATGGCGGAACTCCGCCAGGACCGGCGTCACCAACTCCGCGAAACCGGCATCGGTCAAGGCCAGTGTCTTGATCGCCTCGATCAACCGACGCTTGCCGACACTGGCCGGCCACGGCCGTTCGGGCGCGGCCTGTTCGGCGTCCAACTCGCGCCGTTCCATCCGACCGGGCGGCAGGCCAAACAAAGTCTTGCGCAGAAACTGGCGCAATTCCCCGGTCAGAATGTCGGGTTGAGTTTCGACGGTCTTTACAGTCGGCGCGAATTTCCGGCGCTGGCGTTCCCACAGTAATCGCACGGTGAACAGACCCACCTCGCGGTGCGGGCTTTCCATCAGCCAGGCCAGTCGCGCCGGATCGCCGAGTTGTTCCTGATGGCGGCGGATCAGGGTCAGCGCCGTCTCGCGGGTGATCTTGTGACGGCTTTCGGCCAACTGGAACACCCGTTCCGGTAACAACCATTCAGCGGGCAGGGCCGGTTCCACCGAGCTTTCGCCCAGGTGCAACAACTGTTCGATGGCAAAAGCGCGCGGCTCGCGGTGTTCGCTGTCGGCCAGCCGATAGAGCAGGGTGGGTTCGTTCCAGTTACGCAATTCCTCCCGCGCGATGGCGACCGCCAGCCGGCGCAGATCGGGCCGTTGATCGGTGAACAGCGGCCACAACCGACTCAGCGGATAATCGGCGGCGGTCAAGCCGGGCTGGATATTGAAGGCGCGCGTTTCGGGATCGCTCGGGCCGATTTTCGGATGATGAGCCTTGAGATAAGCAGCGGCAAAACGACGCACCGGCTCTGGTTGCATGGCACCACAGGCTAGTTCCCATAGGTGATCGATTCCGCTGCGCTCGCTGCTGGCGAAGTCGTCGGGCTGGAAGGATTCCAGCAGATAGCGATGCGCGAAGTCGTGCAGAGTCGGGTCGGCCTGCCGCGCCATCGCCAGCAACCAAGGCAGCCCGACGCGGTGTGGCGCGACCAATTCCGAATCGCCGAGCAACTGCAACGCCAGCGGCCGCAGCGCCGGGCGCATGGCAAGACCCTTGAGCCACTCAACGTCCAAATCCTCGCCTTTCAGTTTGCCTTGCCGCAGCCAATTGGCGACTGTGTTATTGAGTTGTGGGTCGAGCAGCGCCTTTTGCAGCCATTCGGTGCCAATTTCGCGGCCTGGATAATCGGCCAGCGCTCGCAAGGCACGCTGCCGGGCAGCCGGTGTGCAGCGCGGATCGTCCAACAGTTGCCGGTAATAGGCAGCGGGTACTTTAAGCTCGCCTTCCTTGTAAAACTCCAGAAGCGCATCCAGCGCCATTCCACTGGCGCGCATTCCGGTGACGGTGAGCGCGACTTCGACGAACTGTTCGGCGCTAATGTCCTGAGGCCGGAAGCCCTGCCGCAATTTGGCCTTGGCGAGAGCGGCGCTAACTGGCACCGTCAACAACGTGAGCAGGGTTGGCAAGCCCAGTTCGGCCGGTTTCCGTTGTTCGAGCAGGGCGATTGCAAAGGTCCGCGCGTCCTGTGCGCCTTCCCGTACCAGCTTGACCAAGTCGGCGACGGGCAGGTCGGTGGCGTAGGCGCGGGCGTAGTCGATGGCGTAGCGGCGGGCGGGGCTATTACCGCTGTACAGCAACCCCAGCACCATGTCGTGCAAGCCGAGTTGCTTCAGTTTCGACTGGTGGAACTCGGGATTGTCGCGCAGCAGTTTGATGATGAAGTCGTGCACGATGTCCAGCCGCTTGGCGCCGAGGCGGGCCAGCCAAGCCGGTTCGACGTGGCGCAGGGTGTCCTTGAAGTCCTGCTCCAGTCCGCGAATGGCGAATTCGCAGACTTGNNTTTTGGGCATCCTCCAGCAACCGCAACAGCGGCGCGGGACTGATTTTCCAGGCGTCGTCGAAAGCGCGGCGCCCCAACTTGTCCGGCAGGCCGCTGCTGCTCAACAGACCTTGATCAGTAGCGCCGATCAAGTCCTTGTGTCGCCAAATCTGATTGGCGATCCAGCAGTGGCGAAAATTGCACCGAGGCGGGTAGTGGCGCAAGACTTGGCCGGCATACACCGGAAACAATTCAGGCAGGGCCTGGCCGAGTTGCCGCAGATAGCGCCAGGCACGGCGGCGCATGTACAGCCAGGTGCCGCGCGAAATATCGCCTTCGCCCAGTTTGGCTTGGTCGTCCAGGCGATAACACAGCACGCCCAGCATGGCGAGGTCGTAGCGTTGTTCAGCCTGTTTGTAAATGCCCTTGATGCCTTGCCAGATGCCCCATCTGATGGCGTTCGGCGGCAGTTGGGGAATCAGTTCCAACAGCAGGGCGCGCGCCGGCTCATCATCGGCTGCGTATAAGTCCAGCAACAGTTGGCCCAAGTGCAGGCGCGGCGGCGGGTTGGGCGAGGCCAGCAGCGCGGCCCAAGCGCCGGTGCGCGCCGCTTGACGTTCATCGTCGGTTTTGCCGGCCAAGGGTTGCGGGTTCAGACTTTGGCGCAAGCGATCCAGCGACCAGGCATCGGGCGGCAGGGGTTGGGCCTGATAGTCGTCCGGCGGGTCTTCCGGTTGACCGGCGGGCGGATCGGGCTGAGCGAGAAATTCCAGAACCCACGGGACGAATTGCGGATCGCGCCGGGCGGCGGCGTGTTCCAGATCGGCGAAAAAAATGGAGCGGTCGTCAGCCATGAGCGTCGCCTATTGAGGCCGGTAGCCTTCGGCTTCCAAGGCCGCCCGGACTTGGGCGAAGGCGGCTTCGGCGGCGGAGGTGTCGGGATAGTGTTCCACGCCGTGGGTGTGCAGCGCGTTGCCTTCCACGCTCAGGCGCAGTTCCAGGCGGCGTTCGCCCAGCGTCAGGACCAGCGTGCATTGCGAAGCGGCGGGGGCGGTGGAGGAAGATTCGATGGCGGCGGACGGCGCGGACGTTTCGCTCGGGCCGCCGTCGCCGTCCACGTAGCCTTTCTTGTGTTTTTCCCGTGCCTGTTTTTCCAGTTCGCGCGTCGCGTCTTCCGGCGAATCGTAGCGTTTGGCCTGGCTTTGTCCTTGACTGCCGATCCGGCCGAAATTGACTTCCAAATTGTTGCCGATGCAGCGTGCCCGCCAGAATTTGTTGGATTTGCTGTCCTGAAAAATCAGGGAAACTTGCCACTCACTCATCCGTGCCACGCTCCTCCAGTTGTTTGAGTTGCGCCAAAAACGGTTTGGCCCGCTCCGGGTCGGTCATGTGCAGAAAGGCGACCCAGCCGCGTAGTTGCGCCAAGCTTTCGCCTTCCTTGCCGGGCTTGCCGTGCAGCCGGTTGTGCAGGGCGGCGCGCAGGCGTCGAACCTGGGCGCGCGGCACCCGTGCCGGACTGCCCGTCGGCGTTTCGTTGACCACCAGGCCCGTCACGGTTTGCCGGCGGCCTCGGCGCAGAATTCGGGTTTTTTCTGGATGAGGGACGAAGCCTTCCGCCTTGAGAATCAGGTGAACGCAACGCAGCAAGCGACCCAGCGGCGGCGGCTCCGCGTCGTGCCAGGAAAAAGTGAGATCATCGGCATAGCGAGTGTAGCGAAATCCCAGCTTTTGGCTCAGGCCGGACAAGCGGCAGTCCAACCGCAGACAAACGGTATTGCTGAGGGCCGGACTGGTCGGCGCGCCTTGCGGCAGCGCGCGTGGTCCATTAGCGACGTGGTAATGCCGGCCGTCGAGTGGCAGCAGTTCACGCGGTGCTTCGGTACAGAGCAAAGCCAGCACCGTGGCGACTTGTTCCCCGTAGCCGCCCTTGCGAAACAGTCCCTTGACCCGCCGCCAAGTCACGGTGGGATAGAAATGGCGGATATCGAGCTTGACGACGGTGCGGGCGCCGGCATGGACGGCGGCATTGCTGAAGATGCTGCGTCCGGGCAGGAAGCCGTGCGCCGCGCCATGCACCGGCAGGCGTTCGGCGATCTGGCGCAAAATCCAGCGTTGGGTCTTTTTCAGTGTCGGTTTGGGCGCGCTGATCAGGCGGGCGCCGCCGTCACGCTTGGGGATGGTCCAGTACTGATAGTGACTGCCGCTGTCCACTTCGCGGTGGAACGCCAGCCAGCGCAAACGGGGAATAGACAGGTCGAGCGCCTTGGCGAGGGCTTGAGCGTCCTTGATCTCCGGCAGGGCATTGGTTTCGCGCCGGGTTTCGGGATCGGGCAGGTCGTAGCGGTCTTGGTCCGGCGTGTCGTGATGGAACACGTCCGCGCCGAGGTGGACCAGATGGGCTTGGCGGAAAGCAGCCCACGCTTGCTGGCGCAACTGCTTGCGGACGCGCCGTTCTTCTTCCCGTCGCGCCTTGTACTGGTGGAGGGCGGCGCCGCTCAGCTTGGCGGGATCGGTCGCCTCGTCCAACAGACCCAATTGTCGTAGCCGGGCGACGACCCAGCGTTCGATATCGCCGACTTGGGCGATGTCTTCCAAGGTGGGGG
>JAGRHI010000057.1:0-136 GCA_020445045.1 Candidatus Competibacteraceae bacterium
TCGGCCACCACCCGGAAATGATCCTGGCCGGGCGGCGCATCAACGACGGCATGGGCGCCTACGTGGTGCAACGGGTGGTCAAGCTGATGAACCAGCGCCGGATCGCGGTGATGGACGCCAAGATACTGGTGCTGGG
>JAGRHI010000057.1:302-4731 GCA_020445045.1 Candidatus Competibacteraceae bacterium
ACGACGCCATCATCCTGGCGGTGGGCCATCACCAGTTTCGCGAGATGGGGGCGGAAGGCATCCGGGCCGCCGGCAAACCCAACGCGGTGTTGTTCGATGTCAAATATCTGCTGCCGGCCGGCAGCGTGGACGGCCGCCTGTAAGGGCCAATGCGGAGTCCGCCATGAAAATTCTGGTCACGGGCAGCGCCGGTTTCATCGGTTCGGCACTGTCCCAACGCCTGCTGGAACGCGGCGACGAGGTTGTCGGTTTCGACAATCTGAACGATTACTACGACGTGAACCTGAAGCGGGCGCGCTTGGCCCGTTTGCTTCGCTACCCCGGCTTCACCGAGGAATGGGCCAATCTGGAGAACCGGACGGCGCTAGAGGAAGTGTTCGCTCAGCATCGGCCGCGGCGGGTGGTGAATCTGGCCGCCCAAGCGGGAGTGCGCTATTCGATCCAGAACCCGCACGCCTATGTCGATTCCAATCTGGTCGGCTTCGTCAATCTTCTGGAAGCCTGCCGCCACCATGAGGTCGAGCATCTGGTCTATGCCTCGACCAGTTCGGTGTACGGCGCCAATACCCGGATGCCGTTCTCGGTGCACGACAACGTCGATCACCCGCTCAGCCTGTACGCCGCCACCAAGAAAGCCAACGAACTGATGGCCCATACCTACAGCCATTTGTACGGTTTACCGACCACCGGCTTGCGCTTTTTCACCGTCTATGGACCGTGGGGCCGACCGGACATGGCGCTGTTCCTGTTCACCCGAGCCATTCTGGCCGGCGAGCCAATCGATGTCTTCAATCATGGTCATCACCGCCGTGATTTCACCTACGTCGACGACATCGTCGAGGGGGTGATCCGGGTGCTGGATCAGGTGGCGACGCCGAATCCGAACTGGTCGAGCGACGCGCCGGACCCGGCCACCAGCACCGCGCCTTATCGCCTTTACAACATCGGCAGCAACCGGCCGGTGGAACTGATGCGCTATATCGAGGTGTTGGAACAATGCCTGGGGCGGGTGGCGATCAAGAACATGCTACCGATGCAAGCCGGCGATGTGCCGGATACTTATGCCGATGTCGATGATCTGGTCGAAGACGTTGGTTACCGGCCGTCCACGCCGGTCGAGGAAGGCGTGGCCCGCTTCGTGGCCTGGTATCGGGAATATTATCGAGTCTAGGCCGAGCCGGCCGCCTCATCCAATCGCCGCCATACGCAGGCACCGCCGCTTTTTTTGTCCAGCATGTCGAGATATTGGTCGTGCGCGGCGCGCTCCTCGGCGCTGGCGCGGATCACCGGCAGCGGCGGCCGGCTCCGAGGCGGCACCGCCCGCCGGCTCTCCTGCTTGCGCCGCACCGTGGCCGCGCTCTCCTGAACGAACAGCGAATCCTGCTGGCGGGTCATCGCTAGATAGACGTCGGCCAGAATTTCGGCGTCGAGCAGGGCGCCGTGCAAGGTGCGTTGCGAGTTGTCGATGCCGTAGCGCTTGCACAGCGCGTCCAGGTTGTTGCGCTGGCCGGGATGGCGCTGGCGAGCCAGCAACAGGGTATCCTCGACCGTGCAAAGCTGCTCCAGCGCGCTTTGACTGCGTCCGCAGCGCTGCAATTCGTGGTTGAGAAAACCCAGATCGAAAGGCGCGTTGTGGATGATCAGCTCCGCCCCCCGGACGAATTCCAGGAATTGCTCGGCGATCTCGGCAAAACGCGGTTGATCGGCGAGGAATTCGTTGGTGAGACCGTGGACTCTGATGGCCCCTTCATCGATGGCGCGCTCCGGCCGCAGGTAGACGTGGAATCGCTGTTCGGTCTGCCGCCGGTTCCGCAGTTCGATGCAGCCGATTTCGATGACCCGGTGCCCTTGAGCGGGATCGAGGCCGGTGGTTTCGGTGTCGAGTACCACTTGACGTTCGCGCATGTTCCTGACTCCGTTTAACCTTTGCTTGACCGGATGCGGGTAATCGCTTCCCGCGCCAGTTGATCCACCCGTTCGTTCTCGGGATGGCCGCTGTGCCCGCGCACCCATTCCCATTCCACCTGGTGCGGCGCCAGGGCGGCTTCCAGCCGTTGCCAAAGATCGATGTTCTTGACCGGCTGACGATCAGCGGTTTTCCAGCCGCGCCGCTTCCAGGACGCTAGCCATTCGGTGATGCCGCGCATGACGTACTGGCTATCGGTGCAGATCCGTACCCGCATCGGGCGTTTCAGGGCCTCCAGGCCATGGATGACCGCCAGCAACTCCATGCGGTTGTTGGTGGTGTCCGCTTCGCCGCCGGACAGTTCCTTTTCATGCCCCCGGTAGCGGAGTAAGGCGCCCCAACCGCCGGGGCCAGGATTGCCGGAACAAGCGCCGTCGGTGAACAAAGCCACGCCTTCACCGCTTGCCGTATTCAAGGTGTTATCGTTCAGGAGAGTGCTCCTGAGATCGCCCCACATCGAAGGAAGTCATGGTCCCTCCACCAGCACGAACGGCGCCCAGACGCGGGGGTCGTGGAGTTGTTCATTTTCGTCCTGGATGAAGGAGAGTTGGGTGTTCCGCAAGGCCACCGCCAAGTCCTTGGGTTTCGGACCGTTCAGCCAGTTGCGATAGAACCGCGCCATGAATTCGCGCGCCGAGCGGTCGCCGAGCGGCCACAGCGACATCAGCACGTTGCGAGCGCCAGCGGTGTGAAAGGCCCGCACTAAGCCATACACGCCTTCGGAGTAATCCAGCGTACCCTTGCCGGTGTCGCAGGCGGAGAGCGTGACCAGTTCGGTGTCTTCCAGGTTGAGATCCTGCACTTCCAGGGCGTATAGAATGCCGTCCTCGCCATTGGGACCGGCCTTTCCTTTCAAACCCTGATTGGCGCCGGCCAGGGCGAGGCCGGACAGCACCATCGGCCGGTCCACGATCCCGCTGTTTTCGCTGAGATAAAAGCCCTGTGTCGCCAGATGCAGCACGTGGGGCGGAGATGCAAGCGCTTTCAAGCGAGATTCTGAAGCAGCCGTACCAAGCCAGATCTTCGGTGGAGTATTCCAGTAGTCCCAGTACGAATTAGCGACTTCCTTGGCTTCATTGCCAGTTTCTGGAAGTTCGTGAAAGCGAGCAATGTTATTGGACAACGTGCTAAGAAGGCCTGGCAGGTTTTGATCCGTCTGTTTCGGCTTTTGCGGCGTAGGTTCCTCGGCCACACCGAATCTCTCGTTTTGATCCGTCTGTTTCGGCTTTTGCGGCGCAGGTTCCTCGGCTGCACCGAATCTCTCGTAATCCACCCCACCCAAGGCCAGCAACCCTTTGGGTTTGTCCAGATCGCGGTCGTAACCGGCGACCAGGTGGCGTCCAGTGGCAACCTGGCGCAAGGTCTGACGTTGAATCCAGTATTGACCGTTCGGCGTCACCAGTTCGGCGAAGGAAATCAGGCTGAGAAAACCATCCGGCGCGATGTAGAGTTGTTCGTAGCGTTTTAGCTTTTCGTCGAGCTTACCGAACAGGTGGTTGTATAGAGCAGCAGCGTCCCCACGGTCATGGGTTGCTGACAGCTTCTGTACCAAATCTTGCATCTCCGCCACCGGCCCCAGATCGTGCAAGGACATCTTTCCCGCCGCCGGTAGCAGTAACGCCGCCCAATGTGGTTCGCCAAATTTCCCGGCCTTGAAGTCAGCAGGGCGATACTGGCGCAGCTCCAGCAGCGCACCGCCTTCGCGTGGGAGATAGTGGCGCACGTCGTCCACGTTCGCGCCACGCACCTGCAAATGGCGGTTGAATTCGCGGCTGATCTGGGCCAACCGGATTTCCTTGGCTTCCAGTTCGTTCAGTTTGTTGCGCTGTAAGTCGGTATCCGGCTCCGGCAGATGGGCGAGGTGGCTGAGGTCGCGACGCAACTCGGCAATTTGACTGGCCAGTTCGCGGATTTCGGTATTCTTCTCGCTACTTCGGCGTATCAGCCGCGCCAGAAAGGCTTCTTCCTCGCCCTGAATCTGCTTCCAATGCAGCATGACCTTGGCGGCGAGATCGAGATACTCCGGTTCGGGATGGCTCAATGCCAAGGTAAGCGCCACATCCTGAAAGCCCGACTGGCGTGTCAAAAACAGTCGCCGAACCCGCTCTTGCTGGGTGTGGCGCAACTGCGAGGAAGCGAGTTCCAGCAGACGCGGCTCCATGCGTTCCAGCAATTGCAGCGCGCGTTTCGGCTGCTTGAGATTGACTAAGTTGCCCGTGTAATTGAGTTGTGTATTCAGCGTATCCGGGTGCTCGGGACCCAGCACCTTCTCGCGCGCCGCCAGCGCCCGCTGGTACAGCGGTTCCGCTTCTCCGTACCGCCCTTGGGCTTGATATAAACCCGCGAGGTCGTTGACGCTGCTCAGGGTATCCGGGTGCTCCGGGCCGAGCACCTTCTCGCGCGCCGCCAGCGCCTGCCGCAACAGCGGTTCCGCTTCTCCGTACCGCCCTTGGGCTCGATATA
>JAGRHI010000379.1 GCA_020445045.1 Candidatus Competibacteraceae bacterium
TCGGCATCCACATGGCCATCATCTTGCCGGTGGCGGAGGTGGAGATCATCGCCCCGACCACGCCCATGGAAACCATCCAGTTGCACAACATGCCGCGGATGAAGATGGTGATCCAACCCTCCATGCCATGAGACTTGTAGCCCAGGGTGCGCGCCTCGCCGATATGGCCGACCTTGGCCGCAATTGCTCCGCCGTCGGTGGTGTAGCCGTAGGTCAGGATGTAGGACATCATGAAGGCAACCGCCAGGGCGCCGGCGAAGTTGCCGATGAACACCAGCCCCCAGTTACGCAGCACTTGACCAACGGTCACGCCCGGACGGCCGTCGATCAGGGCGAGTGGCACCAGGGTGAAAACCCCTGTCAATAGATCGAATTTCATCAGGTAGAGCATGATGAATCCGACCGGGAACAGAACCGCTCCCAGTAAGGGCGATCCGGTATTAGTCGCGACTGTGACGGCGAATACCGCGGCCAGGGCCAAGATGGCGCCGGCCATGAAAGCGCGGATCAAGGTGTCCTTGGTGGACATGTAGACCTTGGATTCACCTTGGTCGACCATTTTGGTGACGAATTCGCTGGGATCGAGATAGGACATGGCAGTTTCCTCTTTGGTTTGGAGTGAAGGGTGGTCGTGATCCCACCAACATCGCGTCCGATGGGATCTTGATCAGGATTGCGGCGGCCTTCGCCACCCCAGAGTGGCCTTGAGCAACGCCACGGCGAGCCTGTCGAGTTGCCGTTATCGATGACTTCGAAAAAAAAAGCCCCAAGCGCCGCAACCGGATGGGTTGCAAACACTTGGGGCTTCGTTACCCCTGAGCGGTTTTTTGGCCGCTTAAATTGGGTTCCAGATGATTCCTTCGTGCGACTTACACAGGAGCTACAGCGCCATTACCGCGACTCCAACTTGGAGTTTTTTAGCATAAAGCATGCCAAATATTCATATTGCTGATTTATAAATAATATGAATGCGATTGCTGCTTAAAATACAAATTTTCATGCCCACAAATGGTGCTTGCCGCATCAATGTCGCGCGCGCCAAGCAATTCAATGAAAAAATGCGAGACCAGGCCCCAACCACAAGGCCGCAAAAGGGTTTACCACCCCTTCTATCCAGCCTGCGCGATCATGAGAAACTGGTGGGTGATAAGGACTCATTATAAAAAAGGGTTTGCGTCGCGGCCGTTAGCGTATAATTATCCATTCGCCAGATTTTTTTCAGTACCCGAAAGTCGTGCTCTTCGTCAACATGTGCGCCTTGGTTGAATTTTCGCCGCCCATGAAATCGTTTTTGCAGCGTTACCTGCCCGATCCGCAGCATTTGCGCGCGCACAAGAATCTCCGTTTTCTCGGGGAACTGTTGCACGATCCCCGTTTGTGGCATTTCAGCCGCCGCCCCACCGTGCGCGGGCTGGCGGCCGGCATGTTTTTCGCCTTCATTCCCTTTCCCTGGCAGATGCTGCTGGCCGCCACCGCCGCTGCCTGGCTGCGCTTCAACCTGCCGGTGGCGGTGGCGATGGTCTGGATCACCAATCCGCTGACCATGCCGCCCATCTTTTACCTCACCTATCGGTTTGGCGCCTGGCTGCTGGGTAGCCCGCCGCGGAGCTGGACGTTCGAGCTTTCGCCGCACTGGCTGTTGCAACAGGCTGGCGCCATTGGTCCACCGCTGCTGGTTGGCTCGCTGGTCGTGGGCATGGTGGCGGGCGTTCTCACCTTCTGCACCGCCCATCTGTTCTGGCGCTGGTATATCGTCAACAAATTTCGGCGGCGGCGGCGGCGGGTTGCGACCTGCCCTGGCTGAGACGCCTTGGCCAAGCTGAAATCCTTGCCGCTGTTGTTTCGTCCGCGGTAATCCGTCTTCGATCGGCGCCTCCTCAAACAAGGTATCGTTTCCCGTATGTCATCTTTTGTTACCTCATTCGAACAATTGGCGCTTTCCCCGCCACTGCTGCAAAGACTGCAAGAACTCGGCTACGAAGCCCCTTCGCCGATTCAGGCGGCCACCATTCCCCACCTGCTGGACGGCCACGACCTGCTGGGTCAGGCGCAAACCGGTACCGGCAAGACCGCCGCCTTTGCCCTGCCGATCCTGCAAAAACTGGATCTGGCCGAGCGGCGGCCGCAGGCGTTGGTGCTGGCGCCCACCCGCGAGCTGGCCATTCAGGTCGCCGAGGCGTTCCAGGGCTATGCCCACCATCTACCCGGTTTTCACGTGCTGCCCATCTACGGTGGCCAGAGCATGAGCAACCAGCTTCGCCAGCTCAGGCGCGGGGCGCATGTGGTGGTCGGCACGCCGGGCCGCATCATCGATCACCTGCGCCGGGAGAGTCTGG
>JAGRHI010000058.1 GCA_020445045.1 Candidatus Competibacteraceae bacterium
GGCATTACAGCACAGGTGTATTCGCTCTCTTTTCAGGAAGACACCGTTTTGAAAACCGTGCCGCCCCCCCTTACAACGCCCTTCCTTATTTAGAGAACAAGTATAGCTCTTTTATGACGCTGGCAAACCTTCACGCATGCCCGAATTGAGGGTGGTTGCTCGAACCCGGCGGTCTTGCCCGCCTGTCGCGGCCGACGGATGGGTCGAGCCGGGACACAAGGCTGGATTGTGGATGCGAGAAGTCTCCTTCGGTGTTTATACTGACGGAAGTCCGGCTTCAGTAAACATCCGGCTTCGGCAAACCAATCCCTGCGTTGTTGGCCATCGTATCGAATCGGGAGATCTTACCATGCCTTTCAATGTCACCCATCTCCTTGAAATAGATTGTATTCCGCCCGCGCAAATTGGATCCGGATCAAACGATTTTTGCGTATCCGGGATCGCTGAAGCAGGCGCGGCCGAAGGGTTTGATGGTGGCGCGGAGCGCTGAGTGGGGTTGCTCGGTGTCCGTCACCAAGGTCTCCGCCATCTCCCGTATGTTTCTGATTGGCCCGATGGGTGCTGGTAAGACCACCATCGGCCGCCGGTTGGCGCAGGTGTTGAACCGCGAGTTCGTGGACAGCGATCAGGAAATCGAGCAGCGCGCCGGAGCCAGTATCCCGCTCATCTTTGAATTGGAAGGCGAGGCCGGTTTCCGTGCCCGCGAAAAAGCGGTCATTGCCGAATTGACTCAGCGTTCCAACCTTGTCCTCGCCACCGGCGGTGGCGCCGTGCTCGACCCCGACAATCGCAATTGCCTGCGCGAGCGCGGCTTCGTCATCTACCTGTGGGCCACGGTGGACGAACAGCTCCTGCGGACCCGCATGGACAGTAACCGCCCATTGTTGCAGACCGCCGATCCCCGTGCTCGCCTGGCGCAGTTGTTCGAACAGCGCGATCCGCTCTATCGCGCCACCGCCGATCTGGTGATCCAGAGCGACGGCCAAGCGGTAAGAAAGGTGATGGGACGAATTCTCGGCGTCCTCAACCGCCAGGGCAGTCCGCGCTGACCAATCCGCCGCTCCCGCTTGCTCCTGACAGGAACATCGTATGAAAACCCTGCATGTCGAACTCGGTGACCGCCGCTATCCCATCCACATAGGTTCCGGCCTGCTCGGTCGGCCCGAGCTACTGTGCCCCCCTATTCCTGGTCGGCAGGTGCTGGTGGTCAGCAACACCACGGTCGCGCCACTCTATCTCGAACGGACCCGCGCCGCGCTGACCGGGTTGCGCCACGAAGCGGTGATCCTGCCCGACGGCGAGCAACATAAGACGCTGGTGGTGCTCAATGAGGTGTTTACCGCCCTATTGCGGCATCGCTTTGACCGCAATTGCACGATCGTGGCGCTCGGCGGCGGGGTGGTCGGTGATATGGCCGGTTTCGCGGCGGCTTGTTACCAGCGCGGTGTGCATTTCATCCAGATTCCCACCACGCTGTTGGCGCAGGTGGATTCCTCGGTGGGTGGCAAGACCGCGGTCAATCATCCGCTTGGCAAGAACATGATCGGTGCTTTTTACCAGCCGCGCTGTGTGCTGGCCGACACCGACACGCTCGCCACCCTGCCGGATCGCGAGCTGAGCGCCGGCTTGGCCGAGGTCATCAAGTATGGGCTGATCCGCGACTTGCCCTTCCTGGAATGGCTGGAGGCAAATCTGGATGCGCTGCTGGCGCGCGAAGCCAGCGCCCTGAGCGAAGCCATCGAACGTTCCTGCCGCAACAAAGCCGAGATCGTCGCCGCCGACGAGCGCGAAACCGGCGAGCGTGCCCTGCTCAACCTCGGCCATACCTTCGGCCACGCCATCGAGACCGGCGCTGGCTACGGTGTGTGGTTGCATGGCGAGGCGGTGGCGGTGGGGATGGCGCTGGCGGCCGATCTCTCGGCGCGGCTGGGCTGGCTGAGCGAGGAGCAGGTCGGGCGGATATTGGCGCTGCTGGAGCGTGCCCGCCTGCCGCTGACGCCGCCGCCGGACTTGACCGCCGACGATTTCTCGCGGCTGATGGCGGTGGACAAGAAAGTCCAGGACGGCCGCTTGCGGTTGATCCTGCTGCGCGGGCTGGGGCAGGGCGTCATCGCCGACGGCGTCGATCCGGTCCGCTTGCGGGAAACTCTGGAGGCGCGGCGCTAGAGGGCCGCCGCGCCGAAGTCAGGGTAGCGGGTCAATGTTGGGAGGCGGATAGTCGATGCCGGCCCGCTCCAGTTGGGCGAAGGTGGTCGGTTGGTGCGCGGGATCGATGTCCAGCCCGAGCAGCAGACCGATTTGCGACATCGAGAAAATGCCACGTACCGCCGGCTTGCCGGTTGCGGGATCGGTATCCACCGCCATCGCGTGCTGGCGGTTCATCTGCCGCAGAGTGGAGATGATGTCGCCTACTCGTGCGTTCCGCACATCGTCCATCAGCAGCACTTCCAACTTGGGTTTGAGAGTCATGATATCGGCGACCCGCAGGTCCTCCCAGTCGCCGCCTGCCTTGGCCAGGATGCGGCCCGGCTTTTGGCCCTCGATGTCGCGGCTGGTCACCAGCCCGACGATTCGGCCGTCGCCGTCGCGTACCAGCAACATTCGTACCCCGCGCTTGACCATGATTTCCAGCGCCTTGCTGAGCGGTGTGTCCAGTTCGGTGGTGTAGGCGGTGACCTGGCTGAGGTCGGTCATGACCTGTACGGCCGGATCGTCGGCGGAGACGTGGTCGGGCAGATACTGTTTCGGTCGAAAATAACCGGCGCCGGTTTCCAGATGGTGAAATGGGAGCGGCTGGTAGCTAGGGGTCATCGGGGTGGCCTCCATGGAATTGCGCGGTTGCCTTTGAGGCGTTCTTTGAAAGTGGGTTGATTGGAAGACCGCCAATGCGGTGCTCAGCGGCGCCGGCCGGATCGAGCCATGACGCCGTCGGCCCATTCCAGGATCGCCCGCACGCGCGGCGTCAGCAAGTTCCAGGCCTCGGCGCGGTCGACCCAGCGGTATTCGTTATGCTCCGGCCGTCCCAACTCGGGATTGGGCATGAGTCTGACCTCGGTGCTCGCCGATTCGGCGATGTAGTAACGGGCCACCTTGCGGCCCTGATTGTAGGGATGGGTTTCCCGGTAAAGGTCGCCCCAACGGAACCGCAGTCCGGTCAGCGCGGTTTCCTCCTCGACCTCGCGGACCGCCGCTTGCAGCGGCGATTCGGCCACTTCCACCATCCCTTTTGGAAAGTCCCAGTAATTGTAGGCTCTTAGTAAAAGATAGTCGTAACGATCGGCATTCCAATGCACCACCACCACGCCGGATGACAGGATCCGAACGCTGGTTGGCCTGGAACTCGGCGCCAAGGTCATCGCGCATTGCCCATGCCGGCGTGCGCGTGATAGGGGACGCTCAACTGGTGCGTCGCCTCGACCAGCACCCGGACACGCTCTGGATCGACCCCTGGCTGGACGCCATGGCCGAGGTTGAAGATGTGGCCCGGTCCGGCGCCGTAATCGGCCAGCACCTGGGCGGCTTGTTGGCGGATACATTCGGGAGCGGCGTACAAGGTAGCTGGGTCGAGGTTGCCCTGTAGCGCCACCCGCGCCCCGACCCGACGGCGGGCGTCGCTCAAATCCACGGTCCAGTCCACCCCCACCGCATCGCAGCCACTGGCGGCAATGTCTTCCAGCCAGGCACCGCCGCCCTTGGTGAACAGAATGACGGGTACTGGTCGCTTCTCGGCTTCGCGAGTCAGGCCGGCGACGATGCGGCTCATGTAAGCCAGTGAAAATTCCCGGTAGGCGCGCGGGGCCAGGATACCGCCCCAGGTGTCGAATAGCATCACTGCCTGCGCGCCGGCGTCGATCTGAGCGTTAAGGTAAGTGGTCACCGCCCGGGAGGTTACGTCCAGCAGGCGGTGCAGCAGTTCCGGTTGGTCGTACAGCAGTCCTTTGATTCGGGCGTAGTCCTTGCTGGAGCCGCCCTCGACCATGTAGGTCGCCAGTGTCCACGGACTGCCGGCAAAGCCGATCAGTGGCACTCGACCGGCCAGCTCGCGGCGAATCAATCGCACCGCGTTGATCACGTAGCGCAGATCGATTTCCGGGTCGGGCACGCCCAAGCGGGCGATGTCGGCCGCCGCGCGCAGCGGTCGGGCGAACCGCGGGCCTTCTCCTTCGCTGAACGATAGCCCCAGCCCCATGGCGTCGGGTATGGTCAGGATGTCGGAGAATAGAATCGCCGCGTCCAACGGAAACCGTTCCAATGGTTGCAGGGTGACTTCGCAGGCCAGCTCCGGGGTCTGGCACAGCGTCAGGAAGCTGCCGGCGCGAGCGCGGGTGGCTCGGTATTCCGGTAGATAGCGGCCCGCCTGGCGCATCAGCCAGACCGGGGTGCGGTCCACCGGCTGCCGTAGGAGGGCGCGCAGCAGGCGGTCGTTATGGAGCGAGGTGGTCATGCGTGGCGGAACGGCGGTCCAGGTTGAAGGTCGGAGGGGTCGGTTACCTGAGCATAAGGCCGTTCGACACCGCCCGCAGTTCCCGGTTACGTCTATTTTATAGTGTGCCAAGGTTCGGTGGTGGCGTCCATGCGTGACGCGGTTTGGAGACAGTCAGCGCGTGGGTGGTTATTGCCGGTGGAGTTGACGGCATTGTGGCGTTGTGGTTCGTGCTGACGCTGTTTTGATCCAAGCGCGATAAGATAGTGGCGGTTCTTCACTCATGGAATTCGGTCAAGGTACCCATGCAACGAGCGCCGCAAGGATTTTCCCGGACCCGAGAGCCCATGTCCGGCTTTCTGCCCGACTTTTGCGCCAACCCCACCGTCTTCCTGACCATCCTGCTGGCCGAGTTGTTCGCCTTGGTGTTGGCATTGAGCGAAGCCGACCGCCTGGACGACTTCTGGAATCGATTGGCGCTGGTTTCGCTGTTCGTGCAGTGGGTGGTACTGGGGGCCGCCGCCGCTTTGTGTTTGTGCCGGCGCTGGCTCAACCGGCTCGGGGTCACCGCCGCCATCCTGGCCGTGCTCGGCCTGACGCAACTGGTCACCTTGAGCTTCTCGGTCCTCGGTTGGTGGTTTCTCGATCCGGGGCGGGAACCGAGTGGGTTCACCGCGCCGCCGGTCGGCCTGGTCGCCCGCAACCTCGCCATCGGCGGTATCGTTACCTTGCTGGCCTTGCGCTATTTTTATGTCCGCCATCAATGGCAGCGCAATGTCGAGGCCGAGGCTCGCTCCCGGCTGCGCGCCCTGCAAGCACGTATCCACCCGCACTTCCTGTTCAATACCCTCAACACCATCGCCGGTTTGATCCCCGCTCAACCGGAACAGGCGGAACAGGCGGTGCTCGATCTGGCCGACCTGCTGCGCTCGGCGCTGGCCCATCAGGAACGTATTACCTTGGGGGAGGAACTCGAACTGACCCGGCGTTTTATCGCCATCGAGCGGTTGCGTCTCGGCGAGCGGTTGCAAGTGGAGTGGCATCTAGCCGACGAGTTGCCGCTGGCCGCCCCGGTGCCGGCACTGCTGCTGCAACCGTTGGTGGAAAACGCCATCCGCCACGGCATTCAGCGCTTGCCGGCGGGTGGCCGGCTGACCATTCGCATCGAGCGGCGCTCCAGCACCTTGCGCTTCAGCATCGCCAACCCTCGGGGAGCCGTGGACGGCGGGCAAACCGCTGGATCGGGTCAGCGCTTGGCTCAGGACAACATCCGTCAACGCTTGTTGCTGGCTTTCGGCGCCGCCTGCCAGTTGGAGATCGTGGAGGCGCCCGACCGTTATCAGGTCGCGTTCTCGGTGCCGCTGAGTGAGAAGTGAGCGGCTTTCGGGCGCTCGCGCCTAATCGGCTTCGGCCGGCGGCAGTTCGTCGCGGGTGAAACGGACCAGCGCACCGATCCGTTGCTCCTCCAGAGAGGCCAGTTCGATCAGGGCGATGGTTTCCCCCGGTTCCGGCGAGTCCGGGTCGAGCTTGACCCCGAGCCGGTTGAGCCGCAGGGTCAAGGGGTGGAGTTGCAGGTAGGTCTCCGGGTGGCCGAGCACTTGCCGCACTTGTTCCAGATAATCGTCCAGTGTGCCCAATTGCTTGCGGGCGACGATCGACTCACCCTCGATTTGAGACAGCCGCTGCTCCAGTGTCGCCAGCCGGCGCTCGTCGGCATCGGTGGCGGACAGCAGCGGCCGCAGACCCCGCGCGTGTCCCCGCAGCGCGCGTAGTTGCGCTTGCAATTGCCGTCGCTGCTCGTCCAGGGTTCCGCGCCGTTCGCGCAATTCATTGATGCGTTCCAGCGCCCGTGAGGCCAAGAACATCAGCGTCCGCTGCCTCAGTTCCTTGCGTAGTTCGGATTCGCTGGTGGTGGGAAAGAATAACTGGTGGTCCGAGAAGCTGACCCGAATCTGGCGAACGTCGCGGACCAATAGATCGCCTGCCAATGCCGCGCCGAAAGTTTCGGTTTCGCGCTTGACCATCAGCAGCAGGGCGAAACACTCTGGTTGCTGGTTCTCCTTGAAGTAGGCCCGCACTCGTGAATCGAGGCCCAAGGTTGCTCGCAGGTTGTCCACCGTGGCGAAAAAGGCATTGACTCGTGGATCGGTGGCCCAAGCTGGGCCACCGAGCGTCAGCGCCGGTGGCAAATGTCGCAGCACGCCGTCGCAATGGTGTTGCCCAATTTCCACGGCATCCAGCAGTTTTTCGGCGTAGTCGCCCACCAGCCGGATGCGTGGCTCGCTGGCGTCCACCACCTGCTCGATGGAATCTCGCAGCAACGCCAGCCGCTCCTGACGCAGGCGATGTTCGGCCAAGTGGTGTTGGGCGAAAGCGGCGATGCCGCCGAGGGCGCTGTAAACCTCGTGTAGAAACCCTTGATCGTCCGTCATCGCGCACCTCTCGCGGGGTCAGGACAGCCGCGCCAATCGCTGGTGCAGCGGGCTGGAGCGAGGAAAGTGGGCGCGGAGAAAATCCATCTGATCGGCCAGTACCCGCTTGCCCTGCAAATACACATATTCCGGGTGATTGGGGGTGAACGGAATCGCCAGTAACTGCATTTTGGCTTGTTCCGGCGTCTTGCCGCCCTTGCGGTGGTTGCAGGGCTTGCAGGCGGTGACCACGTTGTTCCAGTGGTCGGCGCCGCCTTGCACGAGTGGCCTGACATGGTCGCGGGACAGGTCCCGAATCGTGAAAGTCTCGCCGCAGTACAGACAAGTGTTGCAATCGCGGCGAAACAACGAGGCGTTCGAGAGAGGTGGCACGTAATCATGGCGGGCGCGCAGGCGGGCGTAGGCGCCGCCCCGCGTGGCGATGATGGAGTTGACCGTGATGGCGCTGCGCCGGCCACTCAGGGTGCTGACGCCGCCGTGTACCGTGTAAAGCGCCATGCCACAGGTATAGGCTACCTGCTCGGCGTGGTATAAGCGCACCGCTTGCTGGTAATTAATCCATTCCAACGGCATTCCTGTCACATCCGTGTGCAGAACCTGCTGCTCCAATCCGTACATGCTTCACCTGTGCCTGTTCCCTATTCCCATCTTGATTCTCATCACGATTGTCGCCAGCCAACCTGAATCCAGGTCGATACTCCATGGGCGCGAGACCCGGCGTCGGGTTGCCGGGGAGGACGCTCAAGGTATTGGGCATATTTCGAACCTTGACCATTTGTGATGTTGAAAGTCTAGGCTACTATTCTACGAGTATCGCGCGTTACCCGCTGACGGCGCGCATGCCCACCTTAACACCCTGGCGCTCCAAGAGGCTTTAAAAAGCCTTTTTTTCGTGTCAATTTCCGGGCGGGCGGGAGTCCGGTGAAAATCACAATCAGGAGGATAACATCATGCCTGTTCGTATGGCCGTCCCGAAGGAAACCATTTCGGGCGAACAGCGGGTCGCGCTGGACCCGACGATGGCCGAGCGTTTCACCAAGCTCGGCGTGGAGATCCTGGTGGAAAAAGGCGCGGGTCTCAGCGCTTTCTTCACCGATGAAGCTTATGGTAAAAGCAGCCGGTTGGTGGATGGCGCCCAGGCGTTGTATGCCGAGGCCGATGTGGTCTTCAAGGTACAGGGGCCGACTCTGGAAGAGGTGGAGTCGCTCAAGGACGGTTCGGTTCTGCTGGCCGTGCTGTCGCCGCATCGTAACCCGGACGTGGTCAAGCGCTTGCGCGACAAGAAGATCACCAGCTTCGCCATGGAGCTGATTCCACGCATCTCCCGTGCTCAGTCGATGGACGTGCTGTCCTCCCAGGCCGCCGTGGCCGGCTACTTCGTGGCGCTGCGCGCCGCCAGCCTGGCCAGCGGGTTTTTCCCGATGCTCACCACCGCCGCCGGCACCATCCGCCCGTCCAAGGTGGTCATTGTCGGCGCCGGCGTGGCCGGTTTGCAAGCCATCGCCACCGCCAAGCGGCTGGGCGCCATGGTGGAAGCCTACGACATCCGCCCAGCGGCCCGTCAGGAAATCGAATCGCTGGGCGCCAAAATGATCGACACTGGCGTCAACGCGGCCGCCGAGGGCGGCTACGCCCGCGAGTTGACGGCGGAAGAGAAACAGAAGCAGGCTGACGTGCTGGCCAAGCACGTCGCCGCCGCCAACGCCGTCATTACCACCGCCGCCATTCCTGGGCGAGCAGCGCCAAAGATCGTGACGGCGGCCATGGTGGAGAATATGAAACGCGGCGCGGTCATCGTCGATCTGGCGGCGGAATCCGGTGGCAACTGTGACTTGACCCGCCCTGGCGAAACCTACGAGCACAACGGCGTGGTGATCGACGGTCCGCTCAATATCCCCAGCAATTTCCCGGTTCCGGCCAGTGAAATGTACGCCAAGAATCTGTACAACTTCCTGTCGCCGATGATCAAGGACGGTGCGCTGAATCTGGATTGGGACGACGAAGTGATCGCCAAGAGCGCGTTGACTCGTGATGGGCAAGTCGTTCATGAGCCCACCCGCAAATTGCTCGAACAATAACTCCGGAGAAGCGTAATGGAAGTCATGAAGCAAGTGGTTGAGTTCTTCTCCCCGATCTACATCCTGATGTTGGCCGGTTTCCTGGGCTATGAAATCATCGGCAAGGTACCGGTGATTCTGC
>JAGRHI010000059.1:0-1502 GCA_020445045.1 Candidatus Competibacteraceae bacterium
ACGGCCGCCTTCTCCGCCGCCGCCTGCTCCGCCGCCGCCTGCTCCGCCGCCGCCCGCTTGGCCGCCAGCCGCTCCGCCGCCACCCGCTTGGCCGCCAGCCGCTCCGCCGCCGCCTGCTCCGCCGCCGCCTGCTCCGCCGCCGCTTTCTCCGCCGCCGCTTTCTTCAGCATCTCCAAGCGCTTTTCCATTCGCTGCTTATGCTGTTGGATAAAACGCAGGATCAGCCAGCCGGCGAACACAATGCTCGCCAGCGCCCCCAGCAATCCGATCAAGCCCGTTAGTCGCCAACCGCTCATATGCCGCCGCCTTTTCGGGCCATCGAAGTGATAAATGGCCCGTCGTATTACCCAAATCTAGCGCTTATTCCGGCTCGACGCCGAGTCTTTACGCCTCGCCCCCGAACACCTCCAGCAAGCGCGGCGTCAGCAGCGCCAGCTCGCCAGTCATCAGCGCGAACTCGGCATCGAATATCGCCTCCGGGGAATCCGCGATATCCCGCAACGACTCCCGGACCACATCGAGAAATTGGAGCCGACGAATG
This sequence comes from Candidatus Competibacteraceae bacterium, assembly GCA_020445045.1. Classification (GTDB taxonomy): domain Bacteria; phylum Pseudomonadota; class Gammaproteobacteria; order Competibacterales; family Competibacteraceae; genus Competibacter. The sequence goes on from JAGRHI010000059.1 coordinate 542, forward strand.
GCCAATGTTTCATCGAGTACAAAAGCGATCCGCTCGTTCCAGCACAGGCCCAACCGGGTCACCTCCTTCCCCGCGGCCAGATGGCCACGGATTTCGGTACCCGCCAAATCCTGTCCGCGACAACGCACGACTCCGCCGGTTTCTCCCGCCTCCCGCAACTCGCAGATATCGCCCAGCGTAAATTCCGCAGGGGCTTGGCCCTCGGCCAACCATCCCGTCATGACCGCCGCCACCGGCTGCCGTACCCGCGGCGGAGCGATCGGCAGGGTGTCCAATGTCTTGCGCAGCATCCCGGTCAATTCCTCCACCCCGCGCGGGCTGGCACTACCCACCATTAACCAGCCCGCCGATGGATCGAGATAAGCATAGCCATGCCGGCTCCGGCACAGGGCGCGAGGTAGCAGTTCGCCCACGATTCGTTCGCGCAGCGCCTGTTTTTCACGCCGCCGCACTGGCTCCCGCCGATCTTCCATCTCGGCGATGCGCTCGTCCACCATCTGGTTCAGCACGGCCGCCGGCAAGACTTTCTCCTCGGTCCGCAGGCACAGCAACAGCCGGCCCGCCGCGGCATGCACCAGGTCGCGTCCCTTACGGCCCAGCGGCGGCGCCCAGCCAGCACTGCTCGGTTGATGGCTGGGACAGGGCTGGAAGGCGCGCTGCTCCAGCCGCGCCGCCAGCGTCTCGGCCGAGAGCGACCATGGCTCGACCAAGCGAAACAATGTCATATTCTTAAACCACATGGCAATTATCCATCGCCCAAAGGTCGGCATTATCGGTCAATGCCGGCTGGACGCCAAGCCGGCATTGACACTTCCGTCTTGCTGCGCCGCAACAAAAATTTGGATCTATATTGCACTGCAACAAAACCTGCTTTATGCTATTTTCCATCAACCGACCACTTGTGGAGAAACCACCGCCATGACCAACGATGCCCTAGCCAAAATGTCCGAGCAGTATCAGA
>JAGRHI010000059.1:1572-4777 GCA_020445045.1 Candidatus Competibacteraceae bacterium
TGAACGCCCTGCAATCCTATGTCGACATGGCGATGAACCGGATGAAAAGCGCCGCCGACATCAGCGACCCCGCCAGCTTGCAGGCGTTCCTGACCTCGCAGTCCGAGTCGATCTCCAGTCTGCATCAGAAGTTCATGGACGACGCCAAGGCCCTGGCCGATCTGACCACGCGTTTCAAGGCCGAATTCGACAAGCTGGTACAGGACAGCTTGGCCGGCATCGGCAAATAAGCCGCTTCCTTCCCCGCAAGGCCGAACCTCCGGTTCGGCCTTTTTCTTTGGCCGGCGACGGGCAGGCGCTGTCCCGGCGGGATCCGTTTGGTATTCTATGATTTCTCCATTCACATCCTTCATCCCCGTTTCCCGATGATCTCCCAATGGCAAAAAACCGGATCGTGGTGGGTTTGTCCGGCGGCGTGGATTCCTCGGTGGCCGCCCTGTTGCTGGTCGAGCAGGGCCACGATGTGCATGGCGTGTTCATGAAAAATTGGGAGGATTCCCACGAGGCCGGCTACTGTTCCGCCGCCGAGGATCTGGAGGATGCGCGCTCGGTTTGCGACACGCTGGGCATTCCCTTGCATCAGGTCAGCTTCACCGCCGAATATCGGGAACGGGTGTTCCGCTATTTTCTGGACGAATACCGCCGCGGCCGAACCCCCAACCCAGACATCCTGTGCAACACCGAAATCAAGTTCAGGGCTTTCCTCGACCACGCCCGCCGACTGGGCGCCAAGCATATCGCCACCGGCCACTATGTCCGGCGCGAGAAGCGCGGCGACCATCAGCACCTGCTCAAGGGCCGCGACCCGAATAAGGATCAGAGCTATTTTCTGTACGGACTCGACCAATCCCAACTGGCCAGCGCGCTGTTTCCCGTCGGTGACCTCCACAAGCGGGAGGTGCGGGATAGGGCCGCCCGCGCCGGCCTGGTCACTCATGCCAAAAAGGACAGCACCGGTATCTGCTTTATCGGCGAACGCCCGTTCCGGGAGTTTCTGAACCGTTTTCTGCCGGCCCAACCGGGGCCGATCCGAACCCTGGACGGAGAACTGCTGGGCGAACATGCCGGCTTGATGTTTCACACCATCGGCCAGCGACAGGGTCTGGGCATCGGTGGCCGGCGCGATGGCAGCGGCGCACCCTGGTACGTCGCCAGCAAGGCGTTGGAAAGCAACACCCTGATCGTGGTGCAGGGTCACGACCACCCCGCCTTGTTCCACCGGCACTTACGCGCCTCGCAACTGCATTGGATTACCGGGCAAGCGCCTACCGTGCCGTTGCGCTGTCAGGCCAAGATCCGCTACCGTCAGCACGATCAGGCTTGCGTGCTGGACGCGCTGGACCCACGGGGCGCCACGGTCCGGTTTTTGGAACCACAACGCGCCATCACCCCCGGACAGTCCATCGTCTTCTACCTCGCCGACGACTGCCTGGGCGGCGGAACGATCGACGCCGCCTGGGATTGAATCCAACTCCATAACCCCAACCTCCATCCCATGCCCCAGACCGACCGTGATCGCGCCATCGCTCTCGCCGGCGTGCTGCAAGCCGCCGACCTGGTGCGCGGCATCGCCCGCCGCGGCCAAGCCAACCCGGAGGATGTCGAAACCTGCCTAAACAGCCTGATCAAGATCGACGCCGCCAGCAGCGACGACGTGTACGGCGGCGTGCTCCGGTTACGCACCGGACTGCAACTCCTCGAGCAGCAGCTCGGCAATCCGCGAGACATGGAATTGACCCGCTATGCGGTGACGCTGCTGAGCCTGGAACGCAAGCTCTCCCAACGATCCGATCTGTTGCGGGCCATTCGTACCGGTATCGAGAACATCATCCCGAATCTGGCGCACTTTCCGATCGAACATAGCAACTCCATCGCCCGTTTCGCCGAGATCTATCTGCACAGTCTGAGCACGCTGTCGCCGCGCATCATGGTCAGCGGCGCGCCGGTCCACCTGAACAACCCGGAGAACAGCAATCGGATTCGGGCGCTGCTGCTGGCCGGCATCCGCGCGGCGACCTTATGGCGGCAAAGCGGCGGCGGTCGACTGACGCTGCTGCTACGGCGCAATCCCTTGCTGCGAGAAGCCCGGCGGCTGTTGGCCAACCTGGCGTAAGCCGTCGACTTCAACTCTTGCGATACGCCTCCACCACGTTGCGCAACTGCCCGATCTGGTCCAGCACCCGGCTGAGTTGCACCACATCGGTGATTTCCAGAGTCAACCCCATGCGGGCGATCGAGGTCTCCCGATCGGTCAGCGTGTTCGCGCCCAGCACGTTGACCTGTTCGTTGGCCAGAATCGAGGTGATATCGCGCAGCAGGCCGGCGCGATCGTGGGCGACCACCATGACGTCCACCGGATAGGTAGCCGGCGTTTCGCCCCAACCGACCTCGATGACGCGTTCGTGGTGCTGGCTGGCCAGACTCAGCCAGTTGGCGCAATCCTGGCGGTGGATGGTCACGCCGCGCCCCTGGGTGATGTAACCGGCGATCGGCTCGAACGGCGCCGGTTGACAGCACCGCGCCATTTGCGTCAGCAATCGGCCCACCCCGCGGATCCGCACGTCGTCCTGGCCGGATTCGATGCTCCTGGGCTTGCGCGCGATGGGCGGGTGATCCGCGGCCGCGGGCGGCGCCGGCAGCAGGTCCTGCATTTTGGCCACCACCTGCGCGGTGGTCAGCGCGCCGTGACCCACGGCGGCAAACAACTCTTCCGGTTTGGCGAAGTTGAATTTTTCCGCCACCCGCTCCAACTTGATCTGCCGGACTCCCAGCCGCTGGAATTCCCGCTCCAGTAGCGCGCGACCGGCGACGATGCTTTTATCCTGATCCTGCTGGATAAACCACTGGCGGATCTTGGCCCGCGCCCGATTGGTCTTGACATAGCCCAGATGTGGGCTGAGCCAGTCGCGGCTGGGACCGCCGGTCTTGGCGGTCAGTACGTCCACTTGCTCGCCGTTCTTGAGTTCGTAAGTGAGCGGCACGATGCGGCCGTTGACCTTGGCGCCCCGACAGCGATGACCGACCTCGGTATGGATGTGGTAGGCGAAATCCAGCGGCGTCGCTCCCTGCGCCAGTTCGACGATGGCGCCCTTGGGTGTAATGGCGTACACCCGATCCTGGAACGCCTCGGCCTTGAAATGCTCCAGCAGATCGCCGTCGCCGCTTTCTTCCTCCCGATACTCCAGAATCTGCCGTAACCAGGCGA
>JAGRHI010000059.1:4859-8300 GCA_020445045.1 Candidatus Competibacteraceae bacterium
CGGCGTTCTGATGCATGGCGAAGGTCCGAATCTGCACTTCCAAGGCTCGACCTTCCGGCCCTACCACCGCTGTGTGTAACGATTGATAACCGTTGGGCTTGGGATGGGCGATATAGTCGTCGAACTCTTGATGGATATGGTTCCAGCAGGCATGCACCACGCCAAGCGCGGCATAACAGTCGTTCACCGTATCGACCATGACCCGCACCGCGCGCACATCGAAAATCTGCTCGAAGGACAGCTTCTTGAGCTGCATCTTTCGCCAGATGCCGTAGATGTGCTTGACTCGGCCGCTGACCTCGGCGCGGATGCCGACCCGGCGCAGTCGGTCGCGCAATTCCTCCACAACCCGGTGGATATAGCTTTCCCGATCAGCGCGGCGCTGGTCGAGGGCGGTGGCGATTTGCTTGTAAACGGGCGGCTCCAGGTAGCGCAACGCCAGATCTTCCATCTCCCACTTGATGCGGCCGATGCCCAGTCGGTTGGCTAGCGGGGTAAAAATATCCAAGGTTTCCTGGGCAATGCGACACTGTTCGGCGGCGGGATGCTGCCCGAACTGGCGCAGTTCGTGCAAACGCATTGCCAGCTTGATCAACACGACCCGCACGTCCTGCGCCATCGCCAACAACATCTTGCGCAAGCTTTCCAGTTGATGGCCGGCATGCTGGCCACTCTGGTGCAATTCGCCGATGGCATCGAGTTTGGCGATGCCGTCGACCAAACGCGCGACAGCCGGTCCGAATTCCCTTTCGACCCGAACCGGTTCGATCTGCCCGGCCGCAACCGGTTCGTGCAGCAGCGCGGCGGCGACCACTTCGCAATCCACGCGCAGATCGGCCAACAGGTCGGCCACCGCCAGTTCCGGCTCGCCGCCGAGCGCGTAGGCATGCCGGACGACCTCGATCTGAGCCGGCGACCAGCGAACCTGCAGAGTGCTCAACCAGGTATCGAAATCCGCGCCGGCCAGCGCGGTCTGCCGGGAACTTACCATGATGCCTCCCCAAAACGATCCAACGGAACAGACCCATTCCAATGCCGGATGTGCGATGGAACGGAGGATGGGGGTCGGGCGGACGAATCGGATTATTTTAGCGGGCGCGATCGGTCCACCTGCCGACCTTCCCCTGGCGCCGGGGGCAGATCGACAGGTAAGCGGGAAACGACGTGAGTCGCTTAGTTGTTCTTGGCGCCCTGATCGACCCACTGACGGATGATGGCCTGTTGCTCTTCCGGCAGCTTGACCTTACCGTGCGGCATCTGAATGGAAGAATCCACACCGGGGCGGCCTTCGATCAGCCGGTTGAGGCTGCTGTTGAGGCTCTGACCGGGGATGATGACAGGACCCATCTTGGTACCCCTCATCAACTCTTCATAGGTACTCAGCGCCAAACCGCTCTTGGTGTAGCCCTCGCCATCGGGCGCGGTATGGCACTCCGCGCAGTTCGCTTTCAGAATCGGATACACGTCCTTCTGGAAGCTCACCGGCTTTTTCGGTTGTTCGCCGGAACAGCCCGCCAGCATGCCCAACCCCAAAACCAACGCGAATGCAAGCAGTTTACGAGAGTTCATGGATCGTCCTTTTGATATGTTTAGACCTGCTCGGGTTATCGGATACGTCTGGATGGTACCGCTCTAATCTTACCAGACTGCGGCGGCCCGAGGATGCCGACGCGCCACGAATCGCCACATGTCGACATCGGGCCAAGCCCGCCGAAATGCTCTATGCTTCAATTTTGAAGATTTTATTCACCTCAACAGTTCCACAAACGACCATCTCAAGCACCCTGCGGAGGATTCAGGAGAACTGTCATGGCTCATATCGTTGTGATGGGCGCGGGTATCGGCGGCATCCCTTTCGCCTACGAAGCCCGGGAAAAACTGGGTAAGACCCACGATATCACGGTGATCAATACAAGCGAGGAGTTCCAATTCCTCCCTTCCAACCCGTGGTTGCTGGTCGGCTGGCGCCAGCGCGGCGATATCGCCTTCCCGATCGGCCCCTACCTCACAAGGAAGGATATCCGTTTCATCGGTCGACCGGTCACCCATATCGACGCCGCCCACAACCGCCTCACGATACAAGACGGGCAAACCGTCGATTACGATTATCTGGTCATCACCACCGGTCCCAAACTGGCCTTCGATGAAATACCGGGCACCGGCCCCCACAACGGTCACACCCATTCGGTCTGCGCGGTGGATCATGCCCAAACCGCCTACGAAGCCTATGAAGCCTTCTGCGAGGACCCAGGCCCGATCGTGGTGGGCGCGATGCCCATGGCCAGTTGTTTCGGACCGGTCTACGAAAGCGCGTTCATTCTCGATGCCGACCTGCGCAAGCGCAAGCTGCGCAAGCACGTCCCCATGACCATGATCACCAGCGAGCCGTACATCGGCCACTTGGGCCTGGGCGGCGTCGGCGACTCCAAGGGCATGCTGGAATCGGATTTGCGCAACCGACACATCAAGTGGATCACCAATGCCAAGACCACCCGGATCGAATCCGACCGCGCCCTGGTCGAGGAATACAACGAACGCGGCGAAGTGATCAAGGAACATGAAGTGCCCTTCAAGTTCGCCATGACCCTACCGGCGTTTCGCGGCGTGGACCCGGTCGCCGCCGTGGATGGCTTGTGTAACCCACGCGGTTTCGTACTGATCGACGCCAACCAGCGTAGCCCCAAGTACCGCAACATCTTCTCGGCCGGCGTGTGCGTGGCGATCCCGCCGGTCGAGGCCACGCCGGTGCCCACCGGGGTGCCCAAGACCGGCTACATGATCGAATCGATGGTGTCCGCCATCGTCCAGAACATTCAGGCCGACCTGGCTGGTCAGCCAACCGTCGCCAAGGGCACCTGGAACGCCATCTGCCTGGCGGATATGGGCGATACCGGCGCGGCCTTCGTGGCGCTGCCGCAGATCCCGCCGCGCAACGTCAACTGGTTCAAGAAAGGCAAGTGGGTTCACTTTGCCAAGATCGCCTTCGAAAAATACTTCATCCACAAGATCAAAACCGGTACGTCGGAACCGGTGTACGAAAAATATGTGCTGCGGACGCTGGGCATCGAACGGCTGGAGTAAGCACCGCGATGTGGAACGGCGTGCCGCGGGCTGCCTGGCGCGCGGGGCGCCCACCGGTACCCTTATGGAAAGTCATTATTTAGTGGATTCGGCGTTATACTAAACCCATTAGCGCGCATGGCGTTGGACGCCAGACTCCAAACACTTGCCGCTTCCCGATTCCGCGCAACGCGCGATTTTCTTTCGCGCGTTATTGTCCGGCTTTGCGGTTGGAGCACCAGCCGCCGTCGGGCATGGCTCCAAAAACCGTCAACATTATAAGGATGCGCCACGTGACGAGCCCGAAACTCCAACCCGAACTACAACGCATTATCGAAGCCCGCCATCACGATCCGTTCGCCGTGCTGGGCCGCCACCCGC
>JAGRHI010000059.1:8403-9573 GCA_020445045.1 Candidatus Competibacteraceae bacterium
AGTGGCAGGGCAAGGTCGATCAAGTCCCGGAACGCTACCGCTTGATCTGGCGCGATGGTGACCACCACGAGCATATCTCCCACGATCCCTACTGCTTTCCGCCGCAGTTGCCCGATTTCGACCTCTACTTGTTCGGTGAAGGCAAGCACTGGCATTCCTACCGCTTCCTGGGTGCGCATCGACACGAGGCGGACGGCGTGGCCGGCGTGTTGTTCGCGGTGTGGGCGCCCAGCGCCGAACGGGTCAGCGTGGTCGGCAATTTCAACCGCTGGGACGGTCGAATCCACCCCATGCGGGTACGTGGCGGCAGCGGCGTATGGGAGCTGTTCATCCCCAACGTGAGCCCGGGCGATCTGTACAAGTTCGAGATCCGCAACCGCAATAGCGGCGCGATCATGCTGAAATCCGATCCCTACGGTCAACAGTTCGAGTTGCGTCCCAGCACCGCCACCATCGTCACCAAGCCGGACTCCTATGCCTGGCGCGATGCCGACTGGCTGGAACAGCGCAAGAAATCCGACTGGCTGCATCAACCGATGTCCATCTACGAGGTCCATATCGGCTCGTGGCGACGCGGGCCGGAAGGCGAGTTCCTGAATTATCGGGAACTGGCGCACCAGTTGGTGGAATACGTCAAGGAAACCGGTTTCAGTCACATCGAGCTGCTGCCGATCACCGAGCATCCCTACGATGCCTCCTGGGGTTATCAGACCACCGGCTACTACGCCCCGACCAGCCGCTTCGGCACCCCGGACGACTTCCGCTATTTCATCGATTATTGCCACCAGCACGATATCGGCGTGATCCTCGATTGGGTGCCGGCGCACTTCCCCAAGGACGCTTCCGGTTTGGCCCGCTTCGATGGCGAGGCGCTGTACGAGCACACCGATCCCCGCAAGGGCGAACATCTCGACTGGGGCACGCTGATCTTCAACTTCGGTCGCTACGAGGTGAAGAACTTCCTGCTGTCCAGCGCCCTGTACTGGCTTGAGGAGTTCCATCTCGACGGCCTGCGGGTGGATGCGGTCGCCTCGATGCTGTATCTCGATTATTCACGCAAGGAAGGCGAGTGGATTCCCAACAAATACGGTGGGCGCGAGAATCTGGAAGCCATCGATTTCATGCGCGAGCTGAATACGGTGGTTCACAGCGAACACCCCGGCGCGATGG
>JAGRHI010000059.1:9641-12056 GCA_020445045.1 Candidatus Competibacteraceae bacterium
TGGAACATGGGTTGGATGAACGATACCCTGCGCTACATGGCGCAGAATCCGGTCCACCGCAAATATCACCATGACCTGCTGACCTTCAGCATGCTGTACTGTTTTACCGAGAATTTCATGTTGCCGTTCTCGCACGACGAAGTGGTGCATGGCAAAGGCTCGATGCTGAACAAGATGCCGGGCGACGAATGGCAACGCTTCGCCAATCTGCGGCTGCTCTATCTCTACATGTTCACCCACCCCGGCAAAAAACTGCTGTTCATGGGCACCGAGTTCGGCCAGGGCAACGAGTGGAATAGCGCCAACCCCATCGACTGGTGGGTATTGCAGTACGATTTCCACCGGGGTTTAAAGCAGTTGGTCACCGACTTGAATCGGCTTTATCACAGCGATCCGGTGCTGCATCACTACGAGTTCGAATGGCAGGGTTTCGAGTGGATCGACTGTCACGACGCCGAGCAATCCATCCTGAGTTATCAGCGCAAGAAGGACAACGACTTTTTGGTGGTCGTGGTCAATTTTACCCCGGTCCCACGCCAAAGCTACCGCATCGGCGTGCCGCGAGCGGGCCGTTACACGGAAATCTTCAACTCCGACTCCCACTATTACGCCGGCAGCGGCATCGGTAACGGTGGGATCGACCTGACCGCCGAGGAGCGGCCGTGGATGGAACACCCGTACTCGATCACCATCACCGTGCCGCCGCTGGGTGGCTTGGTGCTGCGCCCGGAACCGCTGCCGGAACCGGTGCTGACCACCACCGCCCTGGGTGAGCTGCTGGACGATACGACGATCGGGGAAGAGCCGCTGCCGGAACCGACCGCGAAACCACTGGCATCCGCCGCCTCGGACGCGGTCGCGGAAGAGGAGCTGGCGCAACCTGAATGAGAACCCCACATGGAGCGTCCTCGCGCGGTACGAACAGGCCGCGCCCAGACCGCTTCAGACGTGGCCACCGGCCATTACCCGAAATGATCGACTCTTACACCATCGTCCATGGGGTCTGAGCGATCGGTCGATCGAACCCGAGACGCGCCAAACGGAGCTAGGCCGTCTCGGGTCCCCCTCCAGCCGTCATCGCCCTCACAACGGCCATTCATCGAATCGCCCCTGGCCAATGGAAAATCCGGCCGTGGACCCATCTCTCGGGGAACGAATCGCGTCCGAATCCGTGCGGGGGTTGTGGCATGGAACGACTGGGACGCCCTCGTCCGAAGCCCAAGCGACGGCCACGCCCGTCACCAGTGTCGAACCTGCGCCGATCCCTCTGCCCGTCTCGCCACCATCCGGTCATCGCCGGCATGCAACCCACTGACTATCACCCGGCATGGTGGTTACCCGGCCCACACGCCCAAACGCTGTGGCCGGTGCTGTGTCGACGCCGGCCTCGTTTGCCGCTACGGCGCGAACGTCTGGAATTGCCCGATGGCGACTTTCTGGATCTGGACTGGCTCCCCGGCGGACGGGGACCGATCGTACTGATCCTGCACGGACTGGAAGGCTCCAGCGCTTCTCATTACGCGCTCGGCCTGCTGGCCGCCATCGCCCGGCGCGGCTGGCGGGCGGTGGTGATGCACTTTCGCGGTCGCGGCGGCCAGCCCAACCGGCTGGCGCGCGGTTACTGCGCCGCCGATACCGCCGACCTCGACCATGTGGCCACCTGGCTGCGCCAAAGGGAAGCGGCCGCGCCCCTAGCCGCCATCGGCTACTCGCTGGGCGGCAACGCCCTGCTCAAGTGGCTGGGGGAAACCGGAGCCGACAACCCCTTATACGCAGCAGCGGCGGTATCGGTTCCATTCGTGCTCGATATCACCGCGCGGCGACTGAACCAGGGTTTTTCGCGGCTTTACCAAGCACACCTGTTGCGCGCGCTGAAAACAAGCTACCGCAACAAATTCCGGTATCGCTCGGATGCGCCCGTGCCCTTGGACGAACTGCCGGCGCTACGGGATTTCCATACCTTCGACGACCGGANNATCACCGCGCCCTTGCACGGTTATGCCGGCGTTCACGATTACTACGCCCAAGCCAGTTGCCGCCCTTACCTGCGACGTATCCGGGTGCCAACGCTCATCCTGCACGCCCTGGACGACCCTTTCATGCGGCCGGAAGCAGTGCCGGACGCCAGCGAACTTTCGTCTTGCGTACAAATGGAACTCAGCTCGCGAGGCGGCCATGTCGGCTTCGTCGCCGGGCGCTGGCCGTGGCGGGCGGCATATTGGCTGGAACAAAGGCTTCCCGAGTTTCTAGCGGCACGCTGGAACGAGTCAATCCGCCACCCGCCCGGCGACAACGACGGCCCTCAACTCCTCGCCGTCGCTTTGTCGCGGACGAATTCGTGAACCTTGCCCAAGGTTTCGAAGCTTTCGGCGCTAATCTCGTCGTCGGCGACCTGAATATCGAACTGCTGCTCCA
>JAGRHI010000380.1:0-171 GCA_020445045.1 Candidatus Competibacteraceae bacterium
CTTATCGCAAAAAATCTCTTGCCTAGAGACCAAGATAGCGCGCAAAATTAGATCATTTATTGTTGGCACAACATTTTTTGCAATTCTGACACAACGTTGTATCATTACACACCATGGCCGGCCGGTTTGCCGCGCAACGGTTGCCGCGCTCGGGTATACTGGTCAGCGGAA
>JAGRHI010000380.1:310-8207 GCA_020445045.1 Candidatus Competibacteraceae bacterium
TGGCTGCCTCGATGGTGCTGTTCGCGGCGCTGCCCGCGCATGCCCAGATCAACAAATACGGTTGCATCTACGCCGTCGACCCCTATGGCAAGATCGTCAAGGACCCCTACGGCAACTGTATCCGTACCCCGTACTGGACCGCCGAGAAGAACGTTCCGGAATGCGGCGCCGTGGCGGTGGTCGAACCGGCCGCTCCGGTGGTCGAGACCCTGAGCCTGGGCGCGGACGCCTATTTCGATTTCGACCGGGCCAACCTGAAGCCCGCCGGTCGCGCCAAGCTGGACAAGTTGGTCACCGATCTGCGCCGGGTTGCGTCGGTCTCCTCGATCGAAATCGTCGGCCACACCGACAGCAAGGGCACCGAAGCCTACAACTATCGGCTGGGCCAGCGTCGCGCCGACTCCGTGGCTCGCTACCTGACCGCCAAGGGCGTACCCAGTTCCATCATCTCGACCCGCAGTCGCGGCGAGCTCGATCCGGTCGCCCCCAACACGCTACCGAACGGTCGGGACAACCCGGCTGGCCGCGCGCTGAACCGCCGCGTGGTGATCACCGTGACCGCCATGGAACACGTCATCAGCCAGTAAGCCGCCCGCGTTTTTCGGCTTCCAGCGCCCCGGTTCGCCGGGGCGTTTTTTTTGCGCCGCCCCGGTTCGCCGCTATAATCCGCCGTCATTGCCCGGAGAACCCCGCATGCCGCAAGCCATCTCCGCCCTGCTCAACGCCCGCTGGATCGCTCCAGTCGAGCCGGAAGGCCAGGTTCTCGAACACCACGCCCTCGCCATTCAGGACGGCCGCATTCTCGCCATCCTGCCACGGGACGAGGCAATGGCCCGCTTTAGCGCCGAGACGTGCCTGGACTTCGCAACGCACCTTCTCATTCCCGGTCTGGTCAACGCCCATACCCATGCCTGCATGACCCTGCTACGCGGCCTGGCCGACGATCAACCATTGATGACTTGGCTGCAAGACCATATCTGGCCCACCGAAACCCGCTGGGTCGATCCCGAATTCGTCCGCGCCGGAACCCGGCTAGCGATCGCCGAGATGCTGCGCGGCGGCACCACCTGCTTCAACGACATGTACTTTTTCCCGGAAGCGACCGCCGACGTCGCCCGCGAATGCGGCATCCGCGCCTGCGTCGGGCTGATTGCCCTGGACTTCCCCACCGCCTACGCCCGCAACCTGGACGAGTATCTGGAGCACGGGTTGACCCTGCACGAGGCGCTGAAGGGCGATCCACTGGTCCGCGCCGCTTTCGCCCCGCACGCCCCCTATACCGTCTCGGCCCCGGCGCTGGAGCGCATCGGTCGGCTGGCGGCGGACTTGGGCATTCCGGTTCACATCCACGTCCATGAAACCGCCGCCGAAGTCGCCCAGTTCCAGGCCGAACACGGCTGCCGACCGCTGGAGCGACTGGAACGGCTCGGCCTGTTGTCGCCGCGACTGCTGGCCGTGCACATGACCCAGCTCGAACCGGCCGAAATCGAACGGCTGGCGGAGACCGGCTCCCATGTCATTCACTGCCCGGAATCCAACCTCAAGCTGGCCAGCGGTTTTTGTCCGGTCGCCCGACTCGACGCCGCCCAGGTCCATATCGCGCTCGGCACCGACGGCGCGGCCAGCAACAACGATCTCGATATGTTCGGCGAACTGCGCACCGCCGCCCTGCTGGGCAAGGGCGTGGCCGGCGACGCCGCCGCGCTGCCAGCCGCGCGGATGCTGCGCATGGCCACCCTCGACGGCGCCCGGGCACTGGGGCTGGAGCGGGAAACCGGCTCGCTCGAACCGGGCAAGGCCGCCGACATCGTCGCCATCGATCTCGGCCAGCCGGAAACCGAACCGGTCCACCACCCCGTCTCGCAACTGGTCTACGCCGCCGGCCGCCAGCACGTCACCGATGTCTGGGTCGCCGGCCGCCGGCTATTGGCCGACCGGCGCCTGACCGCGCTGGACTTGGCGGCCACGCTCCGGGACGCGCGCGGTTGGCGGGAACGCATCGCCGCGAAACACCGGGCGTAAGCCGCAACGCCCGCCGGTCGAAACCATGGTAACGAGACCCTCATTTTCAGCCCCCGACAGGTAATCCGTACATGACGACCACGAGCCCCAATGTGGACCCCGAGGAAATCGCCAAATTCGAACAACTGGCCAGCCGCTGGTGGGACCCGGACAGCGAATTCAAGCCGCTGCACGACACCAATCCACTGCGACTGGATTTCATCGACGCGCGAGTCGGCGGACTGGAAGGCAAACGGGTGGTCGACGTCGGCTGCGGCGGCGGCATCCTGTCCGAGAGCATGGCGCTGCGCGGCGCGCGGGTGCTCGGCATCGACATGGGTGAAGCGCCGCTGGCGGTCGCGCAACTGCACCAACTGGAATCCGGCGCGGTGCTCGACTACCGCCGCGTGACCGCCGAGGCACTGGCGGAGACCGAGCCGGCCGGCTTCGATGTGGTGACCTGCATGGAAATGTTGGAGCACGTACCCGATCCGGCCTCGACGATCCAGGCTTGCGCCCGGCTGGTCAAGCCCGACGGACACCTCATCTTCTCCACCATCAACCGCAATCCCAAATCCTATCTGTTCGTCGTCATCGGCGCGGAATACCTGTTGCGGCTGCTGCCCAAGGGCACCCACGACTACCGCAAGTTCATCCGCCCCTCGGAACTGGACGGTTGGCTGCGCGCCGCCGACCTGACGCCGCGGGAGATCATCGGCCTGCATTACAACCCACTGACCCGAAGCTATCGGCTGGGACCAGGCGTATCGGTCAATTACATGGTGCATTGCCGCCCGGACGGCCTGGCATGAATCCCGGCCCCGCCGGCGGCGCGCCACCGGACTGCGTGCTGTTCGACCTGGACGGTACCCTGCTGGATACCGCCCCCGACATGACGACGGCGGTGAACCGGCTGCGCCAGGAACGCCATCTGCCCGCGCTTCCGGTCGCGGCCATCCGCCCGACGGTCTCGCACGGCTCGCCGGGCATGCTGCAAGCCGGGTTCGGGCTGACTCCCGACGATCCGCTCTACGCCGAGCTCAACCCGCGCTTTCTGGCCCTTTATCGGGAGGCCATCGCCGTCGAGACCGCGCTGTTTCCCGGCATGGCCGACGTGCTGGATTATTTGGAGGCCGGCGCCATCCGCTGGGGCGTGGTCACCAACAAGCCGGGCTGGCTGACCGAACCGCTGCTGAAAGCGCTGGATCTATGGCCGCGGATGGCCTGCGTGGTCAGCGGCGATACCCTGAGCGCGCGCAAACCGGACCCGGAACCGCTGCTGTACGCCTGCGCCCGCATCGGGGCGCTGCCCGGCCGCTCGCTGTACGTGGGGGACGCCGAACGCGACATACTGGCCGGCAAGCAGGCCGGCATGACCGCGCTGGTGGCCGGTTTCGGCTATCTGGGCGCCGAGGACCGGCCGGAATGCTGGAACGCCGACGGCTTCCTGCGGCGACCGAGCGATCTGCTCGCCTGGCTGGGCGCGCCGGCCGTCCCCACCACCCGAAACCGCTAGGGCGGCACGGCGACGCTGGCCACCGTCTCCATGTTTTGGGCCAACCACCACGCGCCGCCGAGCGTCAACAAGGCCGCCACCAGCAAGGCCAGTAGTGGCGCGCGTCCCCCGAGCCGGCGCCAAACCGACGCCGGCGACCGATCGGCCGCCTCGGCCCACAGCACGGTGGCGTTGTCCTGATGGGGACATCGATGGGCCTCCACCGCCGCCAGCAACCGCCGGCACGGTTCGCTGCCACGCGCCCTGGTCAGTAGGGTGGCGATTTCGTTTTCGCTGAGTGTCAACAGGCCATCGCTGGCCAATAACATCTGATCGCCACGCTTGAGCGGATAAGGTTGGCGCGGCAGGTCCACCAACTCGACCTCCTCGCCGGTGATGGCGCTGACCAGCGCGTTGCGGGCGGGATGACGGAAAGCGTCGGCGGCGCTGATCTCGCCGGCGCTCACCTCGGCGGCCAGAATGCTGCGATAGGCGTGATCCTGATTCAGACGGCGCAACCGTCCCCGTCGCCACAGCCACAACGGCGAATCGCCCACGCTGATCCAGTACAACCCCTCCTCCGCCAGCACCACGGCCAGCAGCGTGCAACCCATTCCCTTCAGATTCTCCGGATCGGACGCCACCTCCAGCGCCATTCGCTGGTTCACATGCGCCAGCGTCCGCTCAAGCCGCTCGGGGATGGCGACGGCCGGCACCGTATCGTAGGTTTCGATGAAATCGCGGACCGTCAGGGCGCTGGCCCGAGCACCCGCCAGTTCGCCCCCCATGCCGTCGGCCAATACCAGCAGCAGATCGCCCGCCTCCAGCTCCGGCGGCAATTCGAATACACCGTAATCGTCTTCCTGACGAGCGCGGTCCCCCTGGATCGCGCCTTCATCATGTACCCAAGCCACCATGACGCTTTCTCCACCTCACTCGTCTTCGCGCCAATCGAAACCGAGGCCGCACAGCGGCACGAAGCGCAAGCGAGTCTGCCCCATTCGCAAGGTTTCACCGCCGGTCAGTTCCACGGATTTGCCCACCACCGGACTGCTATCCACCCAATTGCCCGGCGCGATCGATTGCAGGTAAAAACGGCGGGAACGCGCGGTGTAGATGATCGCCGCCTGATTGTGGAGATCGATCGTGGTATCGCCGAAATCCAATCGAATCCGGGCATCCGCGTCGCGGCCGATATCGTTGACCCCGTAGCCCAGCGCCAGCACCTCGCCTCGCCCCGGACCCTCGACGACCGCCAGCCAGCCGACGACCTGGGTCGGCGCCGGATCGTGGGCGGGCGTCGCCGACACCGGCATCGCCCGACTTCCGGTCGGCCGGGGTTTCGCCGCCGATTCCGAACGGGCAATACGACGGGTCGGCTCCACGGGTGGAGCCTCGGACGGACCTTTCTTGAAGAAGCCACCACGATAAAGGGGCATGACTGATTTCCCTTGAGATCGACGCCGAGCAAGTGAATCGGCCGGCTTCAGGCATCACCGGTTCGGAAGTGCAAACGCACCTCGCCCAGTTCCACCACGTCACCGTTACGCAACGGATGGGCATGAACGCGCTGGCCGTTCACCCAGGTTCCGTTGGTGGAATCCAGATCGCAAATCTGAAACGTGCCATCGGGCAGATGGGACACCTCGGCATGGTGGCCCGATACGGAATCGTTGTCGAAACACAGATCGTTGTCCGGCACCCGGCCCAAGCGGCACAACGGCGAAGACAAGCGCAGCTCGCCCCCGCTGAACCGGTCGGTGCGAATGAAGCGCGCCCGCACCAGCACCTTGTCCGACTGGCCGCGCCGACGGTGGGAAAAAGGCCACAGCGAAAATTTCATTTCTGGTTAAAACCCGTCGAGGTGGGCGGTTCCCAGAGCCTTCGGCTGGTCGGCGCCGGGCGGGTCCGCCGCAGTGCCGGGGGCGTCACCACAATCGGTTTGAGTTCATTCCGTTTCTGGCTTGCCCTGGGTCGCTCGACTCGGCGCGCGGCTTTCCTGGATCTCGACACCGGCTCGGCGGCGACTGGCTGAGGGGCAGGCTGGGTTGCCGACGACTCGCCATGGCGCGCGGCGGCGGACAGCGCGGCGGGCGCGAGGGGAACCACCCCGGCTCCGGCGGTGGATTCCGCCGCGCCGTCAGCGGTCGTGGGTTCCTCCTGGAACGGCGGCTCCACCACCGGAGCGGTGGATTCCGCCGCGCCGTCAGCAGTCGTGGGTTCTTCCTGGAACGGCGGCTCCGCGAGCGGCGGCTCCGCGGCCGTGTCGGTGACGGTCGATGGCGATTCGGCCGGGGCGTCCGCCCCGGCCACGGGCTGCTCCGACGGGCTTGGACTCGATGGCGTCGCGGACGGAACGTCCATCACCGGCGCGGTGGGTGACTCCAGTACGGCCGTTCCGTTCGCGGCCGATATTCCAGAGGGTTCCGTATCGGTGGCGGGCGGAACCACGACCGGCTGCTCGTGCTGACCGAGACTGTAGCGGGGCGGCGATTGTTCCTCCGGGGTAGGCGCGGATGGCCATAACCAGACCACCACGGTGACCACCAACCCCGCCGCCACCGCCAGAGCCAAACTGCCGCCCATCCGCAAGCCCAGCGACTGCCACTGCAATAGACCCGCCTTCTTCGATTTCCGCGACCGCTGACTCGCGGCGGCGGGCTTTCCGGTCACTTCCAACCAGTTCTCGCTGACCGGTGGGCTCCCCATCGGCGTTCGTGCCGGTTCGTCCCTGGGTGGAGGCGGTTCCGGCACTGGCATGGCCTTGCCGGATCGGGCCCGCGGCAACACGATCACCGTCTCGTCGCATCCGTCGACCTGCGAACCATCGAGCGCCGCCTGCATTTCGGCCACGGTGCGAAACCGCAGCTCCGGCCGCACCGCTAGCGCCCGATCGATCACCCGCAACAAATTGGTGCTGTAGCGACCGGCGCCCACCTCGGTCGCCGGTTGCAAATGATCATCCAGCAGACGTTCGGCCGCTTCCACCGGAGGGTGACCGGTCACGCAACGATACAGCACGGCGGCAAGGGCGTAGATATCGGTCCAGGTCCCGTAACGTTCGTTGCGGGTGGTGTACTGCTCGGGCGGCGAATAGCCGGGCGTGACCAGGCTGGTCACGCTCTTGCTTTGGCGGCCGACCGCACCGCGCGCCGCGCCGAAATCGATCAGGATGACCCGATGGTCGCTCGCGCGCAGGTACAGGTTGGCCGGCTTGATATCGCGGTGCAGGTAACCCTGCTCGTGGACCGCCCGCAAGGCCGGCAACACGTCCTCCAGCAATCCGCGTATCTCCTCCTCGTCCAGCGTTTCGCCGTCCTGCAATACCGCGCTGAGCGGCTCGCCCTCTTCGTAATCCATGACGATGTAGGCGGTGCCGTGGGCGCGAAAATAGCGTTTCACCCGCACCACATAGGGATGCTGGATCTGAGCCAGCACCCGGGCCTCGTCGAGAAAACGCTCCAATCCCCATACGTAGTCCGAGATCTGGCCATCGTTCTGACTGCTCTGACCCTGGGTATTGGCGTACACCGTCACGCCGTCGCTATCGCGGAACGACCACTCCACCGGAAAATATTCCTTGATGGCGACCCAGGTCCGCAGGTGCGTGTCCAATGCCTTGTAGGTGACGCCGAACCCGCCGGCTCCGAGAATGGAATCGATCCGATACTCATCCAGCATGTAGTCCGACGGCAGGGCATTGGCCCGCCGGGAGCCGCTCTTGGAGGGGGTGGTCGGAGAGGTGATGTCATTCATGGCGCGAATCGGGCAACCTTGGGGTCCAGCGTTAAAAATCGGCGCCGCGGGGCGTGCGCGGAAACGGGATGACATCCCGGACGTTGCTCATGCCGGTCGCGTAGCTGACGGTGCGTTCGAACCCCAGCCCGAACCCGGCGTGCGGCACACTGCCGTAACGGCGCAGGTCACGATACCAATTATAGGCGATCTTGTTGAGACCCATTTCATCCAGGCGCGCGTCCAGCACGGCCAGCCGCTCCTCGCGCTGGCTACCGCCGACGATTTCGCCGATGCCGGGCACCAGCACGTCCATCGCCGCCACCGTACGGTCGTCGTCGTTCAGTCGCATATAAAAGCTTTTGATTTCCTTTGGGTAATTGACCAACACCAGCGGCCGGCCCACATGCTGCTCGGTCAGATAACGCTCATGCTCGGACTGGAGGTCCACGCCCCAGCGGATCGGGAATTCGAAGGTTTCGCCGGCATTTTCCAGGATGCGGATGGCTTCACCGTATTCCATTCGCTCGAACGGCGCATTCACCACCTGTTCCAAACGGTGGACGCAGGTCTTGTCGATACGCTGGGCAAAAAACGCCAAGTCGTCGGCGCGCTCCTCCAGCAGCGCCCGGAAGATGAACTTCAGCAGCGCCTCGGCCAGATCGG
>JAGRHI010000380.1:8272-13427 GCA_020445045.1 Candidatus Competibacteraceae bacterium
CGGCTGGTGTTGGAGTTCTCGGCGCGGAAGGTCGGACCGAACGTGTAGACTTTCGACAGCGCCAAGCAGTAAGCCTCGACGTTGAGCTGACCGGAGACGGTCAGGAAAGTCTCCCGCCCGAAGAAATCTCGCGAGAAATCGACTTGGCCCTCGGGCGTGCGCGGCGGGTTGACCCCGTCCAGGGTACTGACCCGAAACAGCGCGCCAGCACCCTCGCAATCGCTGGCGGTGATGATCGGAGTATGCACCCAGAAATAACCCCGTTCATGGAAGAAGCGATGGATCGCCTGGGACAGGCAGTGCCGCACCCGCGCCACCGCGCCGATGCTGTTGGTGCGCGGCCGCAGGTGCGCCACCGTCCGCAGATATTCGAAGCTATGTGGTTTGGGAGCAACCGGATAGGTTTCCGGATCGTCAACGCCTCCGATCGTCTCGATCGACTCCGCCCGTAGTTCGACGGCCTGACCCTTGCCGGTGGAGGCGACCAACTCCCCGCGAACGCGCAACGCGCAACCGGCGGTCAGGCGCATGATCTCGCTCCGGTAGTTCGGCAGTTCGGCGGAAGCGACCACTTGCAGCGGCTCGAAGCACGACCCGTCGTGGACGGCGATGAAGGACAGGCCCGCCTTGGAATCGCGGCGGGTGCGGACCCAACCCTGCACGGTCAGCCGGCTGCCTGGCGGAATCTGGCCGCCCAACACGGCGACGATGGCATGTACGGACATCAGATCGGCCTGCTCCGATAGCCGCCGGGCCGCTGGACCCAGCGTTGCGAGGATTGAAACGGGTTAAAGCGATTCCCGATACTTCCGCACATGCTGCTCCCTCGCCTGACCGACCCAGTCGTCGCGACGGATACGGCCGAACGATTTGATGGCGGTTTCAATTCGTTCGATTTCCTCATCGCCGAGCGCCGCCAGTTGCCGGTAGGTGAATATGCCACAGGCGTTTAGTTTCTTTTCCAGCGCCGGGCCGATACCACCGATGAGTTTGAGATCGTCCGATGGCGATTCGGTGGGCGTTTCGACGATCCGCGCCGTTGGGGACGGCTCATCGTTCGCGGCGGTGGGCGGCTCGGCGACGACTTCCGCCATCGGTTCCGGTTGCGCCGACACGGCGGCCTCGGGCGGCGCGCTGACCGGTTTTTCGGAAGCCGTCGGCGCCGATTCGGCCACCGGAGCCGGCTCGGGAGTCACGACCGTGTCGATTTCGGCCTGATCCAGGGTAACCAGGCCACCGCGACGTAACACCGAGAAATATTCATCCCACCACTGATTTTGGGACTGAATCCAGCGTTGCAACACCTCTTCCATCTGCCGCACCCAGGACGCCATCATTTCCGGCGTTCCTTTTTCGTGGGCGACCCGCTGTACCCATTGCTGGACCCAGGTGGCTTCCTGTTCCAGAGTTTGCCTGACCGCGGATTCCCAAGTCGTCAGATTTTTCAAATACGTCTCGCGCCAGGCTTCAACCCCGACCGGTGGCTGAAATGGCACCGCCGAGCATAGGCTTTCCCAAAGACGTTTCTGGGCATCGGTCCAAGTCTTGATGGTTTCTTCGTTGATCCACGGCTTCACTATCGCTACCCTCCACTCCCAACCAAAGTTCGGTTCCGGTCCGCACCTACTTGTCGGACCGCGAGTTATCCCGCGAACGCAATCTTAGGGCCACATACCGTTCAAAGCCAAATGTCCGTTGCTCGCGAGCGCGCGCGATACTTGAACAACCCGATCATCCGGACTTCGCGGCGACGACCTGGAGGAGCGCCATGCTCATGCGCCGGCTTGCTATAATCTTCCGCCCTTGCCGCCGCGCCACGCGGGCGGCTCCTTCACTTCAACCTCTGGATGAGTGGCTATGACGTTTTGGCAACGTCTGCGGGAAGACATCAACTCGGTATTCGATCGTGATCCGGCGGCACGCAACGTGCTTGAAGTCATCACCGCCTATCCCGGCATGCACGCCCTGGTCTTTCACCGAGTCAACCATGTGTTTTGGAACCTCGGGTTGAAGTGGCTGGCACGGTTCTTTTCGACCATGGCCCGCTGGCTGACCGGTATCGAGATCCACCCCGGCGCCAAAATCGGCCGGCGTTTCTTCATAGACCACGGCATGGGCGTGGTGATCGGCGAAACCGCCGAAATCGGCGACGATTGCACCCTGTATCAGGGGGTCACCCTGGGCGGCACCAGTTGGAACAAGGGCAAGCGCCATCCCACCCTGGGTAACAACGTCGTCATCGGCGCGGGCGCCAAGGTGCTAGGTCCCTTCAAGGTCGGCGACAACGCCCGCATCGGCTCCAACTCGGTGGTCATCAAGGCAGTGCCGGCCAACGCCACCGTGGTCGGCGTGCCGGGCCGGGTGGTCGAAGCAGGCGGCGGCGCGGACGTGCGGCGGGAAATCGCCCGCAAGCTGGGCTTCGACGCCTACGGCACCACTCCCGACATGCCCGATCCCGAGGCGCACGCCATCAACCAGATGCTGGATCATATCCACACCCTTGACCGCGCCGTTCGCCAGCTCTGTCAAACGCTGCGAGAGGCGGGTATCGAACCAGGCACGCTGCAATTGCCCGAGCTGAAAGGCTGCGAGTTGCACTCGGCCGCCAGCCGGGAGGGCTGGCCCGAGCAAAACGGCAACGGCGCGGTCAACCAGCAACGGAACGCCGGGGTTTCGAACCGAGCGTGACCATGCTGGAATTGAGCCCACCCGCGCGGGAGCACTTCACTCATCCTCGCCATGCCGGCGATCTCGACCCGGATGCACTCGATGTGGCGACGGCACGGGTGGGCGAACCGGCCAGCGGGGATATCCTGCAACTCCAGTTGCGGATCAACGCACGAGAGACGATCGACGCCGTCCGATTCAAGGCTTATGGCAGTGCCTGGATCATTGCCTGTGGCTCGTTGCTGGCCGAACGTATCCAGGGTCGGACGCTGACCGAGGCCGCGCAATTTCAGCACGACGAACTGGTCGAAACGCTGGAGGTGCCGCCGGCCAAGCTGCACTGCGCCGTGCTGGCCGAAACCGCGCTCTGGGCGGCGCTGCGTGCTTGGGCCGCGCCACGAACTCCAACCGACGCCACCACTCAAACCCATCAGTCCCCTACTTGCTCATCGAGGAAACCGCCATGTTGATCACCCTGACCGAAAAAGCCGCTGCCCGCGCTCACAGCTATTTGGCCAAGCAGGCGAACGCTCAAGGCCTGCGGCTGGGCGTTCGCAATACCGGCTGCTCCGGCTACATGTACACCGTCGGACTGGCCGACACGATCAACCCCGACGACCAGATTTTCGAATCGCAGGGCGTCAAGGTCGTGGTCAGCGCCAAGAATCTGCCCTATCTGGACGGCATGGAGGTGGATTACGCCAAGGAGGGATTGAATGAGGGGTTCCGCTTCCGCAACCCCAACGCCAAGGAAATGTGCGGTTGCGGCGAGAGCTTCAGCGTCTGAGATCGATGTCAAACGTCCTCTCCCATGGAGGAGAGGGCATTCTCATCTCAATGGCTCAGCCGCCGCTGGAACACGGTGGCGGTCGGCTGGAGCGCAAAAATATCAGCAAGCTCAACTCACACCTCGTTCGTCAGCGCGAAGCGCCAACGAACGTCAAGGCTCAGCCGACACAAAGGGAGCAGTAGCGATCGAGCGGTCGGCTGGAACCAAAGATTAGGTATTCAGCACCTTTTTCCATGCTCTAGCAAGCGTTTCGCTTACATGCTCTTCCATGTTTTCACCATGTGCGATAATCGCTCTTTCCGCATCCCAAGCAAGGATTTTTTGCAGGGCGCTTTTTACTATTTCCTTATTTCCCCAGCCCATTTGATATTCGGGTGCAGCCTTTGGATTGTTCCACATTCTAAATATTATTTTCCACCAGAATCGCAGCAGCAGGCCCGCTTTGTGTCTATAATCGTCTCCGATATTTTCGAGTAGATCGACAAGAATGAGTGTCTTCGATGGCTTATGGAAAAAAGCCACCTCCCATATATACTTTGTTCCATGCACCATAATTTGATCAACAGTATCTTCCCATCTATGGTCTGGTTTATTTCCGAGAATCCATTCAAACTTGATATCTGGCCTCTTTCTCTCCAATCCTGGGCATAAGAATGTTTCTGCATTTGGATAACTTTTCTGAAAGTCTGTAACAAATAAATGATGATAATAACCTGGTGCAATTATGTACCTTACGGCCCCAATTTCATCAATTTGTCTTTTTACTGAATTGGTTATCTTGCAAGGATCGTGAATTATCAATTCCCCGCTTTCTAATCTTATAATGGTAGTGCGCCCAAATAAATCCATTCCTCCAAATCGGACTGGATATTCAAGCAGCCATATTTGATTCTCTATATATTCAGTTAAATGATCCATTGGTTTATTCTCGCCTGTCCAACGCCAAGTTAAGCGACGCTCGGCATGGAGCGCCATTTGCGTGAACATGGTGAAGCCACATGCAATAAGGCACGAAGTGCTGGACGTGCGTTTGAGCGCGGCGAACGGCTTGAAAACGCATTGTTATGCCCTTCTCAGCACCTTAAGCAGCGCTTCGGTTTCGGTTTTACTGAAGCATTCGCACGGGATGTAATACTTCAGCCCTTCGTGAGTTACAACCACGATTCTCGACATGCTGCCAGAGCCACTTACGGTCACGCTAGCTACCGAATCGACTGTAAAATTCGCATGAACCATACCGCTGTGCTCCACAGTTACAGCTTCACCATTTGTTTCAATACGAACCTTGGTATTCCCAATTAAATACGAAGCCCCAGCGCCCATTGCAATTCCGATGGAATACGCCCACCAATACCTGGCACCACCAAAATCAAAGTAGCTCAGCAGATAAAGCCCGATAATAGTGAGTAGAGCGGCATAAAGGTGATGCTGTCTAAATCTGTTCAAGCGACATTCGTAGACCATGTTTCAAGGATAACGCCAAGTTAAGCGACGCTCAGCCTGAAGCACCTGATCGCGCAACAATGGCGGGGCCATGCATGATCAGGCGCGGAGTGTTGAACGTCCGAGTGAGCCGCAGGCGCACGACTTGACCGACTTGTTAGCTGTCATTCTGTGCCTCGCTCTCGATGCAGCAATTCCCGGTCTTTTGAAAAATTACGTGCAATCAATAGACATTATCAGAAACAATCATGAAAA
>JAGRHI010000060.1:0-7996 GCA_020445045.1 Candidatus Competibacteraceae bacterium
CCACCGGCCTGCATTTTCACGACATCGAGCAGTTGTTGAAGGTGCTGCACGAGCTACGGGATCGAGGCAACACGATTGTGGTGATCGAGCACAACCTGGACGTGATCAAGACCGCCGATTGGGTCATCGATCTGGAGCCGGAGGGCGGCGGCGGCGGTGGCGAGGTGCTGGCGGTGGGCACGCCGGAGGATATTGTCCGTCATCCAGACAGTCATACCGGGCGGTTTCTGGCGCCAGTGCTTTGCTCCGCTGGGTAAGCCTGGTCGGGAAGAATCATCGCCCAGCCGCTGGTGCGGGATTCCGGCGGGTGCTTGATTACGAGTTTCCCTGAAAAACGAGCAAATTCAGGCGATCTGTCAACATACAACTATACTTGTGACAGAAGCCCAGATAGTGGCGCGGTCACTGGCGATAGTGCGGACGCTGCCCGGTCATGACGTTCCGCTGTGTTAATCGCGCCTCGTGGCGGTGGGTAAATTCCAGAGGGACAGCAAGCCTGTCGGTATTTTCCAGGGCTTCAGTGTCCATGGTGAATGTTATACAGCTAATAAAGCCGTTTATAATCAATCAGATAATGTTAATTGCTGCGAAATGTGGTTGATAGACAGAAACCGTATAATCACTTGTTCATTCCGACAGCCTATGGATAAGCTAATGAAAAAAATGACAAAATCACGAAAATTAGCCAAAGTGCGCGGCCACGGTCGCGTACGCGCATAACAGGCGTTGATGCGGATACGCGACCGTGGCCGCGCTCCCATCTGTTAAGGATTTTCGTGATTTTGTCAATTTTTCAAGAATTAGATTCCACAAGCTGCGGAAGAACCAGGAGATCGAGCGGACTCCGCTTCGCTCCGCCGCTCATCTCCTCGTTAGGCATAAGGGCTCCCATGGCAATCGACGCCACGAAAATTCAACTGCATCTCGCGCAGATAGCAAGCATCTACAATCGGCTTGTTGGTGTTATTCCACCTGATCGGTGGAAGTCAGTATCGGAGTTGCCCCCAGAGCGGAAAACAATCGTCGGAGACTGCGCGTTGGCGCTGTCCAACGGAATCGACTTTGTAAGGGAACTGCTTGATGAATCCCTGCTAGCGGCGCAGATCAAGATCAGCGACACAAGTCACGCCAAGCAATTCTTCAATGAAATACAGAAGAGGCGAGACGACCTTTCGGACCTATGGCTGGAGTCGATTGGCATCGGGCCGCTGTCTCTTGAAGATCTTGGACTTGGCGAAACAGTTCCAAAGGAAGCGGAGCCGCACTTCACGCCGTACCACATTACTGACGTGGCTTCGCTTTTCCGGTGGTGCGTCGAGCGAGTAGACGATTACTTGGAAGATGGGGGCACAAACCCAGACATCATCGTCAAGAACAAGGTCCACGATCAGGCTCTGCGTCTAATGGACGCCAGCTTCTTTCAGCCCGACAAGTGGTACGGAAATCTCCGGCAATTGTCGCCACTCGTCCTAAACACGAAGAAACTTCCACAGGCCGTTCAACTCCGCATACGCGAATTGTACGTATGCCTTATAGTCGGAACTCCCTCCGCTGCCGCAATTCTTGCGCGCTCCACGTTGGAGTACGTGTTGTTGGAGAGAGCATCAAGCTATGCCATCCGCAGCACACAAAGTAGTGGCGAGCTCAAGCGGCTCGGAACGCTGGTTAACGAATACTCGGATGCGGCCCCTGAACTAGAGATAGACATGCGCAGCGTAAAGCGCATTGGAGATCAAGCAATTCACGCGTATGTCGGACACAAGAACGTCGTAACGATCACCGCGTGCGGAATAGGCGAAGTGTTTCGCTCATGGGCAGGACTTCGCGATGTGTTGCAGAGGGTCTATGCCTAACAATTGCATCCAGCCGACGGATTTGCCGCCGCTTCGCGTCGTCAAATCCGCTGCTGATGCGTGGCGTTAGGCTTCGAGATGTCCATTCCAGACGACGACACCCTTCAGCAAGACTTGCTAGTTTTCTTGGCAGGCGAGCCAGATAACCGTTCAGATGTGCATCGCGTTTATGAACAACTTGCGCTACTGCATCCAGAAGTAACCGAAGCCGAAAAAACTGAGAAATATAAGAATTCTGCAAGCCACTGGGCAAATCGTGTCCAGTTTGCACGTCTTCATTTGGCAAACTCAGGATTGCTATACAAGGCAAACGCAGTTAAGGACGCGCCTCGCAGCGTATGGAAACTCACTCCTGCTGGCGTTGAGCGCGGCCTAGAATTGGCAAATAAGACTTTGCTACACTCAATTCCGGAAGGATTAATTCTATCTGTCAGGCAAGACCTGGAAGGAATTCAAGCAGAGGAGGAAATGCTTGAAGGCGGAAAATCAGTTCGGCTGGTGTCGTACTATGAGAGAAACCCGAAGTTAAGGGCTGCCGCAATATTTCATCACGGAACATCATGCAAGGCATGTGGATTTAACTTTATGGAGAAATACGGGAAACATGGAAAAGATTATATCGAAGTCCATCACCTTATTGCGATTTCAACGATGATAGATCCTGGCGCTATAGACCCAAAGACTGACATGACAGTGCTATGTTCAAATTGTCATCGAATGATACATCGGAAACGCGATAAACCACTTTCATTAAACCAATTAGAGATTCTTCTTCAATAATTACCTGGCACCAATAGACATTATCAGAAACAAAAAGAATAATCTTAACAAATAAGCATGATCATATGAAAATTCATTTATGATCAATGAGTTGATCTAAAGGTGATAAAATTTTCATGATTGTTTCTGATAATGTCTAATAAATAAAAGAATAGAAGAAGGCAAGGGCAAATATAATTTCTGACGCAATAAATCGAACCAAAAAAATCGCCTAACACGCCCATCAAGCCGAGTCCATACTGCGCATCGACCTCAGAGTAATTGTGAAATCTTTTCGTGGCGCAGTAGGCGGCAGCTTACCCGTGACGTTAGCTGAAAAAACGTCTTGATGTTTTAACGTCAAGACGTTAGCCTAAGGCTCGGAGGTGCCATCCTATGAGCGAAATGTCAAAAAGATCAACGATCTATTTCGAGCCTGAGATTCATCACGCCTTACGGGTAAAAGCGGCAAATACCCACCAATCAGTCTCTGAGGTGGTGAATGAGGCGGTGCGGTTGGCCCTCCGCGAAGATGCTGAAGATCTCAGCGCGTTTGAAGAGCGTGCCGAAGAGGCAACGTTGAGCTACGAAGCCCTGCTGAAAGATCTGAAATTGCATGGCAAGTTATGAGCTCCTATTCAAGAAATCCGTCGCGAAAGATCTCCGGAGCATCCCGAAAAAGGATGTTGCTCGAATTCTGCAGCGCATCGAGGTGTTGCGTGATGATCCACGCGGTGAAGGGTGCGTAAAGCTTTCTGCTCAAGAGCGCTATCGGGTTCGACAGGGAGTCTACCGAATTGTCTATGAAATCCGCGAAAACGAGCTCGTTGTTATGGTCGTCAAGATCGGCCATCGGTCCGTGGTCTACAAAAGCAGCTAACAAGGCGGTCAAGCCGTTCGTCCGCGGCTCACTCGGACGCTCAGCAAGCCCTCCATGCTGAGTGCCGCTTACCTTGGCGTTAGATGAAAAGTATGGCATGTCCTAATTGTAAAATGTCCCTTGGGTGGGCACAGGCTGAATACGAAGATCCAGATGTGCCTTGGTATAAGCCCACTGAACAAGTGGTTCGGTGTAAATATTGCGGTGTACGCTTTAAGGCGGAACCAAAGTATTTCACCTTAAGCATTTGGTGTTTAGTACTAGCGGCTATGGTGTTTACCAGTAAAGGGTTTGTTGATTGGGGAAAGTGGGTTATAGGTTTGATAGTAATTATAGCGGTATTTTTAACGATACTAGATGCCACCCGTCCTTATATGCGCATTGATTAATTCATCATACAAGCGCCTTCAAAACGACGCCTCCATCGCTGACGCTCCTCCGGCGTTGGCGGAGTTCAGATGCTAGGCGAGACTAATATTTTATGAGTCAAATATATACAAAGTCGGAAAGAGTAGCTTTAAGAGGTCTCTTGTTATTAGCATTTACTGCTGGAATAGTATATCTATA
This sequence comes from Candidatus Competibacteraceae bacterium, assembly GCA_020445045.1. Classification (GTDB taxonomy): domain Bacteria; phylum Pseudomonadota; class Gammaproteobacteria; order Competibacterales; family Competibacteraceae; genus Competibacter. Next base: position 4,060 of record JAGRHI010000060.1, read on the forward strand.
CTTAAACTTTAATTCACAGTTAGAACCTAAGAAACTAGTGATTAGGCTTGTATCTGATGACGCTATTTATGTGGCTGGATGGATTATTTGTTCGTTGCTATTACCATATATATTCGACTTTATAATTCCAAAGAAGGAAATAGTATGGTGCCAAATAACGCATGAAAATATCAATTTCTACCCAAATAGCTGGTCACTCAATAGAAAATCATTTTTACGTTCCGAAATAGATGAAATTAGGGAAGTAAAAGAGACTTTCATCGGGTCATTTTCAATCTATGTATTTCTTAAATCAGGAAAATATCAACGCTTAGATGGGTACAAACTAGAAGAAGCAAGCAAATTACTTAATGACCTTAAAAAGGAAGCGCCTGAACTCCAAATTTGGGTCATTAATGAATAGATTTTCGCCCAACAAGGTACGTCAACTCGGACCTGCCTCTCAAAACCTGCTATGATGGCTTGGTTATGTGCCCCACTTCGCGGACGCTGCGCGCCTACGAAACGGGGCGGCGGCTTGATCCTCAAAAATCCTTCGGCTTCCCCGCCCTCGCGGCTTATCCGCTGCCCTGTTAGCTTAATGAGAATCTAAATTGGGGAATTATAGTCTTGCTAATAGTAATCTGGACTCAGGATATTAAGCATCTTATTGATTTTGCCTAAATTATTTAAAAACCTATTTTTTATAACCAGAAAAATCAAAGACTTACTTAATATGGCATGTCCGGATCAGAATTAGGAAGTCTATATGTTGTTAAAAGTTCCAGAAGAAAAGATTGTCTACTCAAGCGAGCCTGAAAATTCAATTGAGTATACAAAAAAAATCGATAAAGAGTATTCGAAATATGCAAAAGTATATGATATAGCTGTGAAACTGCTTCCTTTTTGGAAGACTTGGATAAAAACAGTTATCCCATACATTGAAGGTAACCGTGTTTTGGAAGCCTCATTTGGGACTGGATATTTGTTGTTACAGTATGCTAATAATTACGAAACGCATGGTATCGATTTCAATGACAAAATGATTGAAATGGCAAAGAAAAACCTATCCAGGAAAGGAGTTAAAGCATCTCTTCAGTGGGCAAATGTTGAAAAACTCCCTTTTCCCGATAGTTATTTTGATACTATAGTTAACACTATGGCTTTTTCAGGTTATCCAAATGGAAAACAGGCAATGGCGGAATTTAATCGAGTATTGAAAAAGAATGGGAGATTACTAATTGTCGATTTTGATTATCCTGTAAATAGGAATATATTTGGTTATTGCCTTACGAAATTTATGGAATTGGCAGGTGATATAATAAGAAATATTCCGCGAATACTTCAAGGGTTTGATTTTGAATATTCTGAAGAAGAAATTGGTGGTTTTGGTAGTGTTCATTTATATATAGCAACAAAGCTAACAACAGTATGAACACGGATTGGAAAAAGCTGCGCCGCTTCGCTATGTGTCGGGTCCCGCGAGATTATGTTGACATTAGGAGCCGTCGTTTACTGGAATCACGACGGTTCTTACACGATCTGATCCTCGCGCTACGGAGGCCCTGATGGAGATTCGCCTGCACGCCAACGCCACCACCACGCCCAAGCAACGGGCGTATATCCGGCAATCGTCGCGCCCGGCGGCCGAACTGGCGGTGGAGATTGGGGTGAGCGAGACCACGATTCGTCGTTGGCGAGCCCGGGACACGGTCCACGACCGCCCGCACACGCCGCACCGGCTGGCCACGACCCTGAACCCGATGCAAGAATTCGTGGTGGTCGAGCTGCGCAAACTCCTGTTGTTGCCACTGGACGACCTGCTGGTGGTGGCCCGCGAGTTCATCTGTCCGGACCTGTCGCGCTCGGCGTTGGATCGGTGTTTGCGCCGTCACGGCGTGGCCCGGCTGGCCGACCTGCTGCCGGAGGTCGAGGGGAAACCGCCGCTGCCCAAGACCTTCAAGGATTACGAGCCAGGCTTCGTGCACGTCGACGTCAAATACCTGCCCCGGATGCCCGACGAGGCCGAACACCGTTATCTGATCGCGGCCATCGACCGGGCCAGCCGCTGGGTCTACTTCGAGATTCGGTCGGACAAAACGGCAGACACCGCCGCCGGTTTCCTGGAGCGCTTGCGCGCCAAGGCGCCGTTCGTCCTTCGCACCGTGTTGACCGACAACGGCAAAGAGTTCACCGACCGCTTCTGCGCCACCGGCGAGCGCCAGCCCACCGGCCAGCACGCCTTCGACCAAGCCTGTGCCGCCCACGGCATCGACCACCGCCTCATCAAACCCCACCACCCCCAAACCAACGGCATGATCGAACGCTTCAACGGCCGCGTCGCCGAAGTGTTGAAAACCACCACTTTCGCCTCCGCCCGTCACTTGGAAACCACCTTGCAAAAGTATCTTCACCTCTATAATCACTACATCCCACAAAAGAATCTCGGCCATGTCACCCCGGTCGCCAAACTGAAGGAGTACTACCACACCAAACCCGCTCTCTTTCAAAAAAGACCTATCAATCATCCGGGACCCGACAGCTATGCGGTTTTTCTCGGCCGGTTATGCGGAGCGTTTAGCAGTAAAAAAGAGTCCCAATGGTTTGGTTGGATAATTTGTTTCGGCATGATTTGCAGGGTTGACAGTCGGTTATTAGCGAGGGTTCGCCAAGGCACGAAACGTCCGTCGCTGCCTGAGGAACTCCCAAACCGCCACCACGCCGATCAGCGCCAGCAACCCCAGCAATCCGAGCGACAGCAGCAGCTCCCGCCACGCCGCTACCAACAGCGGTTCGCACGCCTCGGCGCGGCCGGGTTCCAGCACGCCGCGGGCCGGATCGGCCGGATCGTGACGGATCTCGACCCGCGCCCCGGTCGGATACTGGGTCATCTGCGTTTCCACGGCCTGCTTTTCCAAGCTGGGCGGCTGACAGAAGCTCAGGCGGTCGCCGTGATAGGCGGTTCCCGCCACCACGTACTCGAAATCGATCCGCGCCCGATAGCCGGTCACCGAGGTTTTTCCCCGGCGAATCCGCGAGGTGACCACCGAAGCGTCACGCACCGTACCCGCCGTCCGGGGCCAGTTTTCGCTGGCCACGGCGAACCGCTGGGCTTGGTTGAGCCGTTGGTATTCCCGATAGTTGTCGGCCGCCAGCACCGCCAGCACCACCATTCCGAGTACGGTCAGGCCCAGCGCCGCCGCCGTCATCCAGGTCGTCTGGCGACGGTGGCTGTCCAAAGCGACCAGCTTGCCCAGCAAGGCGCCGCCGTTGTCCCGAAGCGCGACCAGTTCCTGACCAGGCTCCAACTTGGCGCAATACAACTGGACCGTCAGCTCGGACCGCGGCGCGCGGTCCCCGTGCCGCGCCGGGTCGAGCAGCGCAAAAACCGCTCCGGTCGACGGCGGCCTGGCTCGCGTCTCCGGCCGCACCGCCATCAACGTCCCGACGCGATTGGCCAGGCCGGTCGGCGCCAGCCGGGCGCTCATTGGCGTGTGCTCTCGTAGCACCCTGTTAGCCGCGTTCAAGCGTCGCGTCCGCCAGCGCTCCAGATACCACAGCAAACCGCCCATCAGCGCCATGGTCGGCAACATCACCAGACCAGCAACCGCGAAAATCAACAGATTGACCATATCGCGGTGGGTCAGGGCGAAGCTCATCATGAACACCAGGATGCCGGCCATGCCCATAAAGAACAGCAGACCTAGCAACCGCAGGCGGCGACGGTGCGCGGCGGCCAGTTTTTGCAAGCTGGGATGCAAGGGGATTGCACTCACGAGGGGTCATGACTCCGGGGGCGATGGAGCGAGCGATCAATGGCGCGGCGTATCGCCGGTCCACGCGGAAATCGAGAAGATGCCGGTATCCAGCCAGTAGCCGTATTCATCCTTGAGGGTTTGCAGCTTCAACAGCACCACGCCGCTCGGTTGCTGATTGCCGGCGGCGTCGCTCACGTCGA
>JAGRHI010000060.1:8098-16641 GCA_020445045.1 Candidatus Competibacteraceae bacterium
GATCCGATACAGGGGAGAAGCCGGCCAGCGCTCGACGTTCAGTTGCCGAAACCCCAGGAATACCGGCGCGTAGAAATCGAAGGTCGCTTCCGGCAGCCGGGTCTTGCGATCCTCCAACTCCAGATTGGCGAACAGTACACTTTCCTGTTTGAGCCGACCGGTCTGCTCCAACACACCGATGAAGCGGGCGGTGGACTTCATGCCCAGATCGCGGCTGCGCAGATTGAACTTGTACAACTGTCCCTCCGATAGCGCGCACACCATGGCCCCGACCGCCGCCGTGGTCTTGGGATCGGTCAGTCGACCGCCGACCGAGCGGAACGGATACCAGTCGCCGACCCGGTAGGCATGCAGGCTGACGATGCGGTCCGGTGGCGCCGGCAGCTTGGCCAGAATCGCCGCCCGCACCGCCGGCAATCGGCAGGGCCGCCCGGAAATCAGCAGGTAGTCGCAATCGTACAGATGGACCACCTCGCACAGATCGCTGAGCACCTGGCCGAGAATGCGGCGCACCGTGGTGTCCAACGCCAGCATGGTGGTGGCGATCGGCACCTCGGCCAATTGGAAGCCCTGACCACCGGCGGCGCGCACCGCTTCCTCCAGAAACGCCACCACTTGGTCGTGCGGTCCGGCGCCCGGCGGGTAGACATCGGCCAGTTTCAGGGTCAGCGCTTCGTTGCTGGTGCTGAGATCGGTATTTTCGTAGCGGTGTAGTAATTCCAGCGCCAACGGCAACGCCACCTGATTGGCGAACTGCCGGCGCAGGGTGCGGTCGCGTTCGGCCTGATCGCCACGATTGGCCCCCAGCAGCCGCGCCAGCAGTTCCTCGGGATTGGCCACTCCACTCTGGCGGATCGCCTCCAGCAGCGCTGGCAGCACGTTGCGCTCGATCAGTCCGCACAATACGTCGTCGCCGGCGATGTTGAAGCCCTCGCGAAACTCCTGGGTGGGCTTGACCGCCGTGCCGCCTTCCAATTGGTAGGTGGTGATGATGAGGTCGGTGGTGCCACCGCCGATGTCGATACTGGCCAGCCGCAGACAGGGCGCCTCGCCGTAGTCCTCCCGTGCCCGGCCGAACACCTGGAAGAACAGCGCGGCGTCGCCCTGGAAATTGTGCTTGATCTCGTTGTAGAGGAACACGATCTGGGTGCCGGTCGCCTCGTCCCATTGCAGGAACGGTTCCGGTGCCTGTTCCTCCTCCAGTCCCAGTGCCCGCCAAGTCAGGCGGATCGCGGTGTTGACCCGGCGGGCGAACAGCTTGCGTTCGGCCAGCGGCATGGCGGTGGGCAGGGTCAGAATCGCCCGTCGCAGACGGCGCGGGGCATCGGAATAGGCCCGTTCGTAGCGGCGGCCGGGCGAGTTGATCTGCACGAAGGCTTGCAGCAGCACCTCGGCCACGAAAAAGCTCATCAGCGCGCCGCGCGAGAACAAGGCGGTCACGGCTGGCGGTTCGCCGGGCGTCAGTTCCTCGCCGTCCTCGCGCAGTTGGCCGACGAAGGGGCCGGTGGTGACCGGACCGCTATCGCCGCCGGCGCCGTCCGGTCCGGGGTTGAAGCGCCAGGCGTGATGGCGGGGGTCGGTGTCCCACAGATAGCGCTTGGGGCTGGACAGGCCGGTGTTGCCTTCGGTGCCGTGGCTGAAATAGGACAGCGCCCGCGCCTCGAAGCCGACCCGCGTCACCGTCGGCCACAGGAAGGCGCTGCGCCCGCTGCGCCGCGACAGTTTTTCGTCGCCGAACCCGCCGCGCACGAACTCGACCCGGCTGGGGAACGGTTCGTCGTAGACCCGCTCCGGCTGGCTCAGGTCGCGCAATTCCAGCCGGTAGCTGTCGTTCATGTCCACCGGATCGTCGCCGCTGCTTTCCATCAACATGCCGCAGGTGCGGGAATTGCCGATGTCCAGCACCAGATCCACGTCCACCGGCCGGTTGAGCCGGGCGGTCGGTTCGCTGTCCACGAAGGTGAAGCGCAACCGCGGCGGCCGCACCGCTCGTTGCAGCAAGGTCAGCACGGTGAGCCAGGCGGCTGGCGCGTCCGGGCTGGCGCGCAATTCGGCTTCGTCCACCCGGCGCGGGGCGCGGCGCCGCCGTTCGTGGGCGTAAAACCGCTGATGCAGCCATTCGCGCACCCACTCCTGTTCCAGAAACCAGCCGGTGTCGGCTTCGGCGTCGCTCAGGGCGAATTCCTCGCCGGACTGCATGTCCAGCGGGCTGGGGGCGAGATAGGGCCGGCCCTCGCGGGTCGGCAGCAATTGGGTATCGAACGCCAGGGTGACGCGATGGGTATGGCCGTCGGCGTCGGGGGTCGGCAGTTCCAGCAGCCGCGCCCGCGCCCAGTTGATCGGCCCCTTGTCGAACAGGTGGTGACCGTCCGGGTGAGGCTCGCGGATGCGCGGGAACGGCAGTGGCAGCCAGACGCCGTCGAACAGCGCGGCGGCCTTGGCGGCGTTGAAGGAAAAGACCTGTTCCGGCTGGGCGGTCCGGCCGTCCTGGGTGACGAACTGGCCGCTGGCATCGTCGGCATACAGCGCGGTCAGCAGCGGGCGACCGTCCGCATCGGTTTCGGTCAGAAACGCCCGCGACACCCGGGTTTCGTTGAGGTTGAAGCCGAAATCCAGAAACTGGATGGCGGTGTTGGGGATTAGATTGATCAGCGGGCTGTAATGCTTGAGCTTCGCCAACATGGTTCCCACCTTCGCGCTGCGTTTTCCATCGGGATCGGTTGCCGCCATTTTAGCCGCATTTTCGCTTCCTCCCCGGAAAAGGTGGGCGGGGGAGGCCATCGGCACCGCTGGCCCAGGTTTCGGTGGAGGTCGGCGCCCGACCCGCTCCAGAATTTCCCCGCGCTGGTTTGGATCGGCTGGTCGACGATGTTCGCCACCGTGGGAATAGCCGTCGTGTCCAGCGTCTCGCGTGGCTTGCGCGGGTGCCGTGGCGGGAAGGATTCGGGAGGAGGTTCTTCGCTTGCAGGTTTCAGCCGCGCCGCTTGACGGCGCGCATCGCCAGTTCGATGCGGCTACGCGCGTGCAGTTTGTCCATGATTCGGCTCACGTAATTCTTGACCGTGCCCTCGGCCAAGTACACCGTGGCGGCGATCTGCTTGTTGCTGTTGCCTTGAGCGAGCAAATCGAGGATGCGTTCTTCCTTGTCGGTCAACGGCTCGTCGAACAAATTCGAGGCCGTCGGTTTCGGCGTGGGCGTGGGTGGCGGAGTCGCTGGTGGCGCGGAATCGGCACTCGTGACTTCCCTGGTGCTGGTGATGTTCATGGAATGGGCATCAGGTTGCGAAGCGCGGCGGGCACAGGCTCGGAATTGCTCCAATACCTTGCTGGCGATGGCCGGCGACAGGCGCGATTCGCCACGCTGAACCGCTCGCAGCGTCTCCAACACGTCCGTCTCGGACGCATCCTTCAGCAGATAAGCCTGCGCGCCCGCGCAAATGGCCTCGAACACCAACTCGTCGTAATCGTAAGTGGTCAGCACCACCACTCGGGTTCCGGGCAACTTCGCCGTAATCTCGCGGGTGGCCACAGTCCCGCTGACGCGGGGCATCTGTAAATCCATCACCACGACATCCGGCCGAGTGGCCAGGGCTTGTTCGATGGCTTCGAGACCATCGGCCGCCTGACCCACGATTTCGATATCGGGTTCGGTGGCGAGCATCATCGCCAACCCGCGACGAATCAGTGGCTGATCGTCCACGATCAGCAGCCGTAGAAGAGAAGGATTGGCGTTGTTCGTTGTCACGGTCATTCGTCTTACCCCAGTGGCGATGAAATGGCGGATCGCCGAGACACGCCGGCGTCTTCCAAGCCAGCCCGCGATTCGCCGGCCAGGAGCGACGGCCAGTGGGCGGTGCAAAAGCGCGGCACGACCGTAACCGCCGGCGCTGCTTGCTCCGGCGGACTCGCGGCGCAAGCCACCGCCTGAATCAGTTCGTTTATCATGGTCGAACGCTTGTCATGACCCGAATCGTCGGGTTTTCAGGGCAAAATCGGAACAGGGAAAATGATCGTGATGGCGATTTTAGCCAATGTCTCCTTAACCCTCACAGTAACGAAAGGCACATCCATGGTCACGATTTCACCCGACCAGGATCGATGGACGCCGAGGAGACGCTTGTGAGCATCCTACAGCAGTTCGACCCGAGATTGCGGCTCGCCGCCGCCATCGGCTGGGCGGTATTCGCCATCATTCTATTGGCGGCGCTGGTGGGGGCGAATCTGGCCGCCCAAAAAGCCGAACACCGCGTCCGCGCCGATGCCGAACGTTTGCTGACCCAGTTCGCCACCCAAATCCGCCACACACTCGACATGGGCCTGGAAACGCGGCGATCCATCCTCCAGGCGACCGCCGCCCAGATCGTCGCTTCTCGCGATTGGGGGGCCGGTGCGCTCCGCCGCCATATCGAAGCCGTGCAGGCGCAATTTCCCGAGTTCACCTGGCTCGGGGTGGCGGATGAGCACGGTCACGTGGTGGCCGCCACCGGTGACGGCCACCACGGCGAAAATGTTGCCACGCGTCGCTGGTTTCAGGAGGGACGACGGCATTCGTTCGTTGGCGATGCCCGCCACATTCCCTTGGTTGAGGGTTCGCCATCTTCCGTTCCAACCAGTCAGACCCCGGGATTCGTGCTTGCCGTGCCGATTTCGCAACCTTCGGGGCACCTTGTCGGCGTCCTCGGCGCGCGCCTTTCCTGGGCTTGGGTCGAACGTCACCAGGATGGCTTGTTGCGCGGGCTGGAAACCGATCGATCGCTTGATCTGTTGCTGGCCGTCAAGGATAACCAGGTATTGATTGGCCCGCGCAACTGGCTCGGTCGCACGCTCGCGGCGAATGCCGATCTCAGCGAAAACGGGGCTTACATGGTCGGTCGGCACGTCGCGCATACCGAGAAGAAAGAGGGAGTGGATTGGACCGTGATCCTGCGCCAGGACGCCGACACCGCGCTGGCGCATGCCCGAACGACTCGCCAAGCGGTATTTCTGGTGGTGTTTTTGGCCGGCCTGGCTTCGGCGATCGCCGCCGTTTTCGTCACTCGCGCGCTGACCCTCCGGCTGACCGTGCTGGCCGATCAGGCGCAAGGGGTCCGCCAAGGTGTGCGAAAAAACCTGTCGGTTCCCGCCGGAGCCGACGAAATCGGCCGTATCGGGGCCACTCTCTCCGATCTGGTGGGATACCTCCAGCAAGAAAAGCAGACGCTGGCGACCCTGAACGCCGAGCTGGACGCCCGCGTGGCCGAGCGGACCGCGCGTATCGAACGAATGGCCAAGGAAGCACGCCATGCGGCGATCACGCGCGAACGGCTGCGTTTGGCGCGCGAGCTCCACGATACGCTGGCGCATTCGCTGATGGCCTTGCTGACGCAGATTCGGCTGATTCGCAAGCTACGCGACCGCCTCGATCCCGCCGAATTGGACGCGGAACTGGCGCGAGCCGAGGAGGTGGCCGCCACCGGTTTGGCCGATGCGCGGGCCGCGATCACCCAAATGCGCCATAACGATGTGTGCGATGCGGGTCTCGGCGCGGCCTTGCAGGAACTGCTGAGCCGTTTCCAGGAGCGCTCGGGCGTCGACGCCGTGCTGGACGCCGATACCCAAGCCGCCGGCATGGCCGACGAACGGGCGGAAACGGTATTCCGCATCGTCGAGGAAGCGCTGAACAACGTCGAACGGCACGCCAACGCCCAGACGGTGCGCGTTGCCTTACGGTGGACCGAATCCCAATCCGCCGAATCGTCGCGCTGGAGTCCCGACGATTCGGCCCGCGTGCGCGTCGAAGTCGCCGACGACGGTGTCGGCTTCGATCCGACGACACCCAGTCCGGGCCACTACGGCCTGCGCGGCATTCGCGAGCAAGCCGAGTTGATCCGGGCGCGTTTCGAACCGCGCAGCCAACCCGGAGCCGGCACGTGCCTCGTTCTGGAGTTCGAGGCATAAGGCGCGGAGTTCTTTCGCTTGCTCGATAAAATCGTGACCAATGACCTGTCCCATGCATGACCGGCGGCACTGGGGAGGACGAGGAGGCTCTCCTACAGTATCGGCCGGTGGGTCGCGCGGATCGCGGAGTCAGCGCCGCGCGGCCCACCGTCAACCGAACCGCATGGGAGAAACGACATGAGATTGATGCGCGCTCCCCGCCGGGCGTTGCTCGGCGGCCTGTCCACCGTGGCCTTGCTGGCCATGACGAGTTTTCCGGTTCAGGCCCAGGACGAGTTGATCATCGTCGAACCGGCGCTGGCCACGATGTATCTCAACGGCGGCGTTGGTGAAGGCAGTGAGCAATACATGCGCAAGATTGCCAAGGACTGGTCGTTGCGCATGATTTTCTCCGAGCGCAAGGACAACGAGTTCGTGGCCGACGTCACGTTGCTGGTCACCGATACGCATGGCGTGCCCTACTTGCAACTCAACGACGCCGGCCCAATGACCTATGCCATGTTGCCGGCTGGCAAGTACCGGATCACGGCTCGGTTCAAGGGCCGATCCGAAACGCGGGAAGTCACGCTGGACGGCAAGACCGGTCGTGATGTGTATTTCCACTGGAAGGGCGACGCCAAATAAACGCCCGCCACGATGCAATCCCAGCGGATGGTGGTGACCCATTCGGTGGAGACGTACCGACCCCGCGCGCCGCGCGGCGTCGGTGGTGGTCAACGGGTTTCTGAATCGCTGTGATCTCTCGTGCTGCCTTGCGAGACGTCCGACGCGTGTTGTTCGCGCTGGATAGTCCTTGGCGCAATCTCCTGGTCGCCATGGGCGTGGGTGTGTTGGGCGCGCTGGCCGTGGAAGCGTTTCGCACGGTCCTGTTCGCGCTGGAAATGGGCATGGTCGGCGCGCATGACGGGCATCTGGTGCCAGCCGCCCGCGAACTGGAACCTGAAATTCGCTTGCTGGTGCCAGCGATCGGCGGGCCGGCCGTGGGGATGTTGTTGTGGCTGGCCGAGGGCGCGCACTCGACCAAGCTCTCCCGCTTTAGAGGCGATTACATCGAAGCGGTCGCCATTGGCAATGGCCGGCTCGACTTGCGCGGCGGCGTGCTCAAGATCCTGGCGTCGCTGGTGGTGGTCAGCACCGGCGGCGCCGTGGGTCGCGAGGGCGCCATGATTCTGCTTTCCGCCATGGCCGCATCCTGGATCGGCCGGCTGGCCGGCGAGACATTGGAACTGCGGCTGATGGTGAGCTGCGGGGCGGCGGCGGGACTGGCGGCGGCCTATCACACGCCACTGGCCGGGGCGGTTTTCGTCGCTGAAATCTTGCTGGGCTCGCTGGTGTTGGCACAGCTCGGGCCGGTCGTGGTGGCGGCGGTGGTGTCGCACGGCATCACCATCGCGCTGGTTGGTCCCGGTAGTCGATTTCCCATGGCGACCGTTCCCACGCTTGGCGCGTCGCAAGCCATGATCATGCTGGCGTTCGCGCCGATCAGCGGAATCGCGGGCGCTGCCTTGCTGTATTGGTTGGAACTGGCGCGCCGGTCGTTTACCAAGCTCGCCTTGCCTTTACCCTTGCCGTTGGTGCTGGGTGGTCTGGTGGTCGGGGCCCTGTCGCTGTGGCGACCGGAAGTCTGGGGCAACGGCGATAGCGGCGTCCGCCAGCAGATCGACGGGCTGTGGCCTTGGCAAACCGTGGCGTTGGTGCTGGCCTTCAAGCTGCTGGCGGTGGCGGCGACCACCGGGTCGGGAGCGCCGGGCGGCGTGTTTACCCCAACGTTGTTCGTCGGCGCCGCTTTCGGCGCGCTGCTCTCGGCCGCGCTGGCCGCGCTCGGTTACACCGGGGCGGCCGAACCGGTGTATGCGGTGCTGGGGATGGCCACCTTGCTGGCCGGCACCACGCACGCGCCCGTGATGGCCGCGCTGATGGTGGCCGAAATGACCGGCCAATACAGCTTGCTCGCCGTATTCCTGCCGGCTTGCGTGGTGACGACCTTGGTTTCCCAGCGTCTGCATCCGCGATCGATTTACGGTCTGCGCGCGCCAACCGAAGAACCCGAATCGTGACCGGAGTCACGAGTGGGTGTGACCGTCGACACTGGCCGGGTGCTGGATCGAATAGTGCAATACGCCTATCCGCAGCCTAGATCTGGAGTTCCGCCATGTTCGGCGATCCACTGATTCTGTCGCGATTGCAATTTGCCTTCGTCATCGCGTCCCACATTATCTTTCCGGCCTTTACGATCGGATTGGCGAGCTATATCGCCGTGCTCGAAGGTTTGTATCTGGCGCGGGGCGACGCGCGTTATCTGCGGGCATCCAAGTTTTTGCTGCGTATTTTCGCGGTCGCCTTCGGCATGGGCGTGGTTTCGGGGATCGTGATGCCATTCCAGTTCGGCACCAACTGGGCACGCCTCTCCGATCAAGTGGCGAATGTCGTCGGTCCACTGCTGGCCTACGAAGGACTGACGGCGTTCTTTCTGGAAGCCACCTTCCTGGGCGTGCTGCTGTTCGGACGAGGCCGGGTGCCGCAGTGGGCGCATTTCGGCGCGGCGGTTCTGGTGGCGGTCGGTACGTTGTTTTCGTCGTTTTGGATCTTGGCCTTCAATAGCTGGT
>JAGRHI010000060.1:16827-17539 GCA_020445045.1 Candidatus Competibacteraceae bacterium
GGGAAACCGCTCTGTTGATGGCGCGGATGACCGTGTTTTTCCTCGCGGTGATGATGCCGCTGCAAATCCTGCTCGGCGACGCGCACGGCTTGAATACCTTGCAACACCAGCCGGCCAAGATCGCGGCGATGGAGGGTTTGTGGGAAACCAGCGCGCCCGCGCCGTCGGTGCTGTTCGCGATTCCCGATCAGGACGCGCAGGCCAATCGTTTCGAAGTCGCGGTGCCGCAATTGGCTAGCCTGTATCTGACCCATTCCCGGGATGGCCAAGTGACCGGCCTCAAGGCGTTTGCGCGCGAAGACCAGCCGCCGGTATTGCCGGTCTTCTTCGCGTTTCGGGTAATGGTGGGCATCGGCATGCTGATGCTGTTGGTCGCCTGGTGGGGGGCATGGCTGGCCTGGCGCGGCAAATTGGAACATTCGCCACGCTTTTTGCGAATCGCGCAATGGATGGGGCCTAGCGGCTTTATCGCCGTGTTGGCGGGTTGGGTCGTCACGGAGATGGGCCGGCAACCCTGGACCGTCTACGGCTTGCTACGCACCGCCGAGAGCGTGAGCCCGACCCTGACCGGCCTGGACGTGTTTTTGTCGCTGCTGTTTTATCAGGTTGTCTATCTCACGGTGTATGTGGCGGCCGGATACTATCTGCTGCGGTTGATCCAGCAGGGTCCTGACGCCGAACCGGTACCCGACGCCACCGCGCGGCCCACCCG
>JAGRHI010000060.1:17546-17889 GCA_020445045.1 Candidatus Competibacteraceae bacterium
GTCGGCATCATCCATCCCCTTGGAATGCGAGAACCGTCATGGCCATTGATCTGGTACCGGTTTGGATCGCGATCATGGCGCTCGCGATTTTCATGTACGTCCTGCTCGACGGCTTCGATCTCGGCGTGGGCATTCTCTATCCGTTGGCTCCCTCGGAGCGGGACCGCACCCTGATGATGGCTTCTGTGGCGCCGATCTGGGACGGCAACGAAACCTGGCTCGTCATGGGGGGAGCGGGATTGCTGGCGGCGTTCCCGCGCGCGTTCTCGATCCTGATGCCCGCCTTGTATTTCCCGATATTGCTCATGCTGCTGGGGCTGATCTGTCGCGGCGTGGCCTTCGA
>JAGRHI010000060.1:17989-19791 GCA_020445045.1 Candidatus Competibacteraceae bacterium
TCATTCTCGGTAACTACATCAATGGATTTCGGATCGCGAACGGCCAGTTCGCCGGTACGAGTTGGGACTGGGTGCATCCGTTCGCGCTGTTCACGGGCTTGGGGGTGGCGGCGGGCTATGCGTTGCTTGGAGCGACTTGGCTGGTGTTGAAAACCGAAGGTGACCTGCAAGTTTGGGCACGCCGTCAGGCGCGGCGGGCGCTGGTCATCACTGGGCTCTTCATCGTCGTCGTTAGCTTGTATTCGCCGTTCGCGCACCCGCGCATTTACGCGCGTTGGTTCAACGCGGAACATTGGCTGTGGCTGGCACCCTTGCCGCTGACGACGCTGATCTTGTTTTGGGCGGCGGACGCGGCCTTGCGGCGCGGGCGCTCGCAAGCGGGGCCGTTCGTGGCCGCGATGAGCATTTTCGCTCTATGTTACGCCGGACTGACAGTGAGCTTGTTCCCGTATGTGGTCCCGCACGAAATCACCTTGTGGCAGGCCGCCGCGAATCCTCGAAGTCAAGCTTTTCTACTGATCGGTACCTTACCGTTGCTGCCGATCATCCTGGGCTACACGGCGTGGTCGTACTGGGTCTTTCGCGGCAAGGTGTCGGCCACCGACGGCTACGGTTGAGTCGAAAGCGAGCGGTTTGCGCGTGGTTCATGTGGCCTCCGAGTCATGGAAGGCCGATCCGTTGGGCGTGATATCCGATGCGGGCTCGGGGCTTGGGATATTGGTCACAAGTTAAGGAATTTGAGAAGGGGTCAAGTCCCTCTGTTTGGATAAGGGACTGACGGCCGAAAACCGCGACGACCAACCCGATCACGACGTCGGATAAGCCGATGGATGCTCCGGCGCCGGTTCCGCCGCCGACGGATACCCTGCCCAAGAAACGCCGTTCGGTCCGCCATGCCCGCGCCATCCAGCGCGACCGGACCCAACGTGCGCTCGGCGCGCCGCTCGCCGAGGCGGCGGTGGCGCGCCTGACCGAGATCGTCCATCCCGCGACCCTGGCCCAGGTCAGTTATGCGCTCTGACCAATGCCCTGGACCTGGCCCGATTGCCGACCACCCAGGTGGTGGCGCCGTACCCCCGCCCCCGCCATGCAAGTGTGGGCGGCCGGGTTGTTGTAGGCCGTATTGATCGGCTTGACCGATGCCATCGCCGAGGCGTTGGCGCGGCCGTTCGCCGATCTCTCCCCGGAAATGGCCTACCGCAGTCCGTATTTCATGACCCACGCGGTCGCTCAAAACCCCACCACCGACCCCCAGTCCGTTATTCGGCCGACCATGCCCGCGAGTTCGGCATCATCAAACGATCCCGCAAAAACGCCTCATGAACGTCCTCCAACACCCCCAATTCCCCCCTTGACAATCAGCAAAATTCCTTAACTTGTGACCAATGCGGTCAGTGGACCGCGTCACCCGTACATCGCTTGGGCGGATCGCCGGCCCTGACGAACCGGCTCGGGCGCCTCGTCGTGGTCGGCTTTGGCCGCCACTTCGGCGGCCAGACGGCGGTGGAACTCGCGAGCGCTCGGAGTCTCGTCCCATAGCTCGTACTGGCGGACCACGGCGGCGACATCGCCGGGCGCCAGGTCATCGAGCTGTAGGACGTGCTCCTTCCAGCCGGTCGCCTCGTCCAGATCGCCACCCAGCCGGGCGAACTCCTGGACGAACAGCCCCCAGCGCTGACCGGGCTTGAGCCAGTCGAAGCGGATTTTCCACGGGAAGCGGCGCAGGCTGGCGGCGTCGAGGCTGTCCATGAGATTGGTGGTGGCGACGAAAATCCCGTCGAATGCCTCCATCTGGGTCAGCA
>JAGRHI010000381.1 GCA_020445045.1 Candidatus Competibacteraceae bacterium
TGGGGCGGCGGCCGACGTTGGCGATGCCGGGCCAGGGCGGCAGCGCGGGATCGCCGACCAGCACGGCATGGACACCGGAAACCGGCGTGACCCGGCGGTGCAGGTGGATGTTGGCGGTCGGAAAGCCGATGGTGCGCCCGCGACGGTCACCGTGCGCCACGCGCCCGCACAGGTCGTAAGGTCGGCCCAGCAGTCGCGCCGCCAGTTCCAGATCGCCCCGCGCCAGCGCCTGACGGATGCGGGTGCTGCTGACCCGCTCGCCGTCCAGGCTGTGACTGTGGCTGTCGGCGACGGTGAAACCATGCCGTCGACCGGCCTCGATCAGCAGGGCGAAGTTGCCGGCGCGGCGGTGGCCGAAACGGAAATCGTCGCCGATCACCAGATGGCGGATGCCCAGGCGTTCCACCAGCAGATCGTCGATGAAAGCCTCCGCCGGCATGGCCGCCAGTCGATGATCGAATTCCAGGCACAGCACCCGCTCGATACCCAGATCCTCCAGCGCCAGCAGCTTTTCCCGTAGCCGCATCAGGCGGGCCGGTGGCGCGTTGGGACCAGCGAAGAATTCCTGCGGTTGCGGTTCGAAGGTGATGACCAGTCGCGGCAAGCGCAGTTGCGCGGCCTGTTCGGTCAGTTGGTCCAGAATCAGCCGGTGGCCGAGATGGACGCCATCGAAATTGCCGATGGTAGCGACGCAGCCCCGGTGACGGGGCCGAAGATTGTGCTGGCCGCGAATCAATTCCATGCTGGTCGTCGGTGGTGGGGTCGGTCGGGTTGCGGGCGAAAATGCCATTATAGGGACAATCACCGGTTTCTTGACACACCGGCGCCCGCGCCTCGTTGGGGATCGGGGCCGGATCGCCGTCCGCTGGTCGCCTCCGCGGCGTCAGGCGGTCATTCTGGCGTCTCCCGGCCAGTCCCACAGTTCGCGCGGGTAGTCGCGATACAATTCCCGGAACGCCTGCTGGTAACGCCAGTCGGCATTGACGATCCGGGCCAGTTCCCAGGGACGGGTCAAGTGGCGCTCGACCCGCAGCGGATGACGCTGGCCCGCCTCGTGAATCTGGCGGGCCAGCAGCGCGCCGAACTCACGCAGCGGCAAGGTGGTGGGCGTGAGCGGATGCATGCAGTCGTGCAAATCGTAGGCGTCGCCGCACCAGAACGCCGGCCGCGCCGCTTCGTGGTCCGGCGTGCCGGGCGAGGGCGTGCAGACGGTGAAGCTGTATTGTGCCGGCGGCATGGCGTTCACATAGTCGCGCAGGCGCCGAAACTCGGCGTGGCCATACTCCGGCCGCACCATGAACGCCGCGTGGCAAGCGATGCCCAGTCGGCGCAAGGTGTCGTGGGCGCGTTCGTTGTGGGCCACCGTGCCGCCCTTGTGGGTCGCTTTCAGCTCCTGGTTGGTGACGAACTCGAAGCCGACGAATACCCCGTCCAGGCCAATTTCCTTCCAGCGGCGCAGCAGTTCCGGGTAGCGCAGGATGGTGGTGGCGCGCGCCCAGGCGAAGTAGCGTTTCTTGACGCCGCGTCTTTCCAGCGCCTCGGCCAGTTCGAAGCCGAACCGTTCGTCGATGAAATTCTCGTCGTCGGCGAAGTAGACATGATCGACATGAATCCGCGCGATATCCTCGGCCACCACATCGACCAGTCTCGGCATGTGGGTGGTGCCGCTCAGGAACGGCACGATGCAGAACGAGCAAGTCATCTTGCAGCCGTAGGAGGTGCGCGCCATCGCGACCGGGGGAAACAGCACTTGCCAGTCGCGCGGATTCTCGTGGACCCAGATGCAGGAGTAGGGCCGGCTGTCCCACAGATCGCGGCGCGGGATCGGGAGGGTTCTCGGATCGGGATAGCGGGGCCAAACCGAAGCGGCGGTGGCGTCGAAACGGTCGCCGGTGAATAGCAGGTTGGCGATGCCTTCAGGCTCGTCCCCTTGATCCAGCGCCGCCACCAGGGCGCCAAACGGCGCGCAGCCTTCGCCGCGCACGATGTAGTCGATGTCCGGGATGTTGCAATCGGCCGGCGCCACGGTGGCATGATGCCCGCCGACCACGATTCGGGTGTTGGGCAGCAGCCGACGCACCGTGCCGGCCAGCCGTTTCATGGTGCCCGATTCGTGGCTGTAGGCGGTGAAGCCCACCAGCTCGGGCCGAAAACGGGCCAGCGCGCGTTCGAAGG
>JAGRHI010000382.1 GCA_020445045.1 Candidatus Competibacteraceae bacterium
GAGCCTGCCCGGCAACGGTTCGCTGTTGGCCACCCACGCCGACCGCCGGGAACTGTTCCTGGAAGCCGGTCGACGCATCGTCGAGCTGACCAAGCGCCATTACGAACAAGGCGACGCCTCGGTGCTGCCGCGCGGCATCGCCACCTTCGACGCCTTCGAGAATGCCATCAGCCTCGACATCGCCATGGGCGGTTCCACCAACACCGTGCTGCACCTACTGGCGGCGGCGCGGGAAGGTGGAGTGGCATTCACCATGCGCGACATCGACCGGATGTCGCGGCAAGTGCCGAATCTGTGCAAGGTCGCGCCCGCCACCCAGAAATACCACATGGAAGACGTGCATCGAGCCGGCGGCGTGATCGCCATTCTCGGCGAGCTGGACCGCGCCGGGCTGCTGCATCGCGACGCGCGCACCGTCCACGGCGAAACGCTGGCCGAGGCGCTGGAGCGCTGGGATATCGCCCGGCCGACCTCCTGGGACGAGGCGCGGCTGCGCTACTCCGCCGGTCCGGCCGGCATCCCCACCCAGGAAGCATTCAGCCAGGATACCCGTTGGCCCAGCCTGGACCTGGACCGGCAAAGCGGCTGCATCCGCGATCGGGCGCACGCCTATTCGCAAGACGGCGGCCTGGCGGTGTTGTACGGCAACCTGGCCGAGGACGGCTGCATCGTCAAAACCGCCGGGGTGGACGAAAGCAACTTGGTATTCCAGGGGCCGGCACGGGTGGTGGAAAGCCAAGAAGACGCGGTGGCGGCGATTCTGGGCGGGCGGATTCAGGCGGGCGACGTGGTGCTGATCCGCTACGAAGGCCCACGCGGCGGCCCTGGCATGCAGGAGATGCTGTACCCGACCAGTTACCTCAAATCCAAGGGACTGGGCAAGGTCTGCGCGCTGATCACCGACGGCCGCTTTTCCGGTGGCACCTCGGGGCTATCCATCGGCCATGTCTCTCCCGAGGCGGCCGAAGGGGGGACGATCGCCCTGGTGGAAGAAGGAGACCTGATCGAGATCGACATCCCCAACCGCCGCATCCACTTGGCGGTCAGCGACGGGGAACTGGAGCGGCGGCGGACCACGATGCTGGCGCGCGGCGCGGCGGCCTGGAAGCCGACTGCCCGCCAGCGACCGGTATCCGCCGCGTTGCGGGCTTACGCCGCCATGACCACCAGCGCCGCTCGCGGCGCGGTGCGGGATGTCACTCAGGTCGAACGTTGACGAGACTCGTGATACCGGCGGCGCGAGGTAAAAGCGACCGTCGGCGGCGCGCCATGGAAGGCCAGCGTCCCGAAAACAATCCCTCGAACGATTCGGCTCGGAATACTTTTTGGAATTAGGGAGTTTGCCATGAATCAGGCTAAAGACCAGGATAGCCAACGCCTTCAGTTAGCCAATCACCTGAAACTGACCGAGGATTTGTGGCAAAAGCTGTACTACGTCAAGTGGAATCCCAAGTCGTTCGCGATGCTGGCGCGGCTGACGCAGGACATGTTTCAGAGCGCGCGAACCGACGGGGACGATCGCCTGATCAACCTGACCGCGCAACTGGAGCACCATGTCAAAATCTGCGTCACCGCTGGCACGCCTCCCCGCGAGTCGGAACGGCAACGGCTGACAGCGTTGCTCGATGCCCTGCGTTACCTGCTGACGACGGATTCCGTCTCCGGCCCGGTCGAGGACTCGCACACTCGCCCTCTGCTGGCGCCACAGCCGGAAATCCTCGTGATCGCCCCGGATGAAAAGCCGTATTTGGTGGCCAAGCTCGAGGAGTCCGCCTACCGAGTGTGGAAAATAACCAGTCTGGCCGAAGCCGAGCAACGCTTGCGGGAGGGGATACCCGGCGCCGTCATCGTGGATGTGGACTTCCCTGAAGGACCGGAGGCGGTGCTCAAGCTGATCACGACGCTACGTGCTCAAATCCGGTTACGGGTGCCGATTTTGTTTCTGGCCGAACGCACCGACATGGCCGCGCGACTGGACGCGGTGCGGGCCGGCGGCGCCGCGTATTTCAATAAACCCTATGACAGCGATGAAGTTCTCGGGATGCTGCGGGAACTGCTGCTGCCCCAAACCGCGCAGGGTTATCACCGGGTTCTGATCGTCAACGACCGACCGGACGAAGCCTGGGAAATAGCGGGCGCGCTCGAGGAACAAGGCATCACGCCACTGGTCGTGATCCAACCCTTGCAAGTGCTGCGGGAAATTCACCAGTTCCGACCGGATCTGTTGATCATCGATTTGGATATCAAGGAAATCAGCGGTTCCGAACTGGCGCGGGTAATCGCCCAACACCGTGAGTTCGACATTCTGCCGATGATCCTGTTGTGCTTTCCGGCGGACACGGCGCACTACCTCATTAATTTGGATGCTCCGGGCGCCAGCCTGTTGGCCAAACCGGTGCCCGTCAGTTATCTGTGCTGGGAAGTCCGACAGCGATTGCATCGAGCACGAGCCACTCGCGTCAAGCTGAACCTGTTGACCGATAACGATTCGGTCAGCGGCCTGTTCAACCGCCAGCGGTTCCTGACTCTGCTGGAGCGGGCGATCGAAACCCTGGGCCTACGGATCCAATCGCTGGCGTTGCTGTTCGTAATGATGGACAACCTGCGTGCTATCCGCGATTCCGCCGGGGTAGCGACCGCCGACGAAGTGGTGGGACAAGCAGCCGGCCGACTTCGGCAACTGCTGACCTACGAGCAAC
>JAGRHI010000383.1:0-273 GCA_020445045.1 Candidatus Competibacteraceae bacterium
GCTGTTCGGCACCATCCTGGTGTATGTGGCGGCACAGCCGGCGATCGGGCAGGGGTTGCCGGCCATGGCCTGGGATCGCTTGCTCGCCCGCGCCGACGCCTTCGATCCGGCGCTGCTCAACTTGGCGTTCGTGTTCCTGTTGCTCGGCTACGGCACCAAGGCCGGTCTGGTGCCGCTGCACGCCTGGCTGCCGGATGCGCACGCCGAAGGCCCCACACCGATCTCGGCGGTACTGTCCGGGTTGCTGCTGAACGTGGCGCTGTATGCGGTGCT
>JAGRHI010000383.1:299-4736 GCA_020445045.1 Candidatus Competibacteraceae bacterium
CGTCCGCGCTGGCGCCGGGGCCGCTAATGGTCGGTCTGGGGCTCTTGTCCCTGCTGTTCGCCGGCTTGATGCTGTACCGCCGGGGCGACATCAAACGCCTGTTCGCCTACTCCTCCATCGAACACATGGGCATCATCACCTTCGCCTTCGGCATGGGCGGGCCGCTGGCCAATTTTGCCGGGCTGTTGCACATGGCCCTGCACAGCCTGACCAAATCGGCGATTTTCTTCACTGTGGGCCATATTTCCCAAGTCAAGGGCACCCAGCGGATTTCCACCATTCGCGGTCTGACCGTCACCCATCCAGCCCTCGGCTGGGGGCTGGTGGCGGGCGTGATCGCCATCGCCGGGATGCCGCCGTTCGGGGTATTCATGAGCGAGTTCCTGGTGGTCAGTTCCACTTTCGCCCGTCAACCGCTGCTGGCGCTGCCGCTGGTGCTGGGATTGCTGCTGGCGTTCGGCACCCTGCTGTGGCGGTTGCACGGCGTGGCGTTCGGCCAGCCGGACAGCGCCGCCTTCGTGCCGGTGCGGGCCAGTACCCTGCCGATGACGGTGCATCTGCTGCTGGTGCTGGTCGCCGGGTTCTGGTTGCCCGAATCGCTGGTGATCTGGTTCCGCCATGTCGCGATCCTGCTGGGTTGAGGGCGATACGATGAGCGCGACCAACGCCAATTCCGCCTTGCTGACCGTGCTGGAGGTCGGACATCCGGTCACCGGGCATCGACCCTGGTCCCGGTTCGTGGTGACCGCCGAAACCTGGGATGCGCTGCTGACCGGCCTGGCGAAAGGCAGATGGAGCCTGCTCGGATTATGGGGCGAATCCGGCATGGTTCATCTGGCGGTCCATGAATTCGAAATCGGGACGTTGGGTATTGCCAGTCTGCCCTGTCCGACCGGCGAGTTCCCCTCGGTGGGGCGTTGGCATCCACCGGCGCAACGCTTGGAACGCGCCATTGCCGATCTGGTCGGTTTGCGGCCAGTCAATGGCCCCGATCTTCGTCCCTGGCTGGATCACGGCCGCTGGCCCCTGCGTCATCCCCTAGGTTCCTCGGCCGCGCCGGTCGAAGCGATGCCGCCTTATCCGTTTCTGCCGGTGGAGGGCGAAAGCCTGCACCAGATTCCGGTGGGGCCGGTTCACGCCGGCATCATCGAACCCGGCCATTTCCGCTTCACCGCCAACGGCGAGGCCGTGGTCCGGCTGGAAGAGCGGCTGGGCTATGTTCATAAGGGTATCGAGAGCTTGCTGAACGGCGCGTCGCTGGAGCGGGCGGCGCGGCTGGTCGGACGAGTCTCCGGCGACAGCACGGTGGCTTATGCCTTGGCCTTCGCTCGGGCGGTCGAGGCGGCGACGGCAACGGAGATTCCCGCGCGCGCGCACTGGTTGCGGGCACTGATGGCCGAATTGGAGCGGTTGGCCAATCATTGCGGCGATATCGGCGCGATCTGCAATGACGCCGCGTTTGCCTTGATGTTGGCCCATTGCGCGGTGTTGCGCGAGCGGGTGCTGCGCGCCAGCGCCGCCTGCTTCGGACATCGTCTGCTGATGGATTGCGTGATTCCGGGGGGGGTGGCCGTCGATTTGCCGGCGGATGGCGTGCCGATCTTGCGAGCCTTGCTGGCCGAGATGCGCCGCGCGTTTCCGCCCTTGGTCGAGTTGTACGACAACACCGCCTCGCTGCAAGAGCGCACCGTCAATACCGGGACGCTTGATCCGACCCTGGTCCAGCAGTTCGGTTGCGGCGGTGTGATCGGCCGCGCCGCCGGCCGCGCCTTCGATGCCCGCCGCGAGCCAGGTTATCCGCCCTACGACCAGCTTGAGTTCGAGGTGCCGGTGCGGCGCGAAAGCGATGTCAACGCCCGGGTGTGGATTCGCATCCGCGAGGTGGAACAGAGCCTGGCCCTGATCGAACGGATGCTGGAACGGTTGCCGTCGGGTCCAGTATGTGGGGCACTGAACCAGCCCGGCCAACTGGTCGAGGGCATGGCGTTGGTCGAGGGCTTTCGCGGCGATATCCTGGTTTGGTTACGCTTGGCCGCCGACGGCACGGTGGCGCGCTGTCATCCGCGCGATCCTTCCTGGTTTCAGTGGCCGCTGCTGGAAGCCGCCATCGAAGGTAACATCGTGGCGGATTTTCCCTTATGCAACAAATCCTTCAACTGCTCGTACTCGGGCCACGATCTTTAGGCGCTCCATCATGCGCAAGCTGCTGTTGCAAAATGGGTGGCGGTCGCCGCTGACTCTTCCCGCCCCGGCGCCTTCCGAATCCGCCCTGGCCGAATTGGGCAAGCAGGTCGATCAAGCCGCCCGCCGCCGCTTGGGCCGCAGTCTGGCGATCCGTGAGGTGGACGCCGGCTCCTGCAACGGTTGCGAACTGGAGGTTCACGCGCTGAACAATGCTTTTTACGACCTGGAGCGCTTCGGTTTCCACTTCGTCGCCTCGCCGCGTCATGCCGATGTGTTGCTGGTGACCGGACCGGTGACGGTCAATATGCGCGAGGCGCTGGAGCGCACTTATGCCGCCACGCCCGATCCGAAATGGGTGGTCGCGGTGGGCGATTGCGGGCGGGACGGCGGGGTGTTCGCCGGTGGTTACGCCTGCGTCGGCGGGGTGGCCGAGGTGATTCCGGTCGATCTGCATATTCCCGGTTGTCCGCCCAATCCCATGGAGTTGCTCGAAGGTTTGCTGGCGTTGTTGCAAGTGGTTCGATAGTTGCTTTACCGTCAACCCATCGATTTGGAGCCATCCCATGACCATTACCGTTACCGAACTGCAACGCTTCAAGGATTCCATGGTGTACCTGAGTCAGCTCAGGTCGATTCCGCTTGAAGTCATCGAATTTTATTTGGAAAACGAGCGGGGTTACATCATCAAGGAGTCCGAGCCGGGTGATGAAAAGACCGTGGTCGTTCAGCCCCCACGTTCCCAAAACGGATAAAGAATCCGCTTCTCATGAAACCCGACCGGGGGCATCCACTTTATCTGCCGTTTGGTACCGCCCTGCGCGACAAGTTGCGCGGCGGTTATAATCTATCCAAGCTACAAGCTGACCTGCTGGCCGGCATTACCGTCGGCATTGTCGCGGTGCCGCTGTCGATGGCGTTGGCAATCGGCAGCGGAGTGCCGCCGCAGTATGGTTTATATACCGCCATCGTCGCCGGGTTGCTGATCGCCCTGACTGGCGGCTCCCGCTACAGCGTGTCGGGGCCGACCGCCGCCTTCATCGTCATCCTGAATCCCATCGCCGAAAAATATGGTCTTGGCGGGCTGATCACCGCCAGTTGCATGGCCGGTATCATGCTGATCGGCATGGGTGTGGCGCGGATGGGCAAGCTGATCCAATTCATTCCCTATCCGGTGACCACCGGTTTCACCGCCGGCATCGCGGTGGTGATCGCCAGCCTGCAATTCAAGGATTTTTTCGGCCTGCAAGTGGCTGCCCAGCCCGAACATTTCGTGGAGCGGCTATGGCTGGTGGGGCAGGCGCTGCCCGGTTTGCACCCGCCGGATTTGCTGATAGGCGCCTTGACCTTGGCTTTGCTGATCCTATGGCCGCGCCTGAAAACCGGCTTGCCGGCGCCGCTGGCCGGTCTGGCGATCGCCACCGTACTGGCTTGGCTGCTCGGTCGAGCCGTGGACGGTTTCGAAGTCGCCACCATCGCGTCGCGCTTCAGCTATGTGTTGGGCGGGGAAACCTTGCCGGGTATTCCGCCGTTCCTGCCGAGCTTCGGGTTGCCATGGCAATTGCCCGGCCCGGACGGATCAGTATTGGGACTGTCGCTGGGATTGATCAAGGATCTGTTGGGTCCGGCGATGGCGATCGCCCTGCTGGGGGCCATCGAGTCGCTGCTGTGCGCGGTGGTGGCCGACGGCATGACCGGGACCAAGCACGATCCCGATGCCGAACTGATCGGACAGGGCATCGGCAATGTGGTGGCGCCATTCTTCGGCGGCATTGCCGCGACCGGCGCGCTGGCCCGTACCGCTGCCAACATCCGCGCCGGTGCCCGAGGTCCGCTGGCCGCCGTCTTTCACGCATTGTTCGTGCTGTCGGTCTTGCTGGCACTGGCGCCACTGCTGGGTTATCTGCCCATGGCCGCCTTGGCCGCCTTGCTGCTGCTGGTGGCATGGAATATGAGCGAACTCAAGCACTTTCGTCATATTATTCAGGTGGCTCCTGGCAGCGACATCCTGGTATTGCTGGTCTGTTTTGGGTTGACGGTGCTGTTCGATATGGTGGTCGCCATCAGCATCGGCGTGGTGCTGGCCGCGCTGCTGTTCATGAACCGCATGGCGGCCTTGACGGGTGGCAAGCATGTGGAGGCCGATCATCCTCATCTGGAAAGCCCGTTGCCGGACGGCGTGCGCTTGTACGAAGTTTCCGGTTCGCTCTTCTTCGGCGCGGCGGAAAAGGCGATGAGTGCCTTGCACGATATCGG
>JAGRHI010000384.1 GCA_020445045.1 Candidatus Competibacteraceae bacterium
GCCCAAAGTTCCTCGTTCCATCCCCCGGCGCCATGCCGGGAGACGGCTCAGAATGACAGAGTGGTTTGATCCACGGCGAGACCTGGTCCCATGGTAGTGGATACCGTGACTCGGCGGATGTAGACGCCCTTGGACGTCGCGGGCTTGATCTTCTGCAAATCGTGCAACAGCGCCTGCAAGTTTTCTCGCAACTGGTTGGAGGCGAAATCCAGCTTGCCGATGGTGCAGTGGATGATGCCGGATTTGTCGGTGCGATAGCGAACTTGCCCCGCCTTGGCGTTGCGGATGGCGCCCGCCACGTCGGGTGTCACGGTGCCGACCTTGGGATTGGGCATCAGGCCGCGCGGGCCGAGAATTTTGCCGAGCTGGCCCACCAGCCGCATGGCATCCGGCGCGGCGATCACCACGTCGAAGTCGAGACTGCCGGCCTTCACCGATTCGGCCAGATCCTCGAAGCCGACCACATCGGCGCCGGCGGCGTGGGCGGCGTCGGCGTTGGCGCCTTGCGCGAATACCGCCACCCGCACCGTTTTACCGGTCCCGTGCGGTAGCACCGTGGCGCTGCGCACCACCTGGTCGGACTTGCGCGGGTCCACGCCCAAGTTGACGGCCACGTCCACGGATTCCTTGAACTTGGCGCCAGGCAGTTCCTTGAGCAGTTCGATGGCTTCCTCGATCGGATGGAATTTTCCTGGGGTCAGCTTGGCGCGAATCGCCTGCATGCGTTTGGAGAGCTTGGCCATGTCACGCTTCCTCGCGAACGTCGAGACCCATGGAGCGGGCGCTGCCGGCGATGGTGCGCACCGCGGCGTCGAGGTCGGCGGCGGTCAGGTCGGGCATCTTGGCCTGGGCCACTTCTTCCAGTTGGGCGCGAGTGACCGTACCGATTTTCTTGGTGTTGGGCGTGGCGCTGCCCTTATCGATTCCCAGCGCCTTCTTCAACAGCACCGTGGCCGGCGGCGTTTTCATGATGAAGGTGAAACTGCGGTCGCTGTAGACCGTGATCACCACCGGAATCGGCAGACCCGGTTCCAGATTCTGGGTCTGGGCATTGAAGGCCTTGCAGAATTCCATGATGTTGACGCCGTGCTGACCCAGCGCCGGACCGACGGGAGGGCTAGGGTTGGCTTTGGCGGCGGCGACCTGCAATTTAACGTAAGCGGTAACTTTTTTTGCCATTATGACTCCTGTCGGGTACAAGCGCCTCGCGGCTCCCCGAATGAGCTGTCCGGTTGGGCGGACAGGCGGAAAATCGACCGGTGGATACCGATCAGCGGGACACTTTTTCGACCTGACTGAATTCGAGTTCGACCGGGGTCGTTCGGCCGAAAATCATCACGCCGACGCGCAGCCGGCTTTTTTCGTAGTTCACTTCCTCGACCACACCCTCGAAATCATTGAAGGGACCGTCGGTGACGCGCACCATTTCGCCGGGTTCGTACAGCACCTTGGGCTTAGGCTTGTCGACGCCGTCCTGAATCCGCTGCAAGATGGTTTGCGCTTCCTTTTCCGAAATCGGCGCCGGTTTATCGCTGGTTCCTCCAATGAAGCCGAGCACCTTGGGAACGCTACGGACCAGGTGCCAGGTCTCGTTGTCCATTTCCATCTGTACCAGCACGTAGCCCGGGAAGAATTTGCGGTCGCTCTTGCGCTTCTGCCCGTCGCGCATTTCCACGACTTCCTCGGTGGGCACCAGAATTTGGCCGAAGCGTTCGGTGATGGCTTCACGGTTGATGCGTTCCAACAGCGAGCGCTTGACGTGTTGCTCG
>JAGRHI010000385.1 GCA_020445045.1 Candidatus Competibacteraceae bacterium
CCGGCGAAACGCCGAGCGCCCAGGTGACCCTGTCGGTGGACGGTGAGGAACGCAAAGCGACCGCGGATGGCGGCGGTCCGGTGGATGCCGCGTTCAAGGCGATCGAAAGCATCCTGCAAACCGGCACCGACCTGCTGCTGTACTCGGTCAACAACATCACCAGCGGCACCGATTCCCAGGGCGAGGTGACGGTGCGAGTCTCCAAGAGTGGCCGGATCGTCAACGGCCAGGGCGCCGATACCGACATCGTGATCGCCTCGGCCAAGGCTTATGTGAACGCGCTCAACAAGGTGTTGCAACCCGCCGAGCGGGCACATCCGCAACTGCTGTGAGCAAACCCCGTGACCAGCGACCGCAACCGCGAGTACCTGGCCGCGCTGGGCATTTCCTTGTGGCTGCCGCGCCGGCCACTGGCCGGGCATCCGCAAGCAGCGGATTCCTCGCTTCCGCCTATGGCGGAAGGCTTGGAGACGTCCGCCCTCGCACCCAATCCCGCCGCCGCGCACCCCTCCCTTGCCGAGGAAGAGAACCCTTGGGATCGACCCCAGCCGACCACCATGAGGGACGTGGAGGATTTCGAATCTTTACCCCCTGACGACTGGATTCCACCCATGACGGACGATTGGGAACCGGTATTCGAAACCGCCGCCGATCAGGTCTTCACGCCGCCCGCTTCCAGCCGTGAAGCGCGCATCGCCCGGATGGATTGGGAAGAACTCGCAACGGAAGCCCGGCAATGCACTGCCTGCGGCCTGTGCGCCACCCGCACCCAAGCCGTGTTCGGGGTCGGCGACCACGAGGCCGACTGGCTGGTGATCGGCGAGGCCCCCGGCGCCGACGAGGACCGACTCGGCGAGCCATTCGTCGGCCGGGCCGGCAAGCTGCTTAACCCGATGCTGCTGGCGATCGGCCTGAAACGCGAGCAGGTCTATATCGCCAATATTCTCAAATGCCGCCCGCCGGAAAACCGCGACCCAGCACCCACCGAGGCCAACCTCTGCCGGCCGTTCCTGGAACGACAGATCGAGTTGATCCGACCGCGTATTATCCTCGCCGTGGGTCGCATCGCCGCCCAGAATCTGTTGGATACCGACACTCAGATCGGTAAGCTGCGCGGCCGGGTCCACCGCTTCGGTCCGGTGCAAATTCCGCTGGTGGTGACCTACCATCCCGCCTACCTGCTGCGCTCGCCGCGCGAGAAGCGCAAGGTCTGGGACGACCTGCGGCTGGCGCGGCGCGCCATGACCACCGCCGCGGGCGAGTCGACCCGGAAATTCACCGGGCCATGAAAGTCTTGCGGGAATCCCGAGCCAGCCGATTTCGGCGAATGCTCTACGCCGATCTCCGGGAAGTGCTCGCGATCGAGAAGCGCGCCTATGAATTCTCCTGGACCGAAAGCATCTTCCGCGACTGTATCCGGGTCGGTTACCACTGCCAGGTATTGGAAACCCCGCACGGCTTCATCCAGACCTACGGCGTGATGTCGGCGGCGGCCGGCGAAGCCCATATCCTCAACCTTTGCGTGCGACCGGAACTGTGGGGACGTGGGCTGTCGCGGCGCATGCTGGAACACCTGCTCGAACTGGCGCGCACCGCTGAGGTGCAAAGCGTATTCCTGGAGGTCCGCCCCACCAACACCGCCGCCGTGCGGCTTTACGACTCCGCCGGCTTTTGCGAAATCGGCTTGCGGCCGGGCTATTACCCCGCCGCTGGTGGACGGGAAGACGCACTGGTGATGGCCAAGGAGCTATGATGAGAACAGGATCAAGAGCAAAACGACCCGCGCGAAAATCAACTTGCCCTACCGATGGGCTTCGCCTATAGTTTTGGTGCGTATGATTTTTAAGTGGTGAACTTGTTCGTCGCTGTAACGACCGTCGGTTATTCAGTCCGTCATCTTCCCGTCTTGAATTCGTGCGGCTTGTTCGGGTTTCCGCCCGATTGTTCCAATACCCTTAGTTCTTAGGAAATGCATCAATATGGTCACTGGTACCGTCAAATGGTTTAACGAATCCAAGGGGTTCGGTTTCATTACGCCCGATAACGGCGGCGACGACGTGTTTGCGCACTTTTCCGCGATTCAGGCGCGCGGCTTCAAGACGCTCAAGGAAAATCAGAAAGTTTCCTTCGACGTCACCATGGGGCCAAAAGGCAAACAAGCAACCAACATCAAGCCCCTGGACCAAGACTAGATTTTTCGTTCGGCTGTCCAGATT
>JAGRHI010000386.1 GCA_020445045.1 Candidatus Competibacteraceae bacterium
TCTTGCCGCTGCCGGTGGGGCCCGTGACCAGCACCATCCCCTGTGGTTTGTGGATGGCCTTGAGAAACAATTCCTTTTGGTGTTCCTCGTAGCCCAGCGCCTCAATGCCCATCTGGGCGCTGGAGGGATCGAGCAGACGCAGCACCACCTTTTCGCCCCAGAGAGTGGGCATGGTGTTGACGCGAAAATCGATGGCCCGTTGTTTGGTGAGGTACAGTTTGAGTCGCCCGTCCTGCGGCACGCGCCGTTCGGCGATGTCGAGTTGGGCCATGATCTTCAAGCGGGCGGACAGGCGCGGCGCCATCGAGATCGGCGGTTTGTAGAGTTCGTCCAGGATACCGTCCTGACGCAGGCGCACCCGGTAGGTCTTTTCGTAGGGTTCGAAGTGGATGTCGGAGGCGCCGCGGTTGATGGCCTGGATAATGACCTGGTTGACAAACCGCACCACTGGCGCGTCGTCGGCGTCAGCCTGAGTCAGCGTTTTGACCTTGGCGGAATCGCTTTCGCTGCTGTAGTCGAGATCGCCGATTTCCTGATCGACCATGGTCGCCGCCGAGGTCTCGACGGCGGAATCGAGCATCTTGACCAGATGCAGCCCACTCACGACCACGGGTTCGACGTCCAGCCGGGTTTGGAATTTGATGTCTTCCAGTACTCGCTGGTTGGTGGGATCGCTCAGGCCCACGAACAGTCGCCGGCCTCGTTTGTGCAACGGCAGGGCGTGGTGTTGGCGGAGTAGTTTTTCGTCGACCAACTGCACGACGGTCTTATCGATCTCCAGCGCCTCGATATCGAACAGCGGCAGGTTGAAACTGCGCGCGGCGACGCGGGCGATATCCTTGTCGCGAGCCAGTTTGTTGTCGATCAAGTAAGCGACGAACGGGATATTTTGCTTGCGCGCCTGATCGAAAGCCTGCAGTGCGTCGGCCTCGTCGAGCAGATGATGCATGACGAGCTGTCTGGCCAGCCCGATCAGCTGGCCGCCGCGTTGGGTGACGGCATTGTTGGGAATGCTAGCCATGGCCTGATCTTATTCCTCCAGCGATTCAGCAGTGCCGATCGCTTGACAAGCCAACTTTAGACCATACGCGGAACCTTGGAAAGAGGTACGGAAGCAGGTGGTCTTTTGTAAGACGTGGATTACATCGGCGCACGCTGGCGGCGGCCACTTCCCTGATCGTCGGCCGCGGGTGGATGCAGGGGCTTGGCGGCGTCGCCGCGCTTGCGGGTCATCAAGGCGTCGTATTGCTGTCATATTCGGGCAATCTCGGTGGATCATCATCTCGATTTCGATTCAATCAGGGAGTCGCGCGATGAAAATGAAACTGCTCACGGTAGCGGTGCTGTCCGCCTTGGGTCTAACTGCTTGCGGTAATGATGACAACGATACGCCAATCCCGTCATCGTCGTCCGTGGCGCGGTCGGTCGAGTTCACCGGAACCGCCACACCCGCGACCGATGAGGAATTCGCCACGACGTACACCACATCGGTTGCCAAGGTGACTTACGAGGACGGCCGCGTGAAGGAATTTCCTCTGAGTTACAATGTATTGTTCAGCGTCAAGGATGAAGTGGCCGAAGTGAACGGCAAGAAATACCCCGCCGGTCAACTCTACAATTACAAGATGGAGCCGCTGCTCGATCCGATGGGTAATTCGGTGGTGGCCGAAACCCCGGATGCCAATAGCCTGCTCAATATCGATGGCAAGCCGTTTCTGGTCACGCACTATGAGTATGACTGGATTTTGAGCGACGGTTCGGTCGCCTATACGACACCGGGCTGGTACTCCCGCATGCCGATGTCGATGACCCTAAGCGAGATCACCCAAGCCAGCGACGGCAAGTTGACCGCGACCAAGGTCAGGCCCATCGATTTTTCCGGAGTCCATGGTCTCTGGATTCCCTGCGCGGGTTCGCAGACGCCTTGGCACACCCATCTGGGTTCCGAGGAAGACTACGATCTGATTTACAACCCGCTCGATTCCGCCGACTACGAAACGACCGCCGCCGGCCTCAAGGCCTTGACTGACCTTTACTTTGCTGGAACCCAGCAAGCCACTCCCTATCACTACGGGATCATTCCCGAGGTCACAATCAAGTCCGATGGCGCCACCAGCGTGGTCAAGCATCATGCCATGGGACGTGGAACCTGGGAGTTGTCGCGTTTGATGCCGGACGGACGCACCGCCTACATGGGCGACGACGGCGCTTACGGGCTCATGGCAATGTTCGTGGCCGATCAATATGGCGATCTGTCCGCCGGTACCTTGTACTCCGCCAAATGGCATCAAGTCAGCGATCAGGATGGTGGTCGCGCGACTCTGACCTGGAACCGATTCGGTCATGCCACCGACGCCGAAATCGAGCCGATGGCCGACAGCCTGACTTTTGCCGAAATCTTCGACGCGGTCGAGCCGGTCGATGGGCAGTGCGCGGCGGGTTACACCCGGGTGCGGGCGGGCTCTGCCGCCGACGAATGCCTCAGCCTCAAGCCGGGCATGGAAAAAGCCGCCGCCTTTCTGGAAACCCGTCGCTACACGGCCTTGCTTGGCGGCACCACCGAATTTACCAAGATGGAAGGCGTGACGGTCAATGCCAAGGACAAGAAATTGTACATGGCCATGTCGAGCATCAGGGATAGCATGACCTCCGATCCGACCGAGCCGGTGAATGACATCCGTTTGCCGAAGAACAGTGCCGGCGCGACGTATACCTTAACCCTGGAATCCGGTATCAAGGATAGCGCGGGGAATGCCATCGATTCCGAGTGGGTGGCCACCAGCATGTATGTCGAGCCAGCCTTGCTTGGTCAGCCGATCGCCACCGACGAGGTGGGCAATACCGCCGATGTCGACACCGTTGCCAACACCGACAATCTGTTCTTCTCCGAAAAGATGCGCACGCTATTCATCGGCGAAGATTCGGGGATGCACATCAACAACTACGTCTGGGCCTATAACGTGGATACCCAGAAGTTGACCCGCATTCTGAGCTTGACGGCGGGTGCCGAGTCCACCGGTCTGCAAGTGGTGGATAATCTGAACGGCCATGCCTACGTCATGAGCAACGCCCAGCATTACGGCGATTTTCCAAGCAGCATCAACGCCGATCTCAAAGCGCGACTCACGCCAATGATCGACCGATTTTACGCGCCAGTGGGGTATGTCGGGGGCATTCCGGGTCTGTGATGTGATGATCCATTGATCAAACCAATCAAGCTGGCGACTGCCCGGGTCGCTGGCTTTTTTGCTTTTCGCGAGGAGAATCCCGCATGAATCGCCGGCCACATTTTTCGAATCCGGTAGCGATCGTGCTGATGCTGAGCGCGGTGTTGAACGGGTGCGGCGACAGCCAGGGGCAGGTCAACGTTCAAACAAAAACATCCACCGCGGCGACCGTGGTGAGCTATCCACGGGGCGATTTTCGCAGTCCGTTGACCTTCAGCAATCCCTACGCCTACATTCCCGCCCAATGTCATATCGAAACGTCGCGTGGCACGCAGAACGCTTGTCTGTTCTGCCATACCAACGGCGCCTATCGGGCCGGTCTGGGCAACAATTTCCCGCAGGCCGGCGCCGAGCCGCGCCTTGGTGACTTGCAACTCGAATACTCCTTTACCCCCTTCAGCCCCTTCACGCCTTCGCCGAGCCGCAATCCTTGGGAGAATACCCTGACCCCGGAAAAGTTGCGGGAAGCGGTCGTGGCACTGGGCGTCGATCCCCAGGGCTGGGATATGGAAGGCTACATTCGCCAGGACAATTGGCGGGCGGCTTTCGCGCAACGGCCCGGTGATCCCCGCGACTGGGACGGCGGTGTGGAAACGCCGTTTCGACTGTTTCCGGGATTGGACCCGGCGGATTTACCCGCCGACGCCGACGGTTTCGTCCGCTCCGACACGGTGGGCCATGGCTTCTTCCAGGACGGCGCGGGGCACTGGATCACCGGCTGGCGGGCGGTGAATTTCATGCCCTACGGCCTCTTTACCCCGATGACCGGTTCGGTTTCGGGGATTTACATCCGCTTGCCCAAGGCGTTCATGCAGCGCGAGGACGGCGGTTTCGACCTGGACGTCTATGCCCGGAATCTCGACTTGGTGGAGCGGGCGATTCAGGACCGCCTGCGCGGGGAGGACGGCGAAACCTATCGGGGCGCGGCGCAAGCCATTGCGCTTGAACGTGGCCTGTATCCGGTCGGCACCGAATTCGCCCATCCCCTGCATTACGTGGACGTGGTGGCGGACGGTCGTGACCCCACGCTCAGTCCCTATCCCGGCACCCGCGCCCGTCGGGTCAAGGAAGTCCGCTATATGTACAAGTGGAAGGCTTTCCACCCGAGCCAATTCCGTCCCGGCGTCAAGGAAGAGGGCGCGCCGGTGTACGGCAATGACATGCAAGGTTGGGTGGACAATGGGGTAGGCTGGTATCTGGCTGGTTACATCGAAGGTCAGAGCGGTGCGTTGCGCCCGCAAAATCGCGAAGAACTGACCCAATGCATCGGTTGCCATGGCGGTATCGTTGCCACCGAGTTTCCGCAATTCACGTCCGGGACCGGCAACACCGTGGACTCTACCTGGGCGTTACCACGCAAGTTCCCCGGCGAACTGGGATGGCGGGAAATGGACTATCTCCGCTATCTCGCCCAAGCGGACGCGCCGCCGGACCAGACGCCCGGCATCGCCCAATTGGGCGATCCGCTGAACCGGGGACTGAACAAGGGCGAGTTTCGTCACTTTCTGGACAATGTGGTGGGCGTCAGCCTGTATGGGGACATGCCCGCCGCCATCGAGCGCTTTCTCGCCGCCGCCATCCAACCCGCCAAGGGCTATGCCAGTGCATGGCCGGCGCTCGATACCAGTAGCGCCTCGGCTTTTCAAGACAGTCAGGCGGAGCGGCAGCGCTTGCTGCGCGATCTCACCGCGCGGGGTGGCTATTTGACCGCCGACGGTACGATTCGCGGCGAACTGCTTTATCCGCCTCGGGAAGACGCCTTGGCCGCCGCGCGCCGTTACCGGCAAGTGGTGGTGACCCAGCGCTACGACAAGGGCAAGGATGTCTTCCCGGAAACGCCGGTGACCTACCGTTATTTCCGGGAAGAAGCGGAAGGTTTCGCGCATCAAGATGGGCAACCTTATCGGGTGGGGGAAGTGATCACCGACCGGCCGGTGGATTCGAGCGATCCCGCCTCGATTAGCTATGGGGTCGGCATCGCCAAAACGTTGAACGATCCAGACCGACCGTTCGAAGCCGGTGGCACCTATTTCCCGGATTATCTGCCTTTGCTGGCCGAACCCTTGCGCTTCGAGGGCGACTGAGACGGATGGGAAAGATGGGATTGAAAACCCGCCATCCGGCGGGTTTTTTTGGGGTCACTTGAACGCCTGGGCCACGCAGGGTGACAGATGCGGCGCTTTCAGCAGCGCCTCTCGATCGATGGTCACGTTCTTCCATTTGGGGTGGCCGCTACCGCGCAGCCCGTCCAGGTTGTCGTACACCATGCGGGCGAAGCGGCCGATGGCTCGGCAGCGGTCTTCATCGGGGCCTTTGTCGCTGGTAAACAGCACGGTGCCGACCGTCAGGGTGGCGACCGCCTGGTCCTGCCAGCCGTAGGTGCCGGCTGGGATGGTGGCCGCCCGATAGAAAGGCTGAAAGACCTCGTGCTTGGCCGCGTTGTCCGGAAGCGTCACGGAAACCAGATGTGGTTGCTCGCCGGTTTCGAACGGACGGGCGAACAGCCGGGCCGGCGCGCCGACCACGTAGATCATCGCGTCCACCTGCCCCTGGCGCAGGGCGTCGAGGGCGGCGACCGCGTCCAACTCCAGTTGCGCGGCCGGTTTGATCTGGAAGAGTTCGAGCAGGATCGAGGCGGTACCGTAGGTGCCGCTGACCACGTCGCCCATCGCCACCTTCTTGCCGTTCAGATCGGCGAACCGCTTGATTTCGGGTGACTTGGCCAGTACGTGCACTTCCTCTTGGTACAAGGGCAGCACCAGTTGCATCGAGTTGACGACATTCCGTAATTCCTCGGCATCCGCGTCGTCGCCGACGGCGGCCTGCATCGCGATCAGGCTTAGCGTATCGAACTGGCTCAGGCCGAGTTGGATCGATGGATATTCATAAACCTTGAAGATATTTTCCAGTGAGCCAGCCGAGGGGATCACATCGAGATCGATCCGGTGGCGAGCGGCGAGTTTTTTCAGGTCCCGACCGATCTGGTAGTAAGTGCCGGCCTCACGCCCGGTCATCAGGCTCAGTTCGGTGTCGGCGGGTTGCGGCGGGGATTCCTGCGCTCGCGCTGGACCGACCAGCGGGAAGAGGCACAGACAGAGACCGAGAGCAAACAGTCTTTTCATGAGAAGGCTCCAGATGAGATCGGTGGGGGCGGAGATCAGTTGAGCGAGAATTCAGCGCGGCAGCCGCGATCCACCCAGACACCGCGCCGGTCATAGCCCCAGGTGTCGTTGTAGCGGCAGGCGCTCTTGCTCAGTTGGCGGTAAAGCTGCACGCCGTTGCGGGTATTGGCCCGGCAGTGTCGATAATCGCCGTCGGATTCGCAGCGGAGGGTTTGGTAAGAGTGGTCGGGGCCATCTTGTTTGCCGCGCTCCGCGAGCACCGCCCCGAGGATGCCCAGCGCAATCACCCCGCCGACGATCGCCGCCGTATTGTCCTTGTCTTTCTGTTTGCCGTCGCCGCCGCTGGTGCCGGTATACAGTTGAAAGTCGCCTCGGCAGCCGCGATCCACCCAGACACCGCGGCGGTCGTAGCCCCAAGTGTCGTTGTAGCGGCAGGCGCTCTTGCTCAGTTGGCGGTAGAGCTGCACGCCGTCCCGAGTGTCGGCGCGGCAGTGTCGGTAATTACCGTCGGATTCGCAGCGGACGGTGGCACCGTGACCACCCCGGCGGTGACCTCGTTCGCCGCCATAACGATCGCCGTCGTTGTAGCGCCCGCCACTGTAAGGTTGGGCATCGCCGGGGGTGGGGCTGGCCAGCGCGAGCAGGAAGATTGCAACCAGGAGGGTCGGCCAAGCCCGCCGACAACGCAACTCGCCGGAGCGATGAGTGGCTGATTTGAGATTCATGCGATTCATAAGAGACGCTCTGTCTGATGATGTGCAATTAATTATAGACTTGCCTCCAGCCCGCGCCGGAATCCGGGGCGGTAGGACTGGTCATCGCCGACCGGCTGGGCGGAAGCGGATGGAGCGGGTGGGTAATGGAAATTGTTGGAGGGTGAAACCATGGCAGCAAAAACGATAACCGTGAACGTGATCGGGTTCGTGGAAAGAGATCGCCGGATGATTCGCAACATCCTGTCGGTGGCCAGCAACAACGAGTGTGCTTATCTCATGGCGGGTGCTGACCATGAGTTGGTCGATATCCTGATCGTCAACGCCGACGATCCGGCGGCCATGGCGGCCTGGAGCGAATATCGGGAAATCGACACGGACGTCGGCGTTATTTTCGCTTCGGCCAACTCGCGGTTTGGAGCGGAGCACATTTGTATCAGACGACCGTTGATCGCCAGCCAGTTACACGGTGTGTTGGCCTTGGGGGCGACGCGGAAAGACTCGGCGCCAGCGCTGGTGTCGCACAAGCACCAAGCGCTCAATAAGAGCTTTCTGTTTCGTAACATGTCCCCCAGTGATTTGGAGAAGATCGTCGCTTTGTCGCGGGTGGTGACGTTGCCCGCCCAGCATGTGGTGTTCGAGGTGGCCGATGCGGGCGTGGAGATGTGCGTGGTGTTGAGCGGGCGCCTGAAGGTCAGCGTGGCTAACCGGGAAGGGCGGGAAGTCGTGCTGGGCACGGTTGGGCCGGGTGAGATCGTCGGCGAGATCGCCATGCTCGACGGCCGGGGCCGCTCGGCGACCGCGATGACCCTGACGTCTTGCGACTTGTTGATGATCCACCGCCGGGATTTCATGCCGTTTCTGGAGCAGAATCCCAAGGCGGCGATCGATCTGATCAAGGTGCTGGCGTTGCGATTACGGCTCAACACCGAGCAGTTGGCTGAATTGATCGCCGAGGAAGAGCCACCGCATCCGGCGTGAGAGTACCAGGGGCGACGTGGCGCCTATTGCGGTCATGACGGCAAACCGGGTAGCGTTAACCGCTCGTGAACATCTCGCTAACGACAACACCCGCCGTGCCCGCGGCGGGAGCCACAGGGGGGCTCTCATGGAACTTGCATGCCTGGACCTGGAAGGGGTCCTGGTTCCGGAAATCTGGATCAACGTCGCCGAGCGCACCGGTATCGAGGCGCTACGACTGACCACCCGCGACATTCCCGATTACGACCAGTTGATGCGGCGGCGGCTGGGGCTGCTGGACCAGCACGGTTTGAAGTTGTCCGATATCCAGCGGGTGATCGCCGACATGGGGCCGGTGGAAGGGGCGCGCGAGTTCCTGGACTGGCTGCGCGAGCGGTTTCAGGTGG
>JAGRHI010000387.1 GCA_020445045.1 Candidatus Competibacteraceae bacterium
CCGCCGTCACCGCGCCGTATGAGAATCGGGTCCTCAGCGCCGAGGAATTGCAGGAAGCGCGCCGCCAGTTGACCCTGTATTACGTCGAACGGGGTTACCTCAACTCCGGCGCGGTGATCCCGGACCAACAGGTCGAGGATGGAGTGGTTCGAATTCGGGTCGTCGAAGGCCGGCTGTCCGAGGTCGAGATCACCGGCAATATGCATCTGCGCGCCGATTATCTCCAGGACCGGCTACAATCGGACGCCGGGGAACCGCTGAATGTCCAACACCTTCAGGAACGTCTGCAACTTCTCCAGCAAAATCCGCTGATCGAGCAACTCCAAGCGGAACTGGCGCCGGGCGTGCAACCGGGAGAAGGGCGATTGCGACTCGGTATCCGCGAGGCTCGCCCCTACGAAATCGGCTTGGCGGTGGCCAACAACAATCCGCCGAGCGTCGGCGCGACACGAGCCTACCTATACGGACTGGACCGTAACCTCAGCGGGGTTGGCGACACCCTGGGACTGAGCTACGGCCACAGTCTGGAAAGCAGCGACACCTCCGACTGGCGGGTGTTCTACGCTCGGCCGCTGAACGCCCGCGACACCACCGTGCAAATCTGGGCCGAGCGCAACGATACTTCGGTGATCGAGGATCGTTTCAGTGCCCTCGATATCACCAGTGATCTGCAAAGTTACGGTATTGCTCTAACCCATCCCCCGTACCGAACGCCGCAACAGACTTTTGCCTTGGGTGTAAATCTGGAACGGCGGCACAGCGAGTCCTTTTTACTGGGGATTCCATTCTCCTTCGCCCCCGGTGAGGACAACGGCGAGGCGACCATCACCGTCGCGCGCTTCGTTCAGGAATGGTTGGACCGACGCTTGAATCAGGTGATTGCTGCCCGTTCCACCTTCAGCGTGGGTCTCGACGCCTTCGGTGCCACGGTCAACGCTCGGGAGCCCGACGGCCAGTTCGTGAGCTGGCTCGGCCAGTTTCAGTGGGCGCGGCGCTTCGAGGAGCGGGATTACCAACTGCTCTTCAAAAGTGTTCTGCAACTGGCCAGCGATCCCCTGCTGCCGATGGAAAAGTGCGCGCTTGGGGGATTGGAGACGGTGCGCGGCTATCCCGAGAACACCCTGGTCCGGGACCGCTGTTTCGTGGCTTCGCTGGAATTCCGGGCGCCCGTGTATCACCTGCCGCTGCCCGGCGTCAGTCGCGGCCCGAACGAGGGTCAAGTGCAACTGGCGGTCTTCGCTGATTACGGTTATGCCAAGAACAAAGGAGAGTTTGACCTGAAGCCGAATTCGATTTCCAGCGCTGGCGTGGGGGTTCGCTGGGACGCCAGCGATAAGGTCAGGGCGGCGTTGTATTGGGGCTACCCGTTCCGGGAGGTGAATACCGGCGAGGAAGCCTGGACCGGATCACAGGTGAATTTCTTCGTGCAGGCCGCGTACTGACTTGTGGACGTGCAGGCTCGGGTGGGCGTTTGGGGAAGGCTTGCGGATATCCTGATCGACGAGCCAGATTACGAATGGCTGATGATCGATGTCAGCCACGGCAAAGCGCCTTTCCGCATCTTAAACGCTAACGCGGTATCGCCACAAGATGCGTAAAAAACACCGCTTCCTTCCTCATCGCCGTACAAATCAGCTGCGTCGCCTTTGGGCCAATACTCGTGACTACAGTGCCTTAAAGATAGGTAATAGGGCAGTTCCAAAGCGTCTATGCACGACCCGCCTTGAGCCCATGTCCAGCGAGGCGGCATATTGGCAACGATGGCAACCGGCCCCGCGCTACGCCTCACGGCGTGCGCGGGGCCTGGGCCGACACGCTCAGCGTTTGCGATGCGGTCTTATGACGGCCTCGGGTTCGCTTTCAGGGCGCGGTATGTCGTCAGGTGTGCTGGAAGCACCGGCGCTCGCGATGTCCAGAGACGGCACCGGCGGCGTGTTTATCGCGGCGCTCGCGATGTCCAGAGACGGCACCGGCGGCGTGTTTATCGCGGCGCTCGCGATGTCCAGAGACGGCACTGGCGGCGTGTCCATCGCGGCGCTCACACCTCCGATGCCCGACATCGGTATCGGTGCCGAGGCCTGAGTGGTGGTTGCCTCAATGCTCGAGAAAGGCGTTGGCAGGTTGGCTTGAGCCACACTCGCCACACCCGACCCGAAACCCATCGGAGTCGGTGCCTCACCTTGCGACGAGATGCCACTGGATGTACCGGACGAACTCCCTTCGCCGAAGTCCAGGCGAATCGTGATGGATGGAATCGACATGGAAATCTCCTTGAAATGATTGCATGGTTCGGCCATGGGCACATAACGTTGGCTTCGCTTGAAGCGAAAGCCCAGTGATGTGCCGACGTCAGTTCATGTAGAGGGTGTAGAGCATTCCGTTGCTGTCGTCGTAGGACCCCGACACCGTGCGACCGCTTGCCTTGGCCGCGTTCAACAGCGTGAATAGGTTGTTGACCCCGTCGGTGCTGATCGGCTGCGCCTTGCGCCAAGGCTGGGTTTCGAGTAAGCCCCAGGCATTCATCGAATGTGGGCTCGTGAAGGTCATCAGTACGTGTGCGTTCGAGAAGCTGATATAAGCCATGATGTTTCTCCTTGAAGGAAATATGAATATGAAATGGAATCCACGTTGGATCGGAGCGTTGCGGTTCAGGCCGAGTAGGCTTGGTGGATCAAGGACCCGTCGACATAGGCATGCACCTTGCGGTTCGAGGCTTGTGCTTCGACGAGCAGGGTGAACACGTTCGAAACGCCATCGGGCGTCAGGGTCTGGACCTTGCGCCATCCATTGTCCTGGATGTAGGCCCAGGCATTCATTGCGTGCGGACTGGTGAAGGTCGACAGGACGGACTTGTTGTACTGCCACGAAAGTACGGGCACGACGTCGATGCCGACGTCGTGCCACGCCTGAACGACCGCCGCCCGGGCCGAGGCGCCGGAGATCGTGTTGGCGTTGTCGGCGGTGAGATTCGCGAAGTCCTGGAACTGGGCGGTCGAGGACAGTCGTGAATCGAGCAGCGTGCGGTACCAGATCTTGCCGGCGACGTCCCAGGCATTCCCGCCGAGAGCGGTGGCGGCGAGATAGAAAGCCTTATTCGGAATGCCGGAGTTGATATGTACGCCACCGTTGTCCGACGACGTGTTGACGTAGTGACTCATGTGGTCGGGCTGCGGGTCCTTGCCGATCCGCGAGTCGTCGTAGGCCGTGCCCGGTGCCTTCATCGAGCGCAGCGCTACCCCATTGATGCCGGAGGCCAGCAGTCCGGCACCGATCAGCCAGTCGGCTTGGGCCGCCGTCTGCCCAAGCGACTTCTGTTTCACCAACGAGCCAAACACATCCGAGATCGACTCGTTGAGCGCGCCCGGTTGGTTATGGTATTCGAGCCCGGCAGTGGCGCCAGTCACGCCATGCGTCAGCTCGTGTCCCATAACGTCGATGGCGATCGTGAAACGATTGAAAATCGTCCCATCGCCGTCTCCGAACACCATCTGAGCACCATTCCAGAATGCATTGTTGTAATTGTTCCCGAAATGGACCGTCGCGATTAGGTCCATGCCGTTGTCATCAATCGAATTGCGCCCGTAGACATCATAGTAGAGGTCGAACGTGGCCCCCAATCCTTCGTAGGCTTCGTCAACGGTGACATCACCGCTGGCGCCTTGGCCCTCGCTTCGAACCAGGGTACCGGGGAGGGTCGTGGTGTGCGCGGCCGTGTAGATCAGTCGGTTCTTATGGGGTGTGCCGGCGCCCTGCACACCAGCCGGTCGCGCCAACGGCAAAGCCACCCGCTGCGAACGGATCTGCGTATCTAGAGCCAGGGTTTGTTGTGCCATGGCACGCTGGCTTTCCGTTCCATTACGGGAAATGAATTCAAGGATGTGCGGTGGGATGATGCCGCATGTGCAAGCCCCGTTAGGGTAAGTATGTTGATGTTTCATTTAATTCTCCTGTGGTGTTTCATTCGATCCGCTGAACCGGACATGGAGTGGAGATCCCTCCATCGGGTCATGGTTTCAACGGGTGAGTGATGACTTGGAGGTGGGACACGAGTTGTTCGAGAGATGGATCCGAGATCGGATCGGTTAAAGAAACGGTATGGACGCGAGGGCCGTCCTGTACAGTAATGGTATAGGTTCGATAGTCAGCTGCTCCTTTTGCGGTGGTATTGATGAACGCGGGCCGGTCGAAGAACGCAGCGTCCCGCACCAGGGATTCGAGTTGACGGACGAGCTGTGGGTTGAGCGTTGTCGTATCGATGGTGATAGGTCTACTCAATGCAGGGAGTGGCGCGAAGCCACCGTTGATTTCGATCGTGATCTTCATCTCGCCATCTCCGTTACTGGAGGAAAAGGTTTTCAATACTGACCTTAAAACAAAGCTCATCTTTATTTTTATGTAGAAACGCCTTTATTGCGCCCTCTATCGTGTCTGCTGTTGGCAAGACAAATTTGGCATGAACCTTCCATAGGCATCCTTCACGTTCATTCCAACGAACATCGCTGACTTTTAAAATCGACTTTTCAGTCATTCCCTTCTCCTTCATGGAGTTTTACAAATATTGAATTCGACACTGACAATTAGCATGACGACAAGCTGAGTGAAAGAATCCATACTACGGACAGTTTTATACAGGTCGTGATTAAAAGTTTTTGACTCTATGAGATTTCAATCAATTGGTTTTCCTTGCCACCAGAATCAACGCTTCCCACTGCGAACAGCGGTTTCGGACTCCAATGAATTCCATGACGGTAAAACCATGAGATTTCAGTAACATGGTCAGACACTTCCTCGACCAGCGTTGCATGTGGCCGCCGTCCCATACTGCGAAGCGCGGCAGATTCCACCATTCGCGCACGGTGATCAGCAGGTTTCTCAGGTAGCCGCCATAAGGCATCGACAAGACAAGGATGCCGCCTTGCTGAAGATTTACGGCGGCCAGCTTGACCAGCGTGGATGGCCTGGAAAACGGTTCGCTGGATTCGATGCTGACCGCCATGTCGAAAGGTGCCGCCTTGATCGAATCACTGTGAGGGCCTACCAGTGGCGGGTAAGAACGAACCGCCGATGGGAATTCAGCCGTGTTGGCGGCGCCGCCCTCTTCGGGTTCCGTGCTGGCCACGGTATAACCCGCATGATGTAAGTCGTGGCACAACGGCAGAGTGTCGCGACCGATTCCAAGAATCCGCATCGCCCCGTGATGGGCGATGATGTGCAACACCACGGATCGAATTCGTGGATTCAGGCTGAAGGGTTCCGCGCCGAATTGGCGGGAAGGAACTGATTCGATGGCCTGACTGGCGTTCATGGGAGTGTCCTTGCGAGTCTGATCGCGAAGGGTTCCGCATCGGTGAATCCCCACCCTTCACGTATCGTTTGTTGGGGCCATTCACGCATTTTTCCCGATGGTCAGATGTGAGCTGCTTCACGTTTCATCGGTTTTTTTCGGGAGCGCGCGTCGATTCGCCGGTTTTTTCGGGAATGCGAGTGAAGTCGGAGACACCGCCATCCTCTCCCGCCACGGGAAGGGAAGCCGGTCGGCAAGGGAGGGAGGTCAGATACCAGTGGTTCGGCTTGAATGAGCCAGTCGATTCAACGCGACGGGTTGCAGGAGGGTGATGTAACCCTGTTTGATGGTGAGCAGCCCTTCCGCCCGCCAGAGCCGCAGTTGTTTGTTGACACTCTCGCGGCTGGCGGCGACGAGGTTGCCGATTTCCTGCTGCGAGAGCTTTTGATCGATGCGGACCCCCGTCGGGGTGGCCGATCCCTGGGTCGCGGCCAGCTTGAGCAGCAGCCGAGCCAGGCGGGCGGGCAGATTCTGGAAAGCCAGTCGCTCGATGAAGTCGCTGGTGGTGCGTACTCGCCCGCACAGCACGGCGAGCAGGCGAATCGCGACTTGCGGATGGCGCTCCAGGAACGGGATGAAATCGGAACGCGCCAGGGTGAACAGCACGCAATCTCCGACCGCGATGGCGTCCGCGGTGCGGGTCTGGCCGTCCAGCAAGGCGATCTCACCGAAGCATTCCCCCGGCTGGGTCATGGCAAAAATCAACTCCTTGCCTTCATCGGACACGATGCTGATTTTGACCTGCCCCCGCAGCACCAGCATCATGCCGTTGCCGGGGTCGCCCCGCTGAAAA
Organism: Candidatus Competibacteraceae bacterium; assembly: GCA_020445045.1. Classification (GTDB taxonomy): domain Bacteria; phylum Pseudomonadota; class Gammaproteobacteria; order Competibacterales; family Competibacteraceae; genus Competibacter. Next base: position 6,138 of record JAGRHI010000387.1, read on the forward strand.
ATCGTCCGGCCATCGTGAAATCGCCGCTCGACGCCCAACAGCAGGAGTTGCTCGCGTTCGGTTGCCTCTAGGTGGCTGAATAGCTCGTGCTGGGCTAAGGCAGTGCGTTTATCGATGGGCGGCATTGGTTCCGGACCATTCCGTCATTCTTCAGGGGTTGGTTTCCCGGTCATCAGTGGCGGCGATTTTCAATCCCACCTGTTCCAGCAAGGCTGCCCGCTGTTCCCGTAAGTGGCGATCCGCCGGGTTGGCGTCGATTTGCTCGGACAGTGTGCCGATGGCGTCGTACCAGAATCCTTCCTGGGCGTATAGAAACGGCAATTCCCTTGGATTGGCCCGGCTCAGTTGGGTGGCGAGCGTTGGAGAGGGCGGAACCCGTTTGATCGTTCCGCCAGCAATGATGTCGCGCGCGCGCTGGTTAGGGTCGATCACGGCGGCGATGACCCATTGATACTCGACCTTGGGTTGGAGGGTGTAGTTAAGGGGTAGGGCGTGAATACCCGGCCGGGAGGCGGGTATTTTCATCTCGACCAGCGGTTTGATGGAGTGGTCGTCGTTCAGGGTGAATTCCACCGGGGCGGTCACTGCCTGGGAAGCGTACCAATACAAGGTTGGCCGGGCCTGGTGGGTCAGGCCGGTGCTTTCAGGGGCGAGCACACTGAGGATCAATCCCCCGTCCGGTCCGCCCCGGTTGGCGCCGCCGACCCGGGTGGCGGGCGCACCGCGCAGCGGCGGTCGGTAAACGGGCGTCTGACTGGCGGTGGGCGGTGGTTGCGCGGTTTGGGTGGCGGGTTTCGGTCGCGTGCTATCGACAGGAGGCTGCGTTTGCGCACGGCTGAGCGTTGCCAAGATGGGGAGCGCCAGGGCCAGGCCGACGAGTAGGGATATAGGAAGTTTGTTCATGGTGGGAAGTCTCTGGAGGCCAGACGTTGTCATCGATTGCCAAAGCCCTGCGCGGCGGTTACGAGCGTGGAGGCGGATGAGAGTGCGGGCGGTGTGGTTCCGGCCGAGGTCGGCGGCGCGGCGCGACAACGCACTGGACGGACGGTCGCCGGATCGTCCGGACCGGGCAGCAGCCCGCCGCGCCCCTGCACGATGAAGCGGCCGCGGCTGTCCGGATCACTGGTCCCGCAGCGGTCGCCGAGCTGGTCGGCGGCGCTCAGGTAGTTGGTTGGTAGTACGGTCAGACTACCGCTGAGGTCGGTGTTGGGGGCGTTGTTTTGTACGGTACCGTCGTTGCCGGTGATGCGCGAGGAGGCGTTCAGCACTTGATCGGTGCTGGCGGCATCGTGGAGGAACACCTCGGCGTTGATGAGGATGTTACCGCCCCGACCCTGGTTGGCTTGGGCAGTAATGGCGCCGCCATTCAGGGCGACGATGTTGCCGCTGTTGATGGTGACGTTGCCGCCTTCGGTGTCGAAGCCGCCGTAGACGGTGGCGCTGATGGCGCCGCCGTTGAACAGCCTGAGACGGGCGACATCGAGGGCAATGTTGCCGCCACTGGTCGTTGCCGAGGCGGCGCTGATCTGCCCACCGTTTCGCACCGTGAGAGTGTCGGCAATGCTCAGGTTGATCGTGCCCCCATCACCTGTGGAGTTAGATGTGGAGGTACTATCAATGCCAGTAAAGGATGCAGTGTTCTGGCCGTCGATGAGCAGATTCCGTGCGGTAATCGTTACGTCCCCAGCGTCGCCCGCGCC
>JAGRHI010000388.1:0-2904 GCA_020445045.1 Candidatus Competibacteraceae bacterium
AAAATCTATAGAGAAATGGTATAACCTCATCAAGTTGCGCTCAGTCGATCTCCATGACGGCATCGCCGTCAATTTCAACCGCTTCCGCCTTTTCGACAAATTCGATGCCCATTCCGCGAACCACGTTGGAGCAATGGCAAATCTTGCGGGCCATTGTGGAATGCGGCGGTTTTGCCCAAGCCGCCGCCGCGCTGCATCGCAGTCAGTCGGCGATCAGTTATGCCGTGGCGCGCTTGCAAACCCAGTTGGGCGTGGATCTGCTGGTTCCCGAGGGTCGTCGCATGGTGTTGACCCCAGCCGGCGAGGCGTTGTTAGGGGATGCTCGACCCCTGCTGGACAAGGCATTCCGCCTGGAGCGGCGCGCGCGCGGGTTGCTCCAGGGTTGGGAACCCGAAGTGCGGCTGGCGGTGGACGGGCTATGCCCCACCGCGCCCTTGCTGGCCGCGCTGACGGCGTTCGCGGCGCAATGCCCGGCGACGCGCCTCCAGTTGCATGAGGAAATGCTGTCGGGCGCCGAGGACGCCTTGCTACGCGGCGAGGTCGATCTCGCGTTGGTGACCCGGGTACCGCCGGGTTTCTTGGGCGATGCCGTCGCCGAGGCCGAATTCGTGGCGGTGGCCGCGCCCGACCATCCCCTGCACCAGAGTGGCGAGGCATTGAACGCCGCCGACCTGGAAAACGCCACTCAAGTGGTGGTGCGCGATTCCGGCGCCCGCCAGCCGCGCGACGAGGGCTGGCTGTCTGCCCGGCGCTGGACAGTCAGCCATCCGGATACGGCGTTGGCGCTGGTTAGCGCGGGTTTGGCGTTCAGTTGGCTACCGCGCCATTCGATCCGGGAACAGTTGGACGCCGGGCGGCTGTTACCCTTGCCTTTGACCAGTGGCACCCGTTATTGCCGGGTGCTCTACTTGGTAGTGGCCGACGAAACCGGGGCGGGTCCGGCCGCGCGGGCGCTGGCCGCCGCCCTGCGCATCCATCTGAACGCTTTTTTGCCATCGACCGGCGACTGATCACGCCGGGCCGGACCCCTGTCGTGCCCGCCGCCGGAACGGCGGATGCGGGTTCACGCCCCGGTTGGGAATGGATTCCGCTCGCTGAAGCCGGCTTGATGCCAATAAGGGTAAATCCTCGGCACGGCGCTGGCTTGATCCAATTTCGCGATTTGTCCGGCCGTGAGGTTCCAGCCGACGGCGCCCAGGTTGTCGCGGAGTTGGCGTTCGTCGCGCGCGCCGATGATGACCGTGGCGATGGAGGGACGTCTCAAGAGCCAATTGAGCGCGATCTGAGGAATGGTCTTGCCGGTTTCGGCCGCCACCTCGTCCAGCGCATCCACGACCTTGAACAAATACTCCTCCGAGACCTGGGGCCCCGCGCTGGTGGAGACCGAACTCCGCAAGCGGCTGGCCGCGGGCAGTGGCTGGCCGCGGCGGATGCGGCCGGTGAGCCGTCCCCACCCCAGCGGGCTCCAGACCACGCAACCGACGCCCTGGTCGAGGGCGAGCGGCATCAATTCCCACTCATATTCCCGGCCCACCAGCGAATAGTACGCCTGATGCGCCACGTAGCGCGTCCAGCCGTATCGCTCCGCGACCGCCAGGGATTTCATCAGGTGCCAACCCGAGAAATTCGAGCAACCCACGTAGCGCAGCTTGCCGGCCGTGACCAGATCGTCGAGGGTACGCAAGGTCTCTTCGACCGGCGTGGCCGCGTCGAAGCCGTGGAGCTGAAACAGGTCGATATAGTCGGTGTTCAAGCGGCGCAAGGCGTCGTCGACGGCTCGAATGAGATGGTGGCGCGAAGAGCCGACCTCGTTGGCGCCGGCACCGCTACGGAAGGTGGCCTTGGTGGAAATCAGCACCTGGTCGCGACGGCCCTGGATGGCGGCGCCCAGAATCTCCTCGGCCGCGCCGTCCGAATAGATGTCGGCGGAGTCGAACATGTTCAAACCCGCCTCAAGGCAGAGATCGACCAGGCGTTTGGCCTCGGCGACATCGGTGCTACCCCAAGCCTTGAACAGTTCGCCCCGACCGCCAAAGGTGCCCGTACCCAGGGTCAGGACGGGAACTTTGAAGCCTGAAGCGCCTAACAATCGGTAATCCATGAGCCTGTTACCTCGCAAGTTTGCAGGAGTAAAAATATCACGACCAGGATTGGGACAGCATGCGGTTTTTTTGATTCGCAAAGCGCATTTCCCGATCTGGCCTTGCTGTGCTTAAATGATTATCAATGATCATCCGATGAAGCGGGGGTGCTCCTAACCAGGAGCTGAGAGAGTCCCTTTGAACCTGACCCGGATCATACCGGCGTAGGGAAGCTGCTCCAGGTCCACCGGTACCCGCCGCTCGTCCGTCGCCACACCGTCACCCGAACCAGGACGATGCCCATGAGTGCCATTCCCCAGGATTTTCTCCGCGCCACCGCCGAACTGTCGGCCGCGACCACTCGCCCCTTTCCCAATTCCCGCAAGATTTACCTGACTGGTTCGCGCCCGGATCTCCGCGTGCCGTTGCGTGAAATCGCCCAGCAGCCGACCCCGACCGGTTTCGGCATCGAGGCCAATCCACCCGTTCCGGTCTACGATAGCTCCGGTCCCTACACCGATCCCGCCACCACCATCGACCTGCTGGCGGGTCTGCCCAGCGTGCGCGCCGGTTGGATCGAAGAACGTGGCGACACCGAACAACTCGCCGGCCCGACCTCCGCATACGGTCGCGCCCGCGCCGCCGACCCGGCGCTGGCCAGCCTGCGCTTCGAACATCTCCGCGTCCCACGTCGCGCCAAGGCGGGCGCCAACGTGACCCAGATGCACTACGCGCGTCGCGGCATCGTCACCCCGGAGATGGAATACATCGCGCTTCGCGAGAGCCTGCGCCTGCGGGAACTGCGCGAAGACCTGCGTTACAC
>JAGRHI010000388.1:3024-3848 GCA_020445045.1 Candidatus Competibacteraceae bacterium
GCCAATATCAATCATCCCGAACTGGAACCGATGATCATCGGCCGCAACTTCCTGGTGAAGATCAACGGCAATCTCGGCAATTCGGCACTTAGTTCCTCCATCGCCGAGGAAGTCGAGAAAATGGTGTGGGGCATCCGCTGGGGCGCGGATACCATCATGGATCTGTCCACCGGCAAGAACATCCACGAAACCCGTGAGTGGATCATCCGCAACGCGCCGGTGCCCATCGGCACGGTGCCGATCTATCAGGCGCTGGAAAAGGTCGACGGCAAGGCCGAGGAATTGACCTGGGAACTGTTCCGCGACACGTTGATCGAGCAGGCCGAACAGGGGGTGGATTACTTCACCATCCACGCCGGGGTGCTGCTGCGTTACGTGCCGCTCACCGCCGACCGGGTGACCGGCATCGTCTCGCGCGGCGGCTCGATCCTGGCCAAGTGGTGTCTGGCCCATCACCAGGAAAACTTCCTGTACACGCACTTCGACGAGATTTGCGAGATCATGAAAGCGTATGACGTCAGCTTCTCGCTGGGCGACGGTCTGCGCCCCGGCTCGCTGGCCGACGCCAACGACGCCGCCCAGTTCGGCGAGTTGGAGACCTTGGGCGAACTGACCCAGATCGCTTGGCGGCACGACGTGCAGGTGATGATCGAAGGCCCCGGCCATGTGCCGATGCAGCTCATCAAGGAGAACATGGATAAGGAGCTGAGCGACTGCTTCGAGGCGCCGTTCTACACTCTCGGCCCGCTGACCACCGATATCGCGCCCGGTTACGATCACATCACCAGCGCCATCGGCGCCGCGCAGATCGGCTGGTACGGCAC
>JAGRHI010000061.1:0-11623 GCA_020445045.1 Candidatus Competibacteraceae bacterium
CCACGCTCACCCACTTAGGGTTCGCTGGGTCTTCGATCCGCTGCTTGGCGGCCGGGCTCAACAGGGGATCGTCCCACACGAACCACAAGAAGGCATGGCTGTCGAGCAGCATATCGCTCATTCCATGTAATCCTTGAACTCGTCCAACGGGGCGTCAAAGTCCGGCGCCATCCAGTGGAGGGTGTGCTTCGCGCTGCCCGTCTTGCACGGCCATTGCTGCTTCAGTTCGCTGCGAACCAGTTTGGCCACCGGCTGGTCGTTTTCGATAATCACCATCTCGTCGCCGGGATTCAGCCGGTGAATCAGATGAGGAAGCTGGGCTTGCGCCTCTTGAAGGGTTACGGTAGACATGCGCTTACTCCTGGCTGTTCGGTTGCGTTACTCATATCAGCCTCGGTTTATAGCCGGCCGCTTCGCCTCGTTCATGGTAGCCCCGCCCCAGCACGTCCATCACCTTGGCCTCCAACGCTTCCTCGATGATCAACCGCACCGCGTTGCGCAACAACGCGCTTTTGTCGAAATCACCACGCAACATCTCGGCAATCTTGTTTGTGTGTCTGCTCGCTCGCCGGTATTCTGGCCATTGGGATACTCCTCTTGAGTTGGTCGGTTCCAACGCCTGCCACAGCATTCAAACCGGCAGGATGCATCTCGCTCCTTCACTTTTCCAGCAAGTCTAGGACTTCACCACGGCGGAAAACGCTGTAGGGGGCCAGATCGATATTGTCATCTTGAATGGCAATGTATGAGTCTTCTAAACCGCCCACACGGCGGAAAACATTGAGTAGGCCACGAAATCGCATCGTTTTTCCTTCTAAACCGCCTACACGGCGGAAAACGTCTATGCGGTGCTGACCGGCAATCCCAATATCTTCTAAACCGCCTACACGGCGGAAAACTCCAGCCTGGAAAGCATTCGCGCCGCGCTGTGCTTCTAAACCGCCTACACGGCGGAAAACCTGGATAAGTGGGGAAAAGATGATTTTCCCATCTTCTAAACCGCCTACACGGCGGAAAACGCCGAGGCGAATAGATGCCGAAATAGCGCATCCTTCTAAACCGCAATAGTTCGGACAGTTTTAAATCGCTTGATTCAAGGGGTTAGGTCTCGGAAGCGGGATTAAATACATGTTAGGGGTTCGCCCTGATATTGATAAAATTCCTAAGCGATTGATTTTTAATAGGCGTGTGCCTTAAAAGCTGCTAAGAACTGTCCGAAGTATTGAAACCGCCTACACGGCGGAAAACGCAGCAGCAGGTCCAGCAATTCGCGGCTAACTCTTCTAAACCGCCTACACGGCGGAAAACTTCAGCAGGCACGAAAAAGCCCGCGCGAGGCGCTTCTAAACCGCCTACACGGCGGAAAACCCAAGGCGTTGGAGTTGATGATGAAGCACTTTCTTCTAAACCGCCTACACGGCGGAAAACGCCTCGGCGGAGACCGACGCAGCCGATTCCTCCTTCTAAACCGCCTACACGGCGGAAAACAAGCGCGCGTATGACACCCTGACAGGGTCCACCTTCTAAACCGCCTACACGGCGGAAAACGCCAAGGAATACGACGGCGGAACCCTCTACATCTTCTAAACCGCCTACACGGCGGAAAACACACGCTGTCAGTCACTCGTACCGGCGAGGTGCTTCTAAACCGCCTACACGGCGGAAAACTTGATGATTAGCTCAAGAACAAGGCTGTGATCCTTCTAAACCGCCTACACGGCGGAAAACCGAGGTGTCGCGCAGCGTAATCGAGTCAGAGACTTCTAAACCGCCTACACGGCGGAAAACGACGACCTCCGGGCGCGCATCGAGAATATCCACTTCTAAACCGCCTACACGGCGGAAAACCCGGTGCAGGTCGATCAACGCGGCGGCGCAGACTTCTAAACCGCCTACACGGCGGAAAACTCGAACTCACTTCAGATGGCTACAACGCACCTTCTTCTAAACCGCCTACACGGCGGAAAACCGGACGGGCGGCATAGCCTGTTGTTTCTGCTGCTTCTAAACCGCCTACACGGCGGAAAACGCCAAGGACGCCAACGCCAACCTCGACAGCACCTTCTAAACCGCCTACACGGCGGAAAACTGTATTATTTCACGCATAAACCTCCTAAATTTCATAGTGTTAATGGATCAGAAAGCCAGGTTGGCTTGCTGTGCAAGCTAATGAGATAAAAAATTGAAATCAAAAATCTTTTTGAGAAAGCTCCTCAACGAAGGTAAAGAGCCTATCTAAGATGCCTGCATCTTGCAATCGTTCGATCAGCTCATCCCGAAAAGCTTGCCGCTTCGTTCCGGCGCTACCCCTAGCGAAAGCCAGCGGCATCACATACGCATCCTTGATCAAGTCCGCCACATCGAAAACCAAGCCACCACGGCGAGTTTTTCCATGCAACAACGGCAACGCGAAACTGATGCCCAACCCGTTCAACGTCACCGCCGCGTAGCCATACGCGATATAGTTCCCATGATCCAGAAAGCCGTTGACGATGTCTTCCCGCATTTCTCGGCTACCCTTGCCTTCTTCTCGTTTGAACTCGGTCAGCTTGAAACCTTCCGCCAACTTGGCAAATAACCGCTTCGCCCAAACTCCTTCTAGCGACAGCAACTCCGATGTGGCGTCGGCTTTGCCGATGCCATGCTCAAACCAACGTAACAACCCATCGTCCAACACCACCTTCCGCCGCAGTAGTTCCGCATCGCCAGACCAGGCATCCAACGTCCAATCCAGACGTTTCTTCAACATTCGTTTCGCCGCCTCTACCCGCTTTGCATCGTCCAGCCACAGGCGCATCCAGCCTTGCATGTATTCCGTCGGGCGATATTCGCTTTGCGTGGTCAAAAAAGTCATATCAGTCGCGCAGAACAGTGGCGAACCACCCGACCCGCAAAACCCGATGACCACATTGGAATCTGCCAGTTTTCTTGCCGCCGCATCGGTCAGCGACGATCCCTTGCCGAGTAACAGAAAAGCCGTGTTGCGCTCCGGGATGTTGAAAAACTGCTCGACATCCGCCCCCGTGTCGGTCAAGTACACCACACGGTCGTCTTTCTGCATGATTCGAACGTGCTCCAGATAGAACACGTTGGCGCGTTTTGACAGGAGGACGGCGCGCGGCTTGATCTGCTTTTTCATAGTCTCGGCACCGCGAAAGGCCGGCTCGACACCGAAAGGCCATAACTGTCGGGCTGGCATTCGGCATCGCCGGTTGCCGCATCCAGCGCCCGCACGTACAGCATGAACGCTTGGCCGTTGCTCCGGCTGCGCGTCTGAAAAAACGGCAACCCTTGCTCGCGGGCAGCCTGCATCCGCCGCTCGCGCAAGGTATCGCCCGGTTTGCGCAGCGCTTTTTGCGACGGGATGCGGTAGCGGCGATATTCGATCCACGGGCCGGAGAACGCGCCGGGCACTGGACGCGGATAGCCGATCCGCGTGTAATCCCGAATAACCGGATGACCGCCAATGGCAGCAATCAGCGCATCGAGATCGTCGCGACTGCTGGCAAACACTCGCAGGATTCGCCCCGGCGCGTTCGCCCGATCCGGCGCCACGTCCGGCAACGCCAGCGCATATCGGCCCGGTCGCTGCCTGAACGCGCCGTGCAGCACGTCCAGCGCCGCCCCGGCCAAGATCGACGCGGGCATCGACTCCCCGCCACCGTCCCCGGCCAACACTTCCAGATCGACGTAAACGACCGGCTTCATGCCGACCCTCCTTCGGAATAGACCCCGCCGCGAATCAGGCAGGCGATGAGAAACATGCCGATTTCATTTTCAGGGTCAATTTCATTCAATCTGGTCATCAGATCAAATGCTGATACCCCACCTTTTTGTTTAGGGCGGAAAAAGCACTGCGCATCCAGGTTCGCCCCGTTCGGCTCGATTGGAATCGGTCGGCCATGCTCGGCAAAACCGGAATACCACGTGTCGATGGTGCGCAGCGCGTTGGCGACCTTCTGATCGCGGATCGCCGCCCGCCCCATGATGCGCGGGCCGTCTTCGGGCTTCGAGCGTTCCGGCTGGCCGAGTCGATACAGCGACCGGGCAAATCCTTTAGGCTTCTCCTCAATGTAATTCTGCGAAGGGAATACCTCGATAGCGCCTTGGAGCCCGAACTCCACGCGGGCCACCACGCTCAACGCCGCAGCTTCGCTACCGCGCAGACCTGCCGCGATCACTTGGGCGACCGCCCGCTCGTCATCCGAGTAGCCCTCAAACTGATTCAGTGGAACGTCCAGGGCATTGAAAGAGGCAATTTCTCGCTGCTCGGTGCTGACCGTGACCGTGATGGCCTCGGCGATCAAGCGATTGCGCCATAACCAACGCCCGTTGGCGATATTGCGCGCGATCCGGCAAGCGACTTCATCCAATCCCTTTCCGTCCTTAGCCCGACCGATAAAGCTTTTGAGGCTGTCGCGCAATGCGGTGACTTCATCGTCGAGGCTTTTCTGCGTGTCCTTCTTACCGTCGCCTTTACCGGGCGCACAGGCAAACAGCGCCCCGTCCAAATCCAGAAAACGGATGGCAAAACGAGCGATCAGCGCGTCCGCTTGTCCGTCCAGCTTGGCCGAATCCGTTTGCTGAACGTTCGAGACCGCCCGTTGCTTGGTGTCGCCCGACGTGGCGGTATCGCCTGATCCTTCCTTGTTGACGTTCTGCGTGCCGCGAATGCCATGGCGCACGACAAAGACCGGATTCATTTCATATTCACCGTCGATCTCGTTGAACAATTCGGCATCTGACATCACCAAGCCACGCTGAAAAGCCAACACACCAGGCAATTTCTTGAAAACCTTCGTCGTTGTTGCAGTCGTCATCGGGTTAAATCTCCAAATCAGGTTGAGAAAGCAGAAAGACATCGTCGCGCGGCCAACCCGCCTGCCAAACCGGCAATGGGCGGTCGCCAAACTTACGCAGAGATACATACTGAACCGGACCGACCAGCGGTTCGGCGAACGCATGGGAATACCCTTCACGAGCGCCGGCGCGGGGGACGGCGGGCGTCAGCAGGGCATAGCCCAGCGTGGTCGCCACCATCCAACTCGACGGCAACAGTTCCCGTTTTGTGGTCGGTTGCCAAGACGCTTCATCTGCATCTTCCGCCTCGTTCCCCTCTCGATCATCGTCCTCGACCGCCTGGTCGTCTTCGCCAGAAACCGTCAAGGATTCCGTATTCTCCCGCTGGCGCGCATCCGGTCGGGCCGTGACGCGCAAAAGCGCATCCAGCCAGTCCTCGCCTTCGGCTTTGCGCATCAAGTCGCCGCGATCGATCACCCAATAGCCCGACCGAACGCGCCGGCTCAATTCGGTCGGAGCGACCAGGCAACATCGGCCATGCTCGATGATCTGTCCCCCCGCCAGTCGCGCCCGCAGCAAAAATTCATCGACCTCTTGCAAGCTCACTTCCGCCCCTTCCTCAAACCGGACGATCAAGGAAAACTCGCCGGAAAAGGTGGCGGTGGGCTGCAACGACAGCGCGTGCCTGTTCTTGGAGGAATAATCATTTCCGTCGATAAACACGGCCCCCCGGCGCTGCTGGGGCCGAAAGTAGCCAAACTGCTCGCCGTGCAATTGCGCGGCGTGATGGATGATGGCGACGCCGGCAGCCGGCTGGTGCAAATGCCGACTCAAGGCGTGGCCAAACATCGCGCAGGCCATCACCGGCGTCGAATTGATCAGCCACCAGGCGGCTTGCGCGTTCGCGCCCTGCACGCGCAGATGAGGAATCAGCAGATGGTTCAGGCTCATCGGACGACCTCCTCGATCCAGCGCGCGATCTGCTCGACGGCGGAACCCTGTAGCGGCATCTTCCACCGCATCTGCAATTCCGCTGCGATGGCGCGGGCAAGCCGTTTACCGCACTCGTCAGCCCAAGTCGCCTCCCGCCCTTCCGGCTCAATCAGGCCGCGCACCACGCTATCGTTCAGTTCCGGCGACAGCAGGGAATCGGCGTCGGGCGCGACAGGCAGAAGGCCACGGTTCGATTCCAGTAATTCGCGCGCCCGTTGACCGCGCCGTTTCACCGTGCGGGCGATGTCGCCAATCCACTCAGCTTCCCGTTGCCGGAGGTCCATCGTGGACGGCATGACGTTGCCGTGCCGTTGAAGCTGCCGTTCGCGCCATTGCCGGTAACCGTCCAGCAGCCGGCGCGGCAACCCCAGCGAAATTCCCCGGTAGTGGATGGCCAGCACCCGTCGCTCCAGAAGATTTTCCCCCGGCGCGAAGAACAGCAGCGGATTGCGCATCTCACGCACCAGCGATCCTACGTTCTGCGGATTGCTGCCGCCGATGCCCAGCAAGGCATGACGAAACTTTTTTCTGCGCTCCGGCATCGCGGCCAATTTTTTATTCAACAGCGCACTCAGCCCGCCGCTGCCGAGTGGCGTCACCGCCACATACTGACCGCCATCTTTCGGAAGAAGAATTTGCCGCAAACGTGGCGACACCCACTCGACGCCTTCCTCATAAGCGGACACCGTCGCTTCGGTGACGACACGCCGAATCGCCTGGATTTGGTCTTCAGGCACGGTTTCCGGTATTTCGCCGTTGTCCGCCAGGCGCATTTGCTTGACGACGGTAGCGGTTTTGCCAGCGTTTTGGGTGTAATCCAGCGGCACGAATACCTCATCGGCCAGCAACGTCCGCACGCCGACCAGCGGCAAGTCGAGCCCGCAATCCCGCTCGATCCGCACCCCGCAAGCAGGCACGTTGGAATTGACAGTCTTGCCGGAAAAATGCACGAGCCGGGCGGCTTCCTGCTGATACTGTTCGAGCGGAAAGTCGCTCCATTCCTTCGCTTTGCTGGCAACCATGATGTTGTTCGCTCCGATTGAAATTTCGACAATTATTTTTTACATTATAAATTCAATCAACCAAACTAATATTCGTTTTTTGAACATGAAATGGGAAAAGAACGCGACCGGGAAGGCCTATTATTCGTACTGAAACGCGCGGTGCGCTTCGGCAAGGTGGTGCGCGGCGACGTGATTCGAGCGTTTGACGGCGACTTCCGCGCCACCAAGGCCAGCGCCCTGATGTCGGAAGCCGCCACTCGATGGCCGGAAACGTTGGAACGGCGCAGCCACGAAATCGTGTTATGTCCGAACCCTCAGATTCCTCGGGAAGCGTCCGAGGAAGACCTGATGAAGAGCCTCGACTACGGCCACACCGAATTTCGCCACCTCGGGCTGCGGGTGCCGGACGAGCTGGGGGTACTGGTCGTGAAATGGACCCGCGCGCTGCCTCGCCAACCGGGCGCTTTTTCGGTCATCGTGACCGGCTTGATCCGGTATCAACCCATCGAGCTGCTGTACGTCGGGCTGCGCAACAACGAACACGCCCGCTGGCGGCGCGTCTTGCCGGTCACGCTGGAAAAAATGGGCGATCAGTGGCGGCTCATCGCGCAAGATTTGGACGACGCAGCCGCCGCTTACCCCGTCAAGACGTTCGTGCTGCCCCGCATCTTCGATGCCCGCGCCGCCGATCCCGCCTTGCCCGATCGCATCATCCGGCAGGACTACAGCGACAAGCGTACTCGCGTCCCGGTCCGGCTGAATCCATCGCTCACGCCCGACCAGCAGGCCGCCGTCCGCCACGAACTGATGATTCAGAACCATCAAATCAGTATCGCCGAGCGTTCCAAGTTCGAGATGCTGAGACGATTTTCCGACTTGCCGGCCCGCGCCGACGCGGTTTGGCCGCCGATTTATCCAGTGGATCAAGAGGAACCCTGAGCCATGCACATCGTGCTGATTTCCGCTTGCGAAAAGCGCGCGCTCAAGCGTTCGCGCGCCCTGCTCGACAGCTACGCGCTCCGGGCGGGCGAGCGGACCTGGGCCAGCGCGATGACCGCCGAAGGTTTGCAGGAACTGCGCGCCGCGTTGAAACGCGCCGCATCCCGCCAAACGGCGGTTGCCTGTTACCGGAACGAAGGAATGCGCCGCATGAAACTGCTCTGGGTGGTCGGCAGCGCCCGCCATTTTGGGCCGCATGGGCATTTTCCGGCGGGAACCACCCGCCGCAAGGCATCGGCGGTTCCCGCCTGGGTGCGCCACGCCGCGCTGTTGGCCGACGCTGCCGGGCAGGGCCACGATGTGGGCAAGGCCAGCGTCGCGTTTCAGCACAAGCTGCGCGATCCGAACGTCTCGCAAAAAGACAGCATCCGGCACGAATGGGTATCGCTCAAGGTGATCCAGGCGCTGCGCGAGGGCGCGGATTGGGCAACCGCATGGCGGCGATTGGAGGACCGAAAAGCGCGCGAGAGCGTCCCCTTTGCCGAGCAGGGATTGACCAGTGTCTTCGATGCATTCGATTTTCTGGTGGTCAGCCACCACGGCTTGTTGGGTCCCAAAAAAGCCGATGAGGGTGCGATGAGTTGCATCAATCATGTCCGGCAAGATCCGCCGTTCGATCCCGCCCAATACCGGCCGCTCGCGCCGCTGCCGGAACCCACCCTGGCGTTTTTGGACAAAAAACTGCGGCGGCTGACAAAGATCGCGCCCCCGGAAGGCGTCGCCGCGCCGCTGTATTGGCGGGCCTTGTCGTTGGTGGCGCGCGCCGGCCTCATCTTCGCCGATCACTACATTTCCAGCCTGCCCAAGTCGAAACCGGCCGAACTGTACGCCAACACCAAACAGAAACCGGATAAAACGGGCCGCGCGCTCGATCAGCCGCTTGACCAGCATTTGTCCGATGTGTCGGGCATGGCGGGCCGGATGACGTATCGCTTGGCGACGCTGCGCCTGCCGGGCCTGTCCCAAGAAACGGTCGAGCGGATCATGGCGCGGACGGAAAATCCGCTGTTCGCGTGGCAAGACCGCGCCGCCGCCGCCCTGGAAACCACGCGGCGGACTTCACAGCAACCCGCGCTGGTCCTCAATCTGGCCGGCACCGGTGCGGGCAAAACCCGGATGAACGCCAAATGCGCCTGCGCCCTGGCCGGCGACCGCCCCGCGCGCTTCGCCACCGCGCTGAATCTGCGCACCCTGACCTTGCAGACCGGCGACGCCTACCGCGAGCAATTGGGCATCGGCCCGGACGAACTGGCCTGCGTCATCGGCGACGCCCTCGCCGCCCGCTTGCACGAAATTGGCAAGCGGCAGGAGGCCGCCGAATTCGCCGACGAGGACGAAAATCCCGTCGATGTCGCGTTCGAAGCCATCGGTGACACGTTCTTCGTACCGGACTGGATCGAGCCATTCGTCAAACAAAAACCGCGAATGCGCCCGGTGATCGGTGCGCCGGTGTTGGCCTCGACCGTCGATTTTCTGATCGCCGCCGGCGAACCGCACCGGCAGGGCAATCATGTGCTGGCGCTGTTGCGGCTGGTGGACAGCGATCTGATTCTGGACGAAATCGACAGCTACGACCCCAAGGCGATGGTGGCGGTGCTGCGGCTGGTGCAAATGGCGAGTCTGTTCGGGCGCAACGTGATTTCGTCATCGGCCACGCTGGCCCGGCCCGTCGCTACTGCCCTGTACCGGGCCTATCGCGGCGGCGTCGCCATGCGAGCGGCGCTGGAAGGTCAGACCGAACCGGGTTTCTTGTGCGCCTTGATCGACGATCACCTCGCGCCTGACGTGTTCGTCTGCCGGGAACCGAGCGAATTCGCGGAACGCTACGACGCGCGCATCGCCCGCTTGCTCGCCGCGTTGGACGGCCACGCCTTGCGCGTGCCGCGCCTGGCGGCCGCCATCGCCAAGCCAACCGCCTGGCATGAAGCCATCGCGCGGGAGGTCGCGCAATTGCACGAAGACAACGCTTGGCCATTCGCCCAAACCGGAAAGCGAGTTTCCTTCGGGTTGGTGCGCATCGCCAACATCCAGCCCGCCATTGAAACCGCCCGCTTTCTCGCCGCCCGCTTCCCCAACGCCCAAGTGGCTTGCTATCACGCGCAAGACTTCACGTTCCGGCGGTATTTGAAAGAACAGCGGCTGGACCGTCTACTGACCCGGAAACACGGCGACGGCCATATCGAGGCCGACGCCGACATCCGCGAGCGGGTTGCCCGAACCAATTCGCCGAATGTGCCTTTCATCGTGGTGGCGACGCCCGTCGAGGAGATTGGCCGCGATCACGACTTCGATTGGGCAGTGATCGAACCGTCGAGTACGCAGTCCATCGTGCAAACCGCCGGGCGGGTCAACCGCCATCGGCGGCTTGTGCGCACGGCGCCCAACGTCGCCATCCTGCAATACAACTTTCGGAAAGTGCGCGGTAAACGCATCGTGTTTACCCGGCCCGGCTTGGAAACCGGGGAGTGGCCCTACAACGCCAAGGGGCGCGGCCCAGATAACCACGACCACAACCTGAAGCGCCTGATCGACTGGAATCGGCTGGCAGCGCTCGACGCCGGGTTGCGCTTCCGCGACCATCCGTTTGCCCGTTTGGACGACGAGAATCTCACCCGAATGCTCGAAATGCCGCTGAAAATCCTCTGCCTGGAGGCGAAGCCGCGCGACTGGATGGTCGAAGCGACCTATGCCGACTATCCGCTGCGGGATCGGGAAGACGCTCAGCAGACCTGGCGCTTCAACTATCTTGAGAATACATTCGAATTACTGACATTTACCGCGCGAGACGACCGCTTTGTGCCCCGCTCGGATTTGGTGGCGCAACAAAGGGAGATTCCAGCGAACGCCTGGCTTTCCTGGTCGGCTACGGAACTGGCGGAGCAGGCCACCGCAGCGGAAATCGCGTTGGAAGACGCCTTCCGGTTTACCGTCTCGGGCTATGGACTGGACACGCAAGGTTTTGAATGGGATGAGGCGTTTGGCGCGAGCAAGCCATTCGTTGACTTCAAGTAGTATTCGCTGGAGTTGCTTGTCGTCAACTACCCCGCCTGAAGTCCAGGGCAATCGCGCTATGCGGTAGCCGGATTGGACTGGCCGAGGAGCAGGCGCAACCGGTAATCATCGTTGAGGGCGGCGCGAAGTTTGCGACGGCGGATGCTATCGCGCGCGAAGCGCCCGGCGGGCGCGAGAAGCGCGGGCGGGCCGGCCCCGCCGGGCGGTGATGTGGGCTATTTCTTTCGATCGGGATGAAACGGCTATTTTTTGTTCGATCGCGAATCGCGCGGTAAACCGGCCAAGGCATGCTCCTTTGTTGCCACCCACCGCCGAGTTATCCACCAGGGCAATCGCGCTATATGTTTTTCTGAATATTTATCAAGTAGTTGAACAACTAAGATTTGGTGTGTCGACAAAAAATATTCAGTTAAATCAGTTTGTTAAGCTGATATAGCGCGATTGCCCTGAGTTATCCACCGAGATTGTGGACAACCATATACGTTTTAGAATCCATGCGCATGCCCGACACATCGTATCATCGCGATCCATTTGACCGGATCATCATCGTGACGTGATCCCAGCCGCGACTTCAAAATGACCGAGAAGCGAAAATCCATGGCGGAGAAACCCCGCGCCGATGGTACGACCACGCCGCCCGCTCCCAACCCGGCGCTGGTCACCGAACTCCGCCAATTGATCGACGCCGCGCGCCAGCGGGCGGCCACCGCGGTCAATGCCGAATTGACGCGGCTCTACTGGCAGGTCGGCGAGCGCATTCACCGGGACATCCTCGGCAGCCAGCGCGCCGGGTATGGCGAGGCGATCATCCCCAC
>JAGRHI010000061.1:11734-11891 GCA_020445045.1 Candidatus Competibacteraceae bacterium
TCTCCGCACTGCGGAGACAATTGAGCTGGACACATATCAAGGCGCTGATTTATCTCGATGATCCTTTGAAGCGCGATTTCTACACCGAGCTTTGCCGGCTGGAAGGCTGGTCGTCCCGCCAGTTGCGGGAACGCATCCAATCGCTGCTGTTCGAGCG
>JAGRHI010000061.1:11948-12169 GCA_020445045.1 Candidatus Competibacteraceae bacterium
ACAGTTGCGCCGCGAAGAACCACCTTCGCCCGCCTTGCTGTTGAAAGACCCCTACCTTCTCGACTTTCTCGGCCTCAACGACCGCTATCTGGAAAAAGACTAGAACTTACGCATTGACAAGTATCGTATGGTAGGACTTACGCATTGACAGGAGGTTGGAATTGTGGGTTGAGGTGTCCCAAGTTGGGGGCGAAGGCTTTAATAAACGCGGCAATCACCTC
>JAGRHI010000389.1:0-260 GCA_020445045.1 Candidatus Competibacteraceae bacterium
ATCGGCGTGGCGGGAGCCGGTCAGGAAATCCAGACCCGGCCGTTCCAACTATTCACCTGCCGCACCTGGAAAGGCACAGCCTTCGGTAGCGTCAAGGGGCGCACGCAATTGCCCGGCTACGTGGAAAACTATCTCCAGGGTCAGATCGAACTGGACCGCATGGTGACCCATACCATGCCGCTGGAAGACATCAACACCGCCTTCGATCTCATGCACGAAGGTAAAAGCATCCGTTCGGTCATCATTTTCTAGGAGAATCC
>JAGRHI010000389.1:306-2227 GCA_020445045.1 Candidatus Competibacteraceae bacterium
GCGGTTGGTTGAACCGCTACCGCCATCGTTCGCAGGTCTGCGATTGCGACATGACCTTTTCGGTCTATCTGCCCCCCGCGGCGACGCAAGAAAAAGTGCCGGCGGTCTACTGGTTGTCCGGCCTGACCTGCACCGACGACAATTTTCGGGTCAAGGCCGGGGCGCAGCGTTACGCGGCGGAATTGGGGTTGGCGCTGATCATTCCCGACACCAGCCCGCGCGGCGCGGACGTGCCGGACGTGCCGGAGCGCTACGATCTCGGTCAAGGCGCGGGGTTCTACGTGAATGCCACCCAGGAACCGTGGGCGCGGCACTATCATATGTACGACTACGTCACCCGCGAACTGCCGGCGTTGGTGGAAGCGAATCTGCCGATTACCGAAGCGCGCTCCATCACCGGCCACTCAATGGGTGGGCATGGCGCACTGATCTGCGCGCTGCGGGAACCGGAACGCTACCGGTCGGTCTCGGCATTCGCGCCGATCTGTCACCCGATGGCCTGCGGATGGGGGCAAGGCTGCTTCAAGGCGTATCTCGGCTCCAACCGCGAGGACTGGGTGGCTTACGATGCCGTTCGGTTGATCGAGGAAGGCGCGCGAGCCATACCGTTACTGATCGATCAGGGCACCGCCGACGAATTCCTCGCCCAGCAGTTGCATCCGGCGTCACTCGAACGGATCTGCGCCGCCCGTGGTTTTCCGTTAACCTTGCGGTGGCGGGAAGACTACGATCACAGTTATCACTTCATCGCCACCTTCATCGGCGAACACCTCGCTTATCACGCCAAGGCATTGCGCGGCACTTAGCGCCGTCGTGTGCGTCATTCGGGACTTTTCGTGAAACAGGATCTACTGAAACTCTTGCAAAGCCTGCTACGGGGCGAGTTGAGTCGCGCCCGCCGCCGGCGCCGGAACCGTTCACCGTGGCTGATCGGCGGACTGGTGATCGGCATCGCCGCGATCAGCTACTTTCTACACGAACCCAAAGCGCCGTCCTCAGCCATCCCCAAGGGCGCGGAATTGAGCTGCGCCGTCAAATCGGTCTACGATGGCGACACCCTGACCGCCCGTTGCCCGGAGGGCACGGTCAAGGTGCGGATGTTCGGCATCGACACCCCGGAGATGGGCCAAAAGCCGTGGGGCGCCAAGTCGCGTGACGCGTTGCGCAAGCTATTGTCCCGTAACGATATCACGCTGCGGGTGCGGGATCAGGACCGCTACGGCCGGACGGTCGCCCAAGTGTTTGTCGGGCAAACCGATGTGGGTTTGGAGATGGTCCGGCGGGGGCAAGCGGCCGTTTACGAACAGTACAACGACTCGGCCGTCTACCGGCAGGCCCAGACCGAGGCGAAGCGGGACCGGCGCGGTATCTGGGAAAAACCCGGCAGTCAGCAGGACCCGGCCGCTTGGCGGCGGTTGAACCCGCGTTGAGACATATAAACGACCATGACGCTTTCGAACGTAGTCCTCGCGCACATGTCCATGCATTATTTATCAATAATAATGTAATTATTTATTATTATTGATTTTTTTGTAAATTTAACTAGATTTTCAGCCATCCATTCCAAATTTTATCCAGCATCCAGCGGATTTTTGAAACTGATCATCGTCGAGGCGGAACCTCGATCGTGACAGTTCGAAACACGCTCAGCGCAACCCCCTATCTCGTTAGGCCTCGTCGTTCTCAAGTGAATTCATTCTTAAGCTTGTTGCCGATAAGCTTAACGGATACCCATAGAGGATATTTCGATGGCTAATAATCATCAGTTCAGATTGTTAGTAAATGTTCTTGCCTTGTTCCTGGGATTGTGTCTTGCACTATTGAGTTCTTTCTCGCGAGCGCAATCCCTAGCGGTGCTGGAATCCCCCGCGCCTGGGGCGTTCGTGCAAAGCGGGGTGGGGCTGATCCGGGGCTGGGCCTG
>JAGRHI010000390.1 GCA_020445045.1 Candidatus Competibacteraceae bacterium
TCAAGCCCTTCATGCTCGTCATCGCGCGCGATACCACGCACGCGGGGCAACTCTTGGCGCTTCTGGAGTCGGAAGCGTTCTACGAGGGGCGCTACCAGGGCAAGGTGATCCAGGTCGATTCCAGCCGCACCGGCGCGGAAGAAGAGGAGATGATCACGCGCCTGCTGGCCGTGGAGAGCGTGGACGAGCCGACCGAGATCGTGATTCACGTCAACATGCTCAAGGAAGGCTGGGACGTGACCAACCTCTACACCATCGTGCCGCTGCGCGCCGCCAATGCCCGCACGCTGATCGAGCAGTCCATCGGGCGCGGCCTGCGCCTGCCGTACGGCAAGCGCACGGGCGTCGCGGCGGTGGATCGCTTGAACATCGTCGCGCACGACAAGTTCCAGGAGATCATCGACGAGGCCAACCGGGGCGACTCGCCGATTCGCCTGAAGCAGGTCATCCTCGATGCGCCGAGCGCCGACGACAAGAAGGTCAGCGTGCAGGTCGAGTCCGGGGCGGCGGCGCGTCTCGGCTTGACGGAAGCACCGGTCGTGATCGCGGGGGCTTCAGCCACTGACCGTGGAGCGGAAGTCCCCGCGCCCAAACCAGTGTTCACCACGGAGGCGGAGAAGCAGGCCGCTCGCGTGGTTATGGACGTCATCGGCAAGTACGAGGTCAAGCGCGATCGGGTACCCACCCGCAGCGCGTTGCTGAAACCGGAAGTACAGAAGGAAATCCTCGCGGAGGTGGCGGAGCGGTTGAAGCCGTCGCAAGGCGAATTGCTGGCAGGCGTGGATGAGTCCGTCCCCGCACTGGACTTGTCCGCCGTGGTGGCGAAGACCACCGAGATCGTGGTGCAGCAGACCATCGACATCCCACGCATCGCGGTGGTGCCGACCGGCGAGGTCACGACGGGCTTCCACCCCTTCAAGCTGGACGTGAGTCAGCTACATCTCCAGCCAGGTGAGCACGAGATCGTCGGTCAGATGCTGCGCACCAACGAACAGTTCACCCTGGCCGCCGAGGTCGGGCTCAAGGAGCAGCGCCCGGAGGACTACATCGTCCACGCCCTGGTGGACTTCGACGACATCGACTACTTCACCCACGCCGATCTGCTCTACGACCTCGCGAGCCAGATGGTGCGGCACCTGCGCGGTTATCTGTCCGAGGACGAGGCGATCAGCGTGCTGGATCGTGACCGCCGCCTGATCGGGCGGGAAATCCACGCACAGATGATGGCCCACTTCTGGGAAGAGGCGACCGAGCATGAGGTGCGGGTCAGTCGTGGCTTCACCGAACTCAAGCCGTGCAACTACACGGCCACGGCAGGCCAGACCGCCTACCACTTCCGGGAGACCGTGACCGAAACCAGTCGCATCAAGCAGATGCTGTTCGGTGGCTTCGCGCGCTGCCTATACCCGCTGCAGAAGTTCGATTCGGACACCGAGCGGCGCTTCGCCATCCTTCTGGAGCGCGACGCCTTGAAGTGGTTCAAGCCCGCGAAAGGGCAGTTCCAGATCTACTACAAGCTTGGCAACGAGCAGCCGGAGTACATACCGGATTTCGTGGCCGAAACGGACGCGACCATCCTCATGGTGGAGACCAAGGCACGCGCCGACATCAACACGCGGGAGGTGCAGGCCAAGGCTGCCGCCGCCGTGCGGTGGTGCAAATATGCTTCCGATCACGCGGCGAGCGTCGGCACCCAGCCCTGGAAATACCTATTGGTGCCTCACGACGAAATCAATGAGTCGAAGCGGCTTACGGATTTCCTGCGCTTCAAGCCTGAATAGGCACAAATTTGGCTGTCCCAACCCTCGTAAATGGGAAAGTTTGCCGTGTCGGAAAAATCTGGGGTTTGGGCTTACACCCCCTGGTTGAGGTGACCCATCGGAATAGGTGGGGAGATTGCACAAAAAACCTATCACGACCTATCTTTTTGCTTATTTCAAGCATCAAAATAACAAAAACGATCAATGCAAGTTCCAAAATTGAAAGTGCTGGTCGAGGCGGGCGTGGTGCGCGACGTGGAAGCGATCCATCAACCCGATCCCGTGGGCTGGACGGTACAGGTCACCCACGCCAGCCGGACGGGCGAACGGCGCGAAGTGCTGGAGCGCCAGCGCGGCGGCGCGCGGGTGTTCGCCACCCTCGATGCCGTGGCGCGCGGCCTGGCCGGGCTGGGACTGATCGAGTTCCGGGTCCACGCCGCCGGGCTGGCCGGCACTGGGGAGGAACCGCCGTGAACCGTGGCCTGTTGTTCGTGCTGCTGTGGCCGGCGCTGGCGGCGGCCTGGGAGGAAGAACCGGCCATCGCCTTCATCCTCGCCTACAACCCGGTGGTCCAGGCCCAACGCCACGCCACCGCCGCCTACCGGCCGCCCGGCGGGTTGCGGCGGGTCATGGAACACACCGCGTTCTACGTCCGCGCCGCCTCCGGCACATCGACCACCATTTCCGAAGGCGGCGACACCACCACCTCCTCCCCCATGACGGTGGGGATTCAGCTCAACATCCCGCTGTCGTCCCCGAAGGAGCAACGCGAGTTCGCCCAACAGGCGCTGGCCGAAGCCACCCGCATCGATGAAATCCGTGGGCGGGTCTTGACCGACCTGGCCAAGCTGCGCGAACTGGAAGCCGAGCGCGCCGCCGTCCAGACGCGCTTGGACTTCCACCGCTCCAAGGCCGATTGGCTGCAAGAGCGGGTCAAGAAGGGCTACGAGGGCGATGTCGAAAAGCTGTGGGAGGCCGCCCAAAAACAAAACACCGAAGCCGCCGCCGTGCAGCGGCTGGACCTGCTACTGGCCGCCCAGCGCCGGCAGGTGGCGCATCTGGCGGGTGAGCAGTGGGAACCGTTGTTCAACTATCTAGCGAATCAGGGGAAGCTACCCGAATGAAGCAGATCACCGGCTTGGTGGGCCGCGAAGCCCTGGTGGAACAGATCGCCCGCGAGGCGCGCAAGGGCCGGCACCTGCTGCTGACTGGTCCGGCCGGCATCGGCAAATCGGCGGTGCTGGAGGCGGTCATCGACCGGCTCTTGCTCCGCCAGCGGCGGATCGTGATCCAGGTCAGCGAGCACCAGGCCAAGGGCCAGTTCCTGGAAATCGCCCGCGGCTTGCTGGAATCGGGCTTGCTCAAACCCTCGGCGCTGGAACTGGACGCGGGCCTCGATGCGCTCGACCCCGCCGCCCTGGAATGGGCCAAGCTCAAACGCGCGGTCAACCGCCTCAGCATCCGCGACCTCACCGCCGCCATCGTTCCGGCGTTGCACGCCCAGAACGGCCGGGTCTTGCTCGCGGTGGACGATTTGACGGCGGTGACGCCGACCCTGGTGGCGTTCTGGCTGGCGGTGTGCGACGCCGCGCAACTGCTGGCCTGCGCCAGCGCCAAGCGGCCCAACGTCGCCAAGCTGTGGTGGAAGCTGGCCGAGATCGAGATTCCGCCGCTGCCGCCCGAGCACGCCCGCGCCCTCGCCCAAAGCTACCTCCAGCAGACCGGCACCCTGGTCGAATCGCCGGCGCTGTTCGTCGCCCACCTGATCCAGCAGGCCAACGGCAACCCCCAAGCCCTGGCCGACCTGCTGGCCGACGCCAGCAAGGAACGGGTGGTCAACAAGCAACGCATCCGCGAGATGAAGCACGCCGCCGGCGTCAAGTACCTGGATTTCACCCCGGTGATGATCGTGGCCCTGGCCTCGGTGGTCGGCGCCCGCTATCTGGCCATCGGCACCGGCGATACCGAGCTGTATATCTTCGCCGGGATGCTGGCGGCGGTGGTCATTTCGGTGCGGGTGTTCCTGTTCCGGGGGGCGGGGAAGGCCAATTGACGGTCGATCCGTCCATGCGTTCGTTGATGCCTAATCAAATTGCATCTACGATTTAATGATGCTGACCTGGGATGAAGCGAAGCGCCAAGAAAACCTCCGCAAGCATGGGTTCGACTTCGTGGGGTGTGACGCGGTGTTCGATCATCCGGTGGTGGCGTGGGAAGACGATCGGGAAGCCTATGGCGAGCAGCGAATCAACGTATTGGGCTTTCTGAACGGTGACCTGGTGCATCTGACCTATACCGAGCGTGGCGATGACGTCCACGCCATCTCGTTGCGGAAGGCGGAGAAACATGAAATCAGACGTTATCGAGCGGCCCTTGCCAAAGACCGATGAAGAATGGGAGGCGCTGATCGCGGCAGCGCCTGGCGAAGACCGTCCGCTTGATCCCGACGCGGAACGGGCCTTTTTGGAAAAGGCGGTCGTGGTGCGCGAAGGCGGTCCCGCCGCCGTGCGCGCGGCGCTGGCGGAGCGACGGCGGACACGCGGACCGCAGAAGGCGCCGACCAAGGAGCAGGTGGCGATCCGGCTTTCGCCGGAGGTGCTGGCGTACTTCAAGGCCACCGGCAAAGGCTGGCAGGCGCGGATGGACGCCGCGCTCAAGGAGTGGATCGCCCAGCACTCGGGGTAATCCCTTGACCCTCGGCACCCACGTCGCCTTCGCCTCCGTGCTCTATCTGGGCGGGGCGACCTTGTTTGGTTACCGGCCGGACGGGATTGCTTGGGCGCTGGCCGCCGCCGCCAGCTTATTGCCGGACCTCGATCTACCCCCCTCGAAAATCGGCCGGTTGTTCTGGTTCGTCTCGGTGCCGCTGGAGAAGCGTTTCGGTCACCGCACCCTGACCCATTCCGTTCTCGGCATCGCCGCCCTGGCGCTGCTGGCCTTGCCGCTGTGGTGGATCAGGCCGCTGTACTTCTGGGCCGTGGTCGGCGGCTACTGGTCGCACCTGTGGATCGACATGCTCAACGTGCGCGGGGTGGATTTGTTCTGGCCATCCACCGTGCGGGTAGTGACGCCCGGCAATCGGCATTGGCGGCTGCAAGTCGGGAGCAAGGCGGAAATGATCTTGCTGGCGGTGTTGATCGCGCTGACCGTGGCGTTGTACCCGCTCAGTCACATCGGCTTCCGTGACGGCCTGCAAGCGCTCTTGCGCAACTTCGACATCGCCCGCGAGCAATACCAGCGCCAGGCCGGAACGCACTGGTACACGCTGGAACTGACCGCGACCGATAACCTCACCTTGCAGCCGGTGCGAGGGAAATTCCCGGTGGTCGGGGTCTGGCAAAACGGCTTGATCGTGGAGCGGGACGGCCAGCTCCGGGCGGTGGGGGTCAGCCCGGCCCATCACAACCTGTATCCGCTCCAAGCCCGGCTGATCCAGGGCGAACCGCTGCGGGTGGTGGCGGAACGGGTGGACATGGCGGACCGGACGCTGCGCGGGTTGGTCAGTCGCATCGATCAGAGCCGGCCTTACTTTCTGCTGGGGGAGCTGGAGATCCCGGACGGGCGGGGATCGGCCCTGGCCGGGCGGCTCGACCGCATTGAAACCTACCAACCGGCCAGCTACCGGGGTGGTGTCCTGCAATTGCACTACGCCCGCGCCCAGGAGCTACAACCGTGGCTGGATCGGGTGGCGGTCCGGGGCGAGATCGTGGTGCAGTTTTGGCTCAGGCCCGGCGAGGCGGCGGTGACGCTGGAGAAGGGGGAGGAGCGGGAAGAAAACAGGATACCGAGACAGTTGAGGGGGTTTTTGTGAATAACGTTGGC
>JAGRHI010000062.1 GCA_020445045.1 Candidatus Competibacteraceae bacterium
CCGGGTCACCGAATGATCGCCGATCATCAACTCACCGATTTGAGCATCGATACCCTGTAACAAGCCCCACCATGCCGCGGTTTTCGGCTCGGCATCGGCGGTGGAATTGGTCGAATCGGGAGTGGTGTTGGGCCAATCCAGTCGCCAGCGCGGCAGATCAGCGACAATGAACAAGCCCGGCGCCTCCGGCAATTGAGCCATGCCGGCATTGATGCGCAGCTCACCCCGATCCAGTCGAAGTTGTCGCGGATAACCGTCCAACGCCAACATCGCCCGCAGGTTTGTGTCGTATGTCAGGTCCAGTTCCAAGGTATCGCGCCCGCGCGGGCGCGCGGTCAGGGCGAAGGGGCGAACCTGGTCGGCATCCTTGCCAAAGGGTTCCGGCAACCGGATAGCGGTGCCACGCAAATCCGAACTAAGGCTCAAGGTAAAAGCGGATTTCAGGTTGCTCTGCTTGTCCTGACCGGTTGGAACCGTCAACACGGCTTTCCAGAGGCTCTTGCCTTCGAGGTAGGCATCCATCGCCGCCGGCGCGCCGGTCAGGGTCCGCAGCCCCATTCGGCCTCGCAACTGGCCGCGCAGTTCGCGTTGGCCCTTGCCACCGGCCAGGTTCAGGTCGATCCGCACCGGCTCCCCCCGCAGCCGCGCCCGCACATCCTCGGCTTTCAGGTCGGTTTCCGTAAACGCCACGTCGCCCTTCAATCGACTGAATTCGAGCGTCCGGGACGGCAAGGCCACGCTGTTGTCCGACAAACCGATCCGCCCACGCGCATGACCAGGCCGCGAGTCGGCTGGAACGGCGAGTTCGAACGCCACGGTATTGCGGCCGGTGATCCGTAAATCCGGCAGATCGCCGCCCAGTTGCTGGCCGATCGGACTCTCTCCGAGCCCGCGCCACAAACTGGCGCCGGGTCCATCGATCCGGCCCTTGGCCTGGGCGATCACCTGTTCGAGATCGTCGATCCAGATCGTGAGATTTTCGACCTTGGCGTCGAGTAGACGACCGGTGCCGGGCTCCATCTCGATCCGCATGCCGCGATTGCGGAACGTCACGTTCCCCCGCAATCCTTCCAATCGGGGCCAACCGGGCGCGTAGTTCACCACCGCATCCTCGATCCGAAAGCGGGTCTCGAACAAGCCTTCGTCGTGGTCGAAGGGGAAATGGGCCGGCGGGCCGCGCAAAAGCAGATCACCGGCCACCACCCGGCCGCCAGCCAGCGCTTGATCCAGCCAGGCAACTCCGGCGGGCGGAATCACCGCCACCGGCAGGTAGCGCCGCGCCTGTTCGCGCCCGATGCGGACATCCCGATAATGCCCACGCAGATCCAGCACCGGCTCGCCCCGATCGGGCAGGGTGACGCTGCCCCAAAACCGACCGTTGAAATCGGAGTTGGCCACCTCCAGACCGGCGCTGTTCAGCCGCAACCGGTCGGCCTCGCGCTCCCAGGCGATGGTCCCATTCAGACGGTCGAGGCTGAGTGGAACCCGCAGCAGGCCATCGGTATCGATCTGGACCGAGCGGCTGTCCAGTTCGAGCTGGCCACCGGTCGGGGTCAGGCTCAACGCACCCGTCAGATGGTCGAATCCCGGCAGCTTACGCGCTGGGCGACCCGCCAAATTGTCCAGACGCGCGGTCAGCGTATACGTCTCGAAACCGGATTCGGTTGCCAGCGCGATTTCCGGCAGATCGCCGCGCGGGTCGAGCGACGCCAGCCCGTTGCGGGCCGGTTCGTCCAGCCACGGACTCATCCAAGCCAACACATCCTGAACGCGCCAGCCGCGGCCCTCGCCCCGCCAGTGCTCACCGGCGCGATTCAGCTCGAAACGGGGCCGCGCCTCACTCTGACCGTGGCCACCGTCAAACCGGGCTTGACCTTGCAACCGCCAGCCGGTCTCCTCCGCCCACCACTCCACGTTCAGTTCGCTGTCCGGGGTCGCCACCAGCCAGGACGCCAACCAGGCGGTATGCGGCTCGGGCTTCAGACGCGCCCGCCGCAGGCGCAACCGACTCCGCAAGCGGACGGGGCGCCAGTCCCGCCAGTCACCGCTGATCTCCAGCCCGGCCTGGCCGGCGCCGAACGGCAAGGGTAACGGCCAACCCGCCAGATTCAAATGACCGGCCTCGAACCGAAAAGTCCCCTGCCCAGCGTCGGAATTGCCGCCGTCGGTGCCTTGCCGTTCCACGCTCAGGCGCAACCGGTCGCCCAAACCGGGCGGCAACCCGGCGGTGAAAGTCAGCCGCTGGCCTTCGGCGGTGTCCCGCACCTGAAAATAGGGACGCAGAATTTTGATCGCTCCGCCATCCAGGCGGCGCACGGTCAGCCGCTCGCCGATGATGTCCAGCCGACGCACGGCAAACAACCAGCGGGCGGCTTTCTCCAAGGGTGACGCGGCATTTTCGGTGTCGGCGTCCGCCCGCAACCGCAAGGTGTCATCCGGCCCCTGCTCCAAGGTCAGGTTGACGCCTTCCAATCGAACATGGCCGAACGCCGGCCGCCATTCCCGCAGCGAACGCCACAGATTCAGGCTCACCGTCGCCTGGACGAAACTGGCCCAGGCGCCGCCGCCATCGGGATCGCGCAGGCTAACGCCTCGCAATTGCAGCCGCAGCCGCCAGCCGTCCCGGGCCGCGTTCGCCGACTCGATCCGCACTGGCGTCCGCAGCGCTTCGCCCAGGGCGGCCGCCAGTGGCTCGCGGTAGTCGTTCAAGCGCGGCAGCAGCCACCATTGCCCGAACGCCGCCAACAGCAGCAACGGCAACAGCAGCGCCAAAATCAGTCGGCGCGCCCACCGCAGGGTCCGCCGTGTCGTGCCGGTCGCATGCCAGAATCCCTGGCTCACATCAACACCACGTCGTATTGCTCGCGGGTGTAAAGGGCTTCCGCCTGGAACTTGATGGGAATGCCGATGAAGGCTTCCAGTTGCGCCACGCTGGTGGATTCCTGGTCCAGCATGACGTCCACCACATCCGGCGCGGCCAACACCATGAACTGACGCGGTGAATACTGGCGGGCTTCGCGCAACAGTTCGCGAAAGATGTCGTAGCACACGGTCTCGGCGGTCTTGATCGAGCCCCGGCCGTTGCACAAGGGACACGGTTCGCACAGTACCTGCTCCAGGCTCTCGCGGGTGCGCTTGCGGGTCATTTCCACCAGGCCGAGCGGCGACACCTGCGAGATGTGGCTTTTGGCACGATCCTTTTCCAGATGTTTTTCCAGAGCCTTGAACACCGCTTGGCGATGCTCCTCGCTGGCCATGTCGATGAAGTCGAGGATGATGATTCCGCCCAGATTGCGTAGCCGCAATTGCCGGGCAATGGCGGAGGCGGCCTCCAGATTGGTCTTGAAGATGGTTTCCTCAAGATTGCGATGCCCCACGTAGGCGCCGGTGTTGACGTCGATGGTGGTCATCGCCTCGGTCTGATCGACGATGAGGTAGCCGCCGGACTTGAGTGGCACTTTTTTGCCCAGCGCCCGCTGGATCTCGTCCTCGATGCCGTACAGTTCGAAGATCGGCCGCTCACCGGGATAATGTTCCAGGCGCGGCACCATCTCCGGCACGAACTTGTCGGCGAATTCCAGCATCCGCTGACAGGTTTCACGCGAATCGACGCGCATCCTCTCGACACTGTCGCCGACGAAATCGCGCAGCACCCGCAGAATCAGGGGCAGATCCTCGTACAGGGTCGCAATGCCGCTGGTCTCCTTGATCCGCTCCTGGATCGAAGCCCACAAGCGTTGCAGAAACTGCATGTCCGCCCGCAACGCCCAGGGCTCCGCGCCTTCGGCGGCGGTGCGCACGATGTAGCCACCGCCGAACTCGGCCCGGAAAACGTTGATCATTTCCTTGAGCCGCTGCCGCTCGCGCTCGCCGTCGATCTTGACCGACACGCCCGCCATGTCCGAATCGGCCAGGAACACCAGGAAGCGGGACGGCAGAGTGATATGCGTGGTCAACCGCGCCCCCTTGGTGCCGATCGAGTCCTTGATCACCTGCACCACCAATTCCTGATTCTCGCGCACCAGTTCGGTAATGACCGGCCAGCGTTCGCCAGCCGCCGCCGCCCCCTCGACCATGGTTTCCGGACGGATATCGGAAACGTGCAGGAACGCGGCCCGCTCCAGGCCGACGTCCACGAACGCCGCTTCCATGCCGGGCAATACCCGGCAAACTCGCCCCTTGTAGATGTTGCCAACCAACCCACGCCGGCCGACCCGTTCGAGCAAGATTTCCTGCAGGACGCCGTTCTCGACCACGGCAACTCGGGTTTCGCGGGGAGTCACGTTGATCAGGATTTCGTCGCCCGTGCCGCCTTCGGCGCGTGTGGCCATGAATGGTCGTTCCCGTCAGGAGATGAAAGAAGGTTAGAGAGGGACGCCGAACGCTCGCAGCAGTTCGGCGGTTTCGAACAGCGGCAGCCCCATCACCCCGGAGTAGCTGCCGCGCAATTCGACGACGAAGGCCGCCGCCCGCCCCTGAATGCCGTAGCCGCCAGCCTTGTCCCGTGGTTCGCCGCTGTCCCAGTAAGCTTCGCATTCCGCCGGCGACAACTCCCGGAAGCGAACCCGACTTTCCTGTACCTGGAGCGCGTCGCGCGCCGCGGTGGCCAAGGCCACCGCGCTCAAGACCCGATGTTCCCGCCCGGACAAGCGCGCCAGCATCGCCAAGCCCTCGTCCCGGTCGCCGGGTTTGCCGAGAATCGCGCCGTCCATCACCACCGCCGTGTCCGCGCCCAGCACCGGCGCGGGCTTGCGCCGACCCAATGCGCACACACCGGCTCCCGCCTTGGCCCGCGCCAGCCGGGCCACGTAGGCGTGGGGTGTCTCGTTCGGCAGCGGCGTCTCGTCCACAGCAACCGGCAACAAACGGTAGGCAACGCCGATCTGACGCAGTAGTTCGCGACGGCGAGGCGAAGCGGAAGCCAGATAGATTTGAAAGGTGGCCATGTCAGGCGCGGTGGTAGGGATGACGATGCAGCAGGCTCCAGGCCCGATAAAGCTGTTCGGCCACCACCACCCGCACCAGCGGATGCGGCAAGGTCAGCCGTGACAGCGCCCACAATCGCCCAGCGCGGGCATGGCAGGCCGGGTCCAACCCGTCAGGACCACCGACCAGCAGACTGAGATCGTGACCCTCTCGCAGCCAACCGGCCAACCGTTCGGCCAGTTGC
Source organism: Candidatus Competibacteraceae bacterium (assembly GCA_020445045.1). GTDB lineage: Bacteria > Pseudomonadota > Gammaproteobacteria > Competibacterales > Competibacteraceae > Competibacter. The sequence goes on from JAGRHI010000062.1 coordinate 5,171, forward strand.
GCGGTGCTCCATTCCTGTCCACGTTCGTCCAGGGCGACCACCTGGGACCCCGCCGGTATCGCCGCCAGCAAGCGTTCGCCCTCGGCGCGGACCAAACGAGTCAGGTCGGCGTTCGCGCCACGCTTGCCGGGTGGAATTTCGACCAGGTTCAGCGCGCACTCCCGCGGCAGCCGCCCGGCGTATTCCTCATAACCGGCCTTGACCCAGCCCGGCATGCGGGTTCCCACGGCGAGCAGATGGATCTTCATGGGCGTCGCGCCAGGACCGGCCGCTCAATGCTCCAGCGCCCTGACGGCATCCACCGACCACAACTTCTCCAGATTGTAGAAATCGCGGGTCTGCGGCAACATGACGTGCAGCACGATGTCGTTCAAATCCACCAGCACCCATTCCGCCTCCCGCTGGCCTTCGACACCCAAGGGCCGTATGCCGGCCGCCGCGCATTTTTCGATCACCTTATCGGCCAGCGCCTTGACCTGGCGGTTGGAGGAACCGCTGGCGATGACCATCAAGTCGGTGAAACTGGCGATCCCGCGCACATCCAGAATCTTGATGTCCTGGGCCTTCACCTCTTCCAGGGCAGCCACGACAATGTCTCGTAAAGCCTCAAGTTGCATGAATTTCATTGATCCTCATAAAGTCACGGCGGCCGGGGTGGGCAACGACCGGTACAACGCCCGCTCGTGGATATGGGCCAGCACCGTCTCCGGCAACAGAAAGCGGGGCGACTGGCCGCGCGCCAGCAAAGCGCGAATGTCAGTCGCGGAGATGTCCAACTGGGTCACTGGCTGGAACAGGACACCGCCAGCGAGTTGCCGGCGCAGGGCGACGGGGTCCGCCCGGCGCGGGGCGATGAATTCCTCCAGCACCGGCACGAACGGCTTCGACGGTCCAGGCCGGCGCATCACCACGATGTGGGCGAACCGGCTCAGTTCCCGCCAGCGATGCCAGGTATGCAGTTCGCGGAAGGCATCGGCGCCGACGATCAGACACAAGGGGATGCCGCTGAAGTCCTCGCGCAGTGAGGCCAGGGTATCCACCATATAGGAAGGCCCGTCCCGGCACAGTTCCCGATCGTCGACCACGAAGCCCGCTTGCCCGGCCGTGGCCAAGCGCACCAGCGCCAGCCGCTGCTCGGCGGTGATTTGCGGCGCGCCGCGATGCGCCGGAATCCGGCAGGGCACGAAGCGGACTTCCACCAGATCCAGCGCCTCCAGCAATTCCAACGCCGGCCGCAGATGACCGTAATGGATCGGGTCGAAGGTGCCGCCCAGAATACCGATGGGACGTGGACACGGCGGAGAGCGGGGGGCCACCGGCATTGAATTCACGGTTTATCTCGCTCCCGCGCTGGGTATTGCGCGCGCCGTGCCCGCAAAAAATCCGATGGATGCTCGGGTCATGATGGCATCGTGGTCAGCCATGACCGCTTGCCCGGCGCCTTGCAAGTTTCACCGCTCATTCCCGGATATGCCCATCGCCCAGCACCACGAACTTCAGGGTGGTCAAACCCTCCGCGCCGACCGGGCCACGGGCGTGCAGCTTGTCGGTGCTGATGCCGATTTCCGCGCCCAGACCATACTCGCCGCCGTCGGCGAAGCGGGTGGAGACATTCACCATCACCGAACTGGAATCCACCTCGCGCAGAAAACGCCGCGCCCGACCGTAATCCGCCGTCACGATGGCGTCGGTGTGGGCGGAGCCGTAGACGGCGATATGATCCATGGCCTGGTCGATATCGTCGACGATCCGAACCGCCAGAATCGGCGCCAGATACTCGGCGTGCCAGTCTTCCTCGGTGGCCACCCCGATCTCCGGCAGCAGGTCGCGGCTCCGCGGACAACCGCGCAATTCCACGCCGGCTTCCCGGTAGCGCCGGCCCAACTCGGGCAATACCTGGCCGGCGATGCCCGCCGCCACCAGCAGGGTTTCCATGGTGTTGCAGGTGCCGTAGCGCTGGGTCTTGGCGTTGTAGGCGATCGACACCGCCTGGTCGAGATCGGCGCGGTCGTCGATGTAGACATGGCAGACGCCGTCCAGATGCTTGATCACCGGCACCCGCGCCTCGCGGCTGATCCGCTCGATCAGGCTCTTGCCACCGCGCGGCACGATCACATCCACGTATTCGGCCATGCCGATCAGCACGCCGACGGCGGCGCGGTCGGCGGTATCGACCACCTGCACCGCGTCGGCCGGCAAGCCGGCGGCGGCCAACCCCTGCTGGATGCAAGTGGCGATGGCGCGGTTGGAATGCAGCGCCTCGGAACCGCCGCGCAGGATGGCGGCGTTGCCGGCCTTCAAACAAAGCGCGGCGGCGTCGGCGGTCACGTTCGGCCGCGACTCGTAGATGATGCCGATCACGCCCAGCGGCACCCGCATCCGCCCGACCTGAATGCCCGACGGCCGATACTTGAGATCGGTGATCTCGCCCACTGGATCGGATTGAGCGGCGATCTCCCGCAAGCCCTGAGCCATTCCCCGAATACCCTTGGTCGTCAGCTCCAGGCGGTCCAGCAGGGCCGCGTCTAACCCACCGGCGCGGCCGGCGTCCATGTCCAGGCGGTTGGCCGCCAGCAAGCGTTCCTCGTCCGCCTCCAGGGCGGCGGCGATGGCGAGTAGGGCACCGTTCTTGGTCCGGGTCTCGGCGCGGCCAACGATGCGGGACGCGGCGCGGGCGCGGCGGCCCACATCCAACATGTAGCGCTCGATGGCGTTGGCGGTTTCCATGGGGGTATCGTTCATTGGCAAAGCGTCCTCGTGACCGACGCCGCCTCAAGCGCCGGGCTATGACATCACAGTTCGTCGGGCAACAACCGCCGACCGGCCAGCCGCAAACCCGCCAGCAGCAACGCATCCCATGGCGAGCCGGGCTCGATGCCCTTGATCGCACGGTCGGCGCGGGCGCACGCGGCCAATAGCGACCGACAATCGGCCAGCGTCAACCGTTGCAGGGCTTGCAGCAGGGACGGTTTACGTTTGTCCCAAACGATTTCCTTGCGGGCGGCGAATGCCGCGAACACGACTTCCGGCGGCTGGCGCTGGTCGCGGGCGAAAGCCAGCGCGTTCAGTACCCGCAGCTCCCGGCACAAGGCCCAGTTCGCCAACACCGGCTCCACGCCTTCGCCGCGCAGCCCGTTCAGAACCCGCGCGACGCGCTCCGGCTGGCCGCGCAGGGCGGCATCCACGAAATCATAGATGCTGTATCGGGCACTGTCGCCGACCGCCGCCAACACCCTATCGACGGTCAGCGGTTGGTCGCCGGCCAGCAACGCCAGTTTCTCGATTTCCTGGGCAGCGGCCAACAGATTGCCCTCCACCCGCTCGCTCAGCAGCAGCACCGCTTCCGGGATAGGTTTCAGACCACGCTCCCGCAGCCGGCGTTCGATCCAGGCCGGCAATTGCCCCGGCTCCACCGGCGCCGCCGGCACCACCACGCCTGCCGCATCCAGGGCGGCGAACCAGCGGCTTTTCTGGGTATTCCAGTCGAGCTTGCCGGCGGTGACCAACAACACCGCGTCATCGGCGGGACGGGCCGCATACTCGCTCAGCGCCTTGGCGCCGGCGTCACCCGGCTTGGCGTTGCCCAGACGCAGTTCCAGCAGCCGCCGGTTGGCGAACAGCGAGGGGCTGGCCGCCAGTTGGCGCAGCGCGTTCCAGTCGAAACCGGTGTCGACCGTCAGACATTCCCGCTCGGCATGGCCTCGTTCGCGGGCGGCGGCGCGGAGCGCGTCGGCGGATTCCTGTGCCAACAAGGTTTCTTCGCCAAAGACCAGATAGAGCGGCGCCAGGGTCTTGCGCAAATGCGCGGCGAGCTGTTCGGGGCGCAGTCGCAAGCGGCGTCCTCAAGAACCGATGGCTTGCAAGCGGCGGACGATCCGCCAAGCCAGATCCTCGGCCATGTTGTCCACCAGGATTTCCTGCGCGGCCTCGAAACCGAGCACTGCGTTTTCGTCGAATAACAGGGTTCGGTTGGCGCTGAGTCCTTCCAACGGAATCAGGGTCTTGCCATTGGCTAGCGTCACTTGGTAAGCGGCATCGTAAGCCAGGAAATACTGCCGCTTGACGTTGAGGCGGTCGACGGCGACCACGCGGCGACCGCTACCTTCGCGCAAGATGGCGATGACCGCCTTGGCCTGGGCCGGATCGCGGGTGACAGTCACGCCGTTGTCCGCCAGCAACCGCCGCAGTTTGCGGCTCAGGGCGCCGGGCGGTGTCCCAATCGTAGTCTGGCTTTGCACGTACACCACCGACAGCTCCGGCGGCAGTTGGGCTTGTCCGCGCAACTGGAAGCCACAACCGGCCAGCAGCAGCACCCAACCGCTTAGGAGCCCCCCCAGCACAATCCGGCGCATGGTCGATTCGCTCAACACACCAGATTGACCAGTTTGCCGGGCACGATCACGACCTTGCGCGGTGATTTGCCCTCGATGAAGCGCCGCGCGTTCGGCTCGGCTCGCGCCGCTTGTTCGATGGTTTCGCGGTCGGCGCTCACCGGCACCTCGATCTGTCCACGCAACTTGCCGTTGACCTGCACCACCAGCGTCATCAGGTCACGGGCCAGCGCCGTTTCGTCGGGCGTCGGCCAGGCGGCATCTAGCACGTCGTCGCCATAGCCCAATTCCCGCCAAAGCGCGTGAGTCACATGCGGCACCACCGGCGACAGCAGCCGCAGCAGGATGCTCAAACCCTCGCGGCGCACGGCGGCGGCGGAGGGATCGCCGTCGGATTCGATCCGGCTCAGCGCATTCAGAATCTTCATGCCGCCGGAAACCACGGTGTTGAACTGGTGACGACCGAAGTCGTACAGCGCCTGCCGCAGCGCTTCATGTACCTCGCGACGCAGCTCGCGCAGCGGCCCGGACAGCGCCGCGGCGTCCAGGTCGCCGGCGGCGCGAATGGCGTCCTGATGCTCGGTGGCATGGAGCCACAACCGGCGCAAAAAGCGATAGGCGCCGGCCACGCCGGCATCGGACCATTCCAGCGCCTGATCGGGCGGCGCGGCGAACATCATGAATAGACGGGCGGTATCGGCGCCGTACTGTTCGATCAGCGATTGCGGATCGACGCCGTTGTTCTTGGATTTGGCCATCTTCTCGATGCCGCCGATCGCCACCGGCTGGCCGTCGGCGCTCAGCGTCGCCGCCAGCGGCCGCCCCTTGTCGTCGGTCTGTACCTTGACGTCGGCCGGATTGATCCACTGCTTGCGGCCGTCCGAGGTCTCCCGGTAGAAGGTGGGCGCCACCACCATGCCCTGGGTGAGCAATTTGGTGAACGGTTCCGCCACCGGGGTCAGGCCCAGATCGCGCATCACCTTGGTCCAGAACCGCGAATAAAGCAGGTGCAAAATGGCGTGCTCGATACCACCAACGTACTGATCGACCGGCATCCAGTAATCGGCGCGGGCGTCGGTCATGGTCGCCGCGCCCGGCGTGCAATAGCGGAAAAAGTACCAGGACGAGTCGACGAAGGTGTCCATGGTGTCGGTCTCGCGCCGGGCCGGCTTACCACAGCGCGGACAGGCGCAGTCCAGAAATTCGGCGTACTTGCTGAGTGGGTTGCCGGAACCGTCCGGGATCAGGTCGCCCGGCAACACCACCGGCAAATCCTGGTCCGGCACCGGCACCGCGCCGCAATCTTGACAATGGATGATCGGAATCGGCGTGCCCCAGTAGCGCTGCCGGGAGACACCCCAGTCGCGCAGCCGCCAGATCACCTTCTTTTCGCCCAAGCCCTTGGCGCTCAGATCGGCGGCGATGGCATCCACCGCCTGCTCGAAGTCCAAGCCATCGTATTTGCCGGAGTTGATGCACATGCCATGATCGGCGTAGGCATCTTGCCATGGCGCGGGCGTGGCGTCGCCGACACAGGTACGGATCACCGGCTTGATCGGCAACTGGTACTTGTGCGCGAACTCGAAATCGCGTTCGTCGTGAGCTGGCACCGCCATCACCGCGCCCTCGCCGTAGCCCATCAGCACGTAGTTGGCGACCCACAGTGGCAGCGGCTCGCCGGTCAGCGGATGGGTGACAGTCAACCCGGTCGGCATGCCCTTCTTTTCTTGCGTGGCCAGTTCGGCTTCGGTCGTGCCGCCGTGCCGGCATTCCTCGATGAACGCGGCCAGTCGCGGATGGGTTTGCGCGGCGTGCAGGGCCAGGGGATGCTCGGCGGCCACGGCGACGTAGGTGGCGCCCATGAGCGTGTCGGCGCGGGTGGTGAACACCCACAAGGCGCCACCTTCGCCCACCGTATGCGGAAAGCCGATCCGTACTCCGTGGCTCTTGCCGATCCAGTTTTTCTGCATCAGCTTGACCTGTTCGGGCCAATCGGGCAGTTGATCCAACGCCGCCAGCAGTTCCTCGGCATACTGGGTGATCGCCAAGTAATACATCGGGATTTCGCGCTTCTCGACCAGCGCGCCGGTACGCCAACCACGACCGTCGATCACTTGCTCGTTGGCGAGCACGGTCTGGTCCACCGGGTCCCAGTTGACCACGCCGGTCTTCAGGTAGGCGATGCCCTGTTCCAACATCCGCAGGAACAACCATTGGTTCCAGCGGTAATACTCCGGCTGGCAGGTGGCCACTTCACGTTCCCAGTCCACCGCGAACCCCAGCAGCCGCAACTGCTTTTTCATGTAGGCGATGTTGTCGAAGGTCCACTGCGCCGGGGCAACGCCGGAAGCCATGGCCGCGTTCTCCGCCGGCAGGCCGAANNNNCCCATCGGTTGCAACACGTTCTTGCCCAACATGCGCTGGTAGCGGGCGATCACGTCGCCAATGGTGTAGTTGCGCACATGGCCCATGTGCAACCGCCCGCTGGGATAGGGGAACATCGACAGACAGTAGAACTTTTCGCGGCCCGGCTCTTCGCGCACGGCGAAGGTCCGCTGCTCATCCCAATAGCTTTGCGCTTCCGCTTCAATGGCTTGCGGGTTGTACGACTCGGCGATCACGGCTGTTACCTGGCTTTAAAACGAAGTGCGGTAAGATAGCATAACTTTTCAGCCGCCCGCATGGTCTGGACCGGACCGCGCCATTGAGGTCAATCAATCCGTGAACGACTCCCATCCGCACTCCCCCACCCTCAGCTACCGCGACGCCGGCGTGGACATCGAAGCCGGTAACCGGCTGGTGGACCGCATCAAGCCGCATGCCAAGCG
>JAGRHI010000391.1 GCA_020445045.1 Candidatus Competibacteraceae bacterium
CGGCCGGAGGACAAGGTGGCGATCGTGGTTTACGCCGGCGCGGCCGGCATGGTGCTGGAACCCACGTCCGGTAGTCAGCGAGCGAAGATCGAAGCGGCCCTGGATCAGCTCAGTGCCGGTGGTTCCACCAACGGCGGCGCGGGTATTCGCCTGGCCTACAATCTGGCCCGACAGGGCTTCGCCGAGGGCGGCGTCAATCGGGTGATTCTGGCCACCGACGGCGATTTCAACGTCGGCACGGTCAATTTCCAGGCCTTGAAGGAACTGGTGGAAGCCCAGCGCAAGAGCGGCGTCGCGCTCACCACGCTCGGTTTCGGCGCCGGCAACTACAATGACCGGCTGATGGAGCAACTGGCCGACGCCGGCAACGGCAATCACGCCTATATCGACACCCTGCAAGAAGCCAACAAGGTGCTGGTCGAGCAGATGAGCGCCACCCTGCTGACCATTGCCAAGGACGTGAAGATCCAGATCGAGTTCAACCCGGCGCTGGTCGATGAATACCGTCTGATCGGTTACGAGAATCGAGTCCTGCGCCGTGAGGATTTCAATAACGACGCGGTGGACGCCGGCGACATCGGCGCCGGGCACACGGTCACCGCGCTGTATGAAATTGCCCTGAAGGGCAGTGGCGGCGGTCTGACCGAGCCGCTGCGTTACGGCCAGCCGGCGGCGGCCGACGACGCCACGCCGCGCGGCGACGAGATCGCCTTCCTGCGCTTGCGCTACAAGCAGCCGGACGGCGAGGTCAGCCAGTTGCTGGAACAGCCGATCCGTCGCGGGCAGGCGGTCGGGGATTGGCGGGAAACCAGCGAGCGATTCCGCTTCGCGGCGGCGGTGGCCGGCTTCGGTCAGATCCTGCGCGGCGGGCGTTACACCCGCGATTTTGGCTATGACCAGGTGCTGGCGCTGGCGCGTGGCGCGCGGGGCGGCGATCCCCACGGTTACCGGGGCGAGTTCCTGGCCTTGGTCGGGCTGGCGCGGTCGCTCGATCCCGGTCAAGGCGGGAAGCAAGGCCAGGCGATCCGCTGATTGCGGTATCAGGGGACAGGAGACCGTTCTTTCCGAAGTCTGGAACCCGATCCCCGTTCCCTGATACCTTGTATCCATGCGGACCGAAGACGATGCCGACGAAACCCTCATGCTGCGCTACCGGGATGGCGATGCCGATGCCTTCGCACCGCTGTACGCTCGCCACAAGGGGGCGCTGTACCGCTATCTACTGCGCCAATGCGGCCAGCCAGCGTTGGCCGAGGAACTGTTTCAGGACGTGTGGTTGAAGCTGATCGCCGCCCGGACTGGCTACACCGTGCAGGCCAGGTTCGCCACCTATCTCTACCGGTTGGCCCACAACCGCCTGATCGACCACTACCGCGCCAGCCGCCGGGGGTTGCCGCTGTCCTACGCCGAGGACTGCCCGGAGTGGGCCGAACTGCCGGCGCCGGCCGAAATCCAGCCGGAGGCGCAAGACGATCGCCGCCGCCAAGCTGCACGCCTACTGGAACTGTTGGCCGAATTGCCCGAGGCTCAGCGCGAGGCCGTGTTGCTGAAGGAAGAAGCCGGCTTGTCGCTGGAGGAAATCGCCCAGGCCACCGGAACCGGTCGGGAGACCGTCAAAAGCCGCCTGCGTTATGCCATGGCCCGCCTGCGACAGGGTTTGAGAGGTGCGCGATGAGCGATCCACGCAATGCGGAATTCCACGACGAGGACCTGTCGGCCTTGTACCGGGCCACCCGCGACCCCGAGCCGCCGGCCTGGCTGGATCAGCGTATCCTGACGGCGGCCAACGCCGCGCCGCAACCAGCCCCGGCGCTGGCGCCGCCGCGCTCCCGGAGGCGGCGAACCCGGCCGTGGGCGGTGCCGGCCGCGTTGGCGGCGACCGTGGTGCTGGCGGTAGGCATCGTGCGGCTGGCGCGAGAGACCGGCGAATGGAGTCCGCCGCCCGCCAGTAAAGCACTCCGCGCTCTGGCGGAACCCGCCGCCGAGGCGGATGCCACCGCTGTCGGCCGCGCCCAGTCCAGTGACCATGATCGCC
>JAGRHI010000392.1 GCA_020445045.1 Candidatus Competibacteraceae bacterium
CCAGGAAATCGAGCGCGCGCCGAATTGCTTTTTCCAATGTCCCGGCCCCGAGCACCGCGAAGCACAACAATTTGAAACTGCCATGACGCATGGGATGGCTGTCGAGCCCGAACAACTCGTCGTTCAGGGCGCGCGCCACAACGTGCCATAAAACGCCGTAGTGCGCCGCCGATACTCGGGCATCGGGCAGTTCGAGCAAATCCGGCGAGATTCCGGCGCTACGCAGCATGGCATCCACATCCAGCCCACGCTGGGAAGCGCCATAAATGGCTTCCTTCACAAAACAGATCGATACCGTATCTTTGTCCACGGCTTTTTCCGCCGTCTCATCAACGCCAGTTGCAAAAACTTTCAAACGATTTGGCGGATTTTCGCATGGAGGATCACCCAAGCGCTCTCTTAGAATGACCCCGACTCTAGCAGAATAAATGATGGCGTCATGCGGAGTATGACCATGAATATCGATGACCAGGTTTTTCTCGTGACGGGCGGCGCTTCCGGTCTCGGCGCGGCCACCGCGCGAATGCTCGTCGCCAGTGGCGGCCGAGTCGCCATTGCCGATATGAATCGGGAAGCCGGTGAGGCGCTCGCCACCGAACTCGGCCCAACCGCCCGCTTCGTTCTCACCGACGTGGCCGACGAGGCCAGCGGCCGGGCCGCGGTCGACACGGCCACGGGCGCATTCGGCGCCCTGCACGGTCTCGTCAACTGCGCCGGCATCGCCCCGGCGGAAAAAGTCCTGGGCAAAGCGGAACCGCCCGGACTGGCCACGTTCGCCCGGGTGATGCAAATCAATCTGATCGGCGCGTTCAACATGATCCGTCACGCGGCCACCGCCATGGCGCGCAACGTGCCCAACGCGGCCGGCGAGCGCGGCGTCATCGTCAATACCGCATCGGTGGCCGCCTTCGAGGGCCAGATCGGGCAAGCCGCCTATGCGGCATCCAAGGGCGGCATGATCGCGATGACCCTGCCGATCGCCCGGGAACTCAGCCGTCAAGGCATCCGGATCATGACCATTGCGCCCGGCATCATGGAAACCCCCATGCTGCTGGGCATGCCTCAAGAGGTGCGGGACTCCCTCGGCAAGATGGTGCCCTTTCCTTCCCGCCTCGGCCAACCCGCCGAGTTTGCCGGTCTGGTGCGCCATATCTTCGAAAATACCTATCTCAATGGCGAGGTCATCCGCCTCGATGGCGCCATTCGCATGGGCGCGAAATAGCTTGCATATTCCGAGCAGGACGGACCGATGATTCTCACCCCAGAACAGGAAATGATCCGCGACACCTTACGGCACTTCGCGCGGGAGCGGCTGGCGCCCAACGCCGCCGAATGGGAGCGTACCCGAACCTTCCCTCGCAAAGCCTTGGCCGAACTGGCCGAACTGGGGGTGATGGGCATGGTGGTCCCGGAACGCTGGGGCGGCGCCGGCCTGGATTATCTGTCGATGGTGCTGGCCATCGAAGAAATCGCCGCCGGCCACGGGGCCACCTCCACCATCGTCTGCGTGCAGAATTCACTCGCCTGCGGAATTACGCTGAACTACGGCAGCGACGCCCAGAAAGCACGCTATCTCACTCGGCTGGCCAGCGGGGAATGGCTGGGCTGCTTCTGCCTCACCGAGCCCCATACCGGCTCCGACGCCGCCGCTCTGCGCACCACGGCGCGGCGGGATGGCGACCACTGGGTACTGAATGGCGCCAAGCAATTCATCACCACCGGCAAGGAAGGCCAGCTCGCCATCGTCTTTGCCGTGACCGATCCGGCCGCCGGCAAGAAAGGCATCTCCTGTTTCCTGGTCCCGACCGACACGCCGGGATACATCGTGGCCCGGCTGGAGGAAAAAATGGGGCAACACGCCTCCGACACGGCACAGATTCTGTTCGAGAACTGCCGGATACCGGTCGAAAACCTGCTTGGCCAAGCGGGGGAAGGCTACAAGATCGCCTT
>JAGRHI010000005.1:0-5834 GCA_020445045.1 Candidatus Competibacteraceae bacterium
TGGCTGCGCGAGCGGTTTCAGGTGGTGATTCTGTCGGATACCTTCTACGAATTCGCCATGCCCTTGATGCGGCAATTGGGTTGGCCGACCTTGTTCTGCCACCGCTTGGAGGTGGTCGACGACCGGGTCGTCAATTATGTGTTGCGGCAGGCCGACGGTAAGCGGCGGGCGGTGCGGGCGTTCCACGCGCTCGATTTCCGGGTGATCGCCGCCGGCGATTCCTACAACGACACCGCGATGCTGGCGGAGGCCGAGGCCGGCATCCTGTTCCGGCCACCGCAAAACGTGATCGACGAATTCCCGCAATTCCCGGTGGCGCGGACCTTCGAGGAGTTGCGCGAACAGTTCCGTAACGCCAGCGCTCGTTCGCTGTAATCGCCAGCCTCGCCCACCCGCTCGCCGGGCGACGATACGTTCAGCCCAGCAGTGAGTGGTTTGTCGTTCGTCGCCGTTTCGCCCGTGGATAGGGTCACCATGCGCAACCCTATCCGCAATACCGGTCCTTACGCCTCAACCACCGGAATCTTGCCGATCTTCGCCTGCCATTCCCTGGGTCCGGTCTGGTGGACGCTGCTGCCCTTCGAATCCACCGCCACCGTCACCGGCATGTCCTTGACCTCGAATTCATAGATCGCCTCCATGCCCAAATCTTCAAACGCCAGCACCCGCGCCGCTTTGATCGCCTTGGACACCAGATAAGCCGCGCCGCCGACCGCCATCAAATACACCGCCTGGTTGTCCTTGATCGCCTCAATGGCCGCCGGGCCGCGCTCGGCCTTGCCGACCATGCCCAGCAAGCCGGTTTGCTCCAACATCTGGCGAGTGAACTTGTCCATGCGGGTCGCGGTGGTGGGGCCGGCCGGACCGACCACCTCGTCGCGGATCGGATCGACCGGGCCGACGTAGTAAATGAAGCGGTCGGTGAAATCCACCGGCAGTTTCTGGCCCGCGTTCAGCATGTCGGTCATCCGCTTGTGGGCGGCGTCGCGGCCGGTCAGCAGCTTACCGTTCAGCAACAGCACCTCGCCCGGCTTCCAGCTTGCCACGTCCTTGCGGGTAACGGTGGCCAGATCGACTCGGCGGGCGTTGGTCGGGGCGTAGGTCAGCTTCGGCCAGTCGTCCAGACTCGGCGGTTCCAGCTTGGCCGGTCCGGTGCCGTCGAGATGGAAATGCACATGGCGGGTCGCGGCGCAGTTCGGCACCAGCGCGATCGGCAGGTTGGCCGCGTGGGTCGGATAATCCAGCACCTTCACGTCCAGCACGGTGGTCAAACCGCCCAGCCCCTGCGCGCCGATGCCCAGCGCGTTGACCTTTTCGTACAGCTCGATGCGCAGTTCCTCGGCGCGATTGCTCGGACCCCGGGCGATCAGATCCTGGATATCGACCGGCGCCATCAGCGATTCCTTGGCCAGCAACAACGCCTTTTCCGGCGTGCCGCCGATGCCGACGCCGAGAATGCCCGGCGGGCACCAGCCGGCACCCATGGTCGGCACGGTTTTCAACACCCATTCCACCAGATTGTCCGATGGGTTCAGCATCGCGAACTTGGATTTTGCCTCCGAACCACCGCCCTTGGCCGCGCAGATCACCTCCAGATGGTGGCCGGGGACGATCTCGTAATGCACCACCGCCGGCGTATTATCCTTGCTGTTCTGGCGCTTGCCGGCCGGGTCGAGCAGCACCGAGGCGCGCAACTTGTTGTCCGGGTCAAGATAAGCGCGGCGCACGCCTTCGTTGACCATCTCCTGCACCGACAGCGTGGCGTCCCAATGCACGTCCATGCCGACCTTGAGGAACACCAGGGCGATGCCGGTATCCTGGCAGATCGGGCGGTGGCCCTCGGCGCACATCCGCGAGTTGATCAGAATCTGGGCGATGGCGTCCTTGGCCGCCGGGCTTTCCTCGCGCTGGTAGGCCGCCGCCAGTGCCTGGATGTAATCGACCGGATGGTAATAGCTGATGTACTGGAAAGCGTCGGCGATGCTTTGGATAAAGTCTTCTTGGCGAATGGTGGTCATGGTATCTCCAACGGACGAGTAATCAGGCGCGGGTCGCGCCCGGATAGGGTGTGATGTCGTGGTGGCGGCGGTTATTTTAACAGCATTCCCTGGCAACGAATCGGCGATCCTCGTGGCGTCCAAACAGGATCGATGCCGATTCAGGATTCATTCATGCGCCAGGCATACAACATATCCACCATAAAAAATCACCGAGAGCCGCGCCTCCTGAATCCCTGACCGCCATGAACCGATTGTTGGAAATCGATGCCCTGCGAGGGCTGTTGTTGGTGCTGATGGTCATCAACCATACGCCCAGTCCACTCCGAAGTCTGACCAACCAGCCGTTGGGGTTCGTCTCGGCCGCCGAAGCCTTCGTCTTCGTCTCGGCTTGCCTGTGTGGTCTCGTGTTCGGTCGCCGGTTGCGCGATGGCGGGCTACCCGAGGTGCGCCGACTGGCGCGGCGTCGCGCCCGCCAAATCTATACCGGTCATGTACTGACCCTGCTGTTCTGCTTCGCGATCATCGGCCAGGGACTCGGACACCTGCACCCGTTCTACAACATGGTGCACCTCTACCTGGCGCAACCGACCAAGGCGGCGGTTTCGGCGTTGCTGCTGCTCTACCAGCCACCGCTGCTGGACATCCTGCCGATGTATCTGCTGTTCCTGTTGTTGACCCCCTTTATGCTCGACATGCTGGTTCGTGTCGGATTCCGTCCGGTTCTGGTCGTCAGCCTGCTGCTGTGGTTGGCCGCGCAATGCGGTCTGAAGGAATGGTTGGTCGGTGTGCTCGCCGACGGTTGGCTGGTGACCGCCCCGGGCGCCTTCAACCTGCTGGCCTGGCAACTGCTCTGGGTGAGTGGCCTGTTCCTGGGGTACCGTCTCCAGCAACAGCGCCCGAAACGCGCGGTTCTGGTTTTGCCCAGAGTGCCTTGGCCGGCATTGGTGGGCGTGGCCTTGTTCTTCTGTTGTTGGCGGTGGTCGTGGATTCCGCTCGCTGTCAATTTCGGCGAGCCTGGCTGGCTACTGGACAAATGGCGGTTGGGACCGTTGCGCCTGCTGAATTTCTTCGCCCTGTTGTACTTGGCGCTGTGGCTGGGACCCTATCTCGCCAAGGCGCTCGGGAACCTGAAACCGCTGATCCTGATCGGTCGCAACACCCTGCCGCTGTTCTGTCTGCATGCCTGTTTCAGTTTGCTGGCGGTCGGCGTCATCGAACTGTACGAACTTCCCGACGGCTGGCGCTACTCGATCCTGACTCTGCACCTGTCCTTGATCCTGGGTTCGTCGCTGATATTGAACAGACTCTCCAATAGCCCGCCTGGCGACCAAGTCCCCGCACCATCGGCACGCGGCTGATTCCCCATCGTTCCCGCTAGTCCAGAAATTTTTCGCCTCATTGCGGCGCACACCTTCGTCCAAATTGCCCTGTTTTAGGGCAAGTCGTGGCTGGTTTGCCCCGTTCAATGCCGCTCGTTATACTCGCGGCCGTCTTGCATCAATGCCCAACCAGGCTTGTCTGATTTTTATGGTCATGAAATCGCTGAATTTTTGAATCGGCACCGGCTCGATTCCAAAATTTTCGCCGACCGCGCTGGGTTGGCGGCCAGTGGCACGTCATTTGTCTTTCTTCTTCCAAATCCCTTCTCGCAAGTGAACCAACTCATGCAGCAGACGCGCAACGCCGCCGGTCTATACCGGCCTGAATTCGAACGAGACAGTTGCGGTTTCGGACTGATCGCCCAAATGGATAACCGGCCGAGCCACTGGCTGGTCCAGACTTCCATCGACGCCTTGGCGCGACTCACCCATCGTGGAGCGATTGCCGCCGACGGCAAATCCGGCGATGGCTGCGGTCTGCTGATGCGCAAACCGGACGCGTTCCTGCGCCAAGCCGCCGCCGTGGCCGGTATCGATCTGGGCGAGCATTACGGTGTCGGCATGGTGTTCCTTAACCGTGACCCGGCCATGGCCGAGGCTGCCCGCGCCGATCTGCAAGCGGAACTGGAACGACAGGGACTCGCGGTCGCCGGTTGGCGGGCGGTGCCGGTCAACCCCGATGCCTGCGGCGAGGAATCGCGCGAGTCCCTGCCGGACATCGTCCAGATTTTCGTCAACTCGCCGGCCGGGATGCTGCCGGAAGTGTTCGAACGCCATCTGTTCGTGGCCCGCCGCCGCGCCAGCCAGCGCATCCAGGCCCGCGATCCGGTCTACTACGCGCCGTCGCTGTCGAGCCGGCTGATCAGTTACAAGGGGCTGGTGATGCCGGCCAACCTGCCGGTGTTCTATGCCGACCTCGGCGATGAGCGGCTGGAATCCTCGATCTGTCTGTTCCATCAGCGTTTCTCCACCAATACCCTGCCACAGTGGCGGCTGGCGCAGCCGTTCCGCTATCTGGCGCATAACGGCGAAATCAACACCATCGGCGGTAATCGCAACTGGGCCGAGGCGCGCAGCTACACCTTTTCCTCGCGGCTGCTGCCCGACATGGCCGAAATCCGGCCACTGGTGAACATGACCGGTTCCGACTCCAGCTCGCTGGACAACATGCTGGAAGTGCTGCTGATGGGCGGCATGGATCTGTTTCGCGCCATGCGCCTGCTGATTCCGCCGGCCTGGCAGAACGTCGAGCACATGGACCCGGACTTGCGCGCCTTCTACGAGTACAACTCGATGCACCTGGAGCCGTGGGACGGTCCGGCCGGCATCGTGCTGACCGATGGCCGCCATGCCGGCTGCGTGCTGGATCGCAACGGTCTGCGCCCGGCCCGCTACGTCATCACCGAGGATCGCCACATTACCATCGCCTCGGAAATCGGCGTGTATGACTACGCGCCCGAGCAGGTGGTGGCCAAGGGGCGGATGAAGCCCGGCGAAATGCTGGCGATCGATGTCGAAACCGGCCGCCTGCTCACGCCCGCCGACATCGACAACGACCTCAAAAGCCGTCATCCCTACCGGCACTGGCTGCGCGGCAACGTTCAGCGGCTGCGTTCCCTGTACCGGGAAGAGCCGGACGGAGAATTGCTGGCGCCGGACAGCCTCGACACCTATCAGAAACTGTTTGGCGTGACCTTCGAGGAGCGTGACCAGGTGCTGCGGGTGTTGGCCGAAGCCGGCCAGGAAGCGGTCGGTTCAATGGGTGACGACACCCCGTTCTCGGTACTGTCCGCGCGGCCGCGCTCGCTGTATGACTACTTCCGCCAGCAGTTCGCCCAAGTCACCAATCCGCCGATCGACCCGCTGCGCGAGGCGGTGGTGATGTCGCTGGAAACCTGTCTGGGCGCCGAGTGCAATCTGTTCGAGGAAAACCCGAGCTATGCGCCGCGCTTGACCGCCAACTCGCCGGTGTTGACCGAGGGCCGCTACCGGGCGCTGCTGGCCAATCCCGACGGCCGCTATCCGCATCGCATCGTTGACCTGAACTATCCGGTCGGCGAAGGGCTGCAAGCCGCCATCGAACGGATCTGCGCCGAAGCGGCGGCGGCGGCGCGCGAAGGGGTGGTGTTGCTGGTCTTGTCCGACTATCCCATCGCCAAGGACCGGCTGCCGATTCACGCCCTGCTGGCCACCGGCGCGGTGCATCATCGGCTGGTGCGCGACGGCCTGCGCTGCGACATCAACCTCGTGATCCACACCGCCACCGCCCGCGACCCGCATCACATCGCGGCCTTGCTCGGCTATGGCGCCACCCTGGTTCATCCCTACCTGGCCTACGACTTGCTGCGCGATCTGTTGCGCAGCGGCGAGGTCGCCAACCGCGACTATCCGACCCTGGTGGAAAACTACCGCAAGGGCATCAGCAAGGGGCTGTACAAGATCATCTCCAAGATGG
>JAGRHI010000005.1:5858-9104 GCA_020445045.1 Candidatus Competibacteraceae bacterium
GCGCGCAGTTGTTCGAGATCGTCGGTCTGCGCGACGAGGTGGTGGAACTGTGCTTCAAGGACACCACCAGCCGCATTCAAGGCGCGGGCTTTCGCGAACTGGAAGCGGAGCAGGCCGAGCTGGCGCGCCGCGCCTGGAAACGCCGATTGCCGATCGAGCCCGGTGGCTTGCTCAAGTACATTCACGGCGGCGAATACCACGCCTACAACCCGGATGTGGTGCAAACCCTGCAACAAGCGGTGGCCAGCGGCGACTATGCCGATTACCAGACCTTCGCCCGGTTGGTGAACGAGCGGCCGGTCGCCACCCTGCGCGACCTGTTGCGGCTGAAGCCGGCGGCCCAACCGATTCCGCTGGACGACGTGGAGCCGATCGAGACCATTCTGCCGCGTTTCGACTCCGCCGGCATGTCGCTGGGGGCGCTGTCGCCGGAGGCGCACGAAACCTTGGCCGAGGCCATGAACCGGCTGGGTGGCCGTTCCAACTCCGGCGAGGGCGGCGAGGACCCGGCCCGCTACGGCACGGCCAGGATGTCGAAGATCAAGCAGGTTGCTTCCGGCCGCTTCGGCGTCACCCCCGCCTATCTGGTCAACGCGGAGGTGCTGCAAATCAAGGTCGCCCAAGGCGCCAAGCCCGGCGAAGGCGGCCAGTTGCCCGGCGACAAGGTTGACGCCACCATCGCCCGGTTGCGTTTCTCCCGCCCCGGCGTGGCGTTGATCTCGCCGCCGCCGCACCACGATATCTACTCGATCGAAGATCTGGCGCAACTGATTTTCGACCTCAAGCAAGTCAACCCCCAAGCCTTGGTTTCGGTCAAGCTGGTGGCCGAGGCGGGAGTCGGCACCATCGCCGCCGGGGTGGCGAAAGCCTACGCCGACCTGATCACCATTTCCGGCTACGACGGCGGCACCGGTGCCTCGCCGCTGACTTCGGTCAAATACGCCGGCGGTCCGTGGGAACTGGGGCTGAGCGAGACCCATCAGACCTTGCGCCGCAACAACCTGCGCGACAAGGTACGGTTGCAAACCGACGGCGGGCTGAAAACCGGCCTGGACGTGGTCAAGGCCGCCATGCTCGGCGCCGAGAGTTTCGGCTTCGGTACCGGCCCGATGGTGGCGCTGGGCTGCAAGTACCTGCGGATTTGCCATCTCAACAACTGCGCCACCGGCGTGGCAACCCAGAACAAGGTATTGCGCCTCAACCACTACCGGGGCACCGCCGACAAGGTGGCGAACTACTTCAAGTTCATCGCCCGGGAAGTGCGGGAGTTGATGGCCAGTCTGGGCGTGCGCCGCTTTGAGGAACTGATCGGCCGTACCGACCTGCTGGAGAGCCTGCCCGGCGCCATCGACAAGCATCGCGGCCTGGATCTGACCCCGATCCTGTCCGACGCCGGCTTGGCGGCGGATCGGCCACGGTTTTGCCTGGAACCGCGCAACGTCCCGTTCGATCGGGGCGAACTGGCCGAACGGATGGTGCGTGATTGCCTGCCGGCCATTACCGCCAAGTCCGGTGGCGAGTTCAGCTATTCGCTCAAGAATATTCACCGTTCCATCGGCGCGCGGTTGTCGGGCGAAATTGCCCGCCATCATGGCGACCTGGGCATGGAGAGCGCGCCGATCAAGCTGCGGCTGACCGGCACCGCCGGCCAGAGCTTCGGCGTGTGGAACGCGGGGGGCTTGCATCTCTATCTGGAAGGCGACGCCAACGACTACGTCGGCAAGGGCATGGCCGGCGGCAAGCTGGTGATCCATCCGCCCGCGAACAGCCGCTTCGATGGCCACCGTACTCCGATCATCGGCAATACCTGCCTGTATGGCGCCACCGGTGGCACCCTGTACGCCGCTGGGACCGCCGGCGAGCGCTTCGCGGTGCGCAACTCCGGGGTGCTGGCGGTGGTGGAAGGGGTCGGCGATCATGGCTGCGAGTACATGACCGGCGGCGTGGTGGTGGTGCTGGGCGAGACCGGCGTCAACTTCGGCGCTGGCATGACCGGCGGTTTCGCCTTCGTGCTGGACGAGCACAACGCTTTCGTGGACCGCTACAACCACGAACTGATCGACATCCACCGCATCGCCACCGAGAACATGGAGCCGCAGCGCAATTACCTGTTGGCGCTGATCGAGGATTACGTCGCCGAAACCGGCAGCGTCTGGGGTCAAGCCATCCTCGACGATTTCCGCTACTACGCCAGCCGCACTTGGCTGGTGAAGCCGAAAGCCGCCGAGTTGGAATCCTTGCTGGATACGCTGCGCGAGGCGGCGTAAGACCCGCGCGGCCGTCGCCTGAACCCAAGCCGTGGGAGCCCGCCAGCGGGTCCCCATGGACAGGAACTCTTATTCCCCTTTGTCGTTGGATGCACCGATGTCGAAAGCCAAGCCCCTGCTGTTTATCGATGTGCCCCGTCAGGACCCGAACAAGAAGCCGGCCCGCGAACGGGTGGTCGAGTTCGGGGAAATCTACGGGCAGTTCAACCCTCAGTCCGCCGCGACCCAGGCCGGACGTTGCCTGCATTGCGGCAACCCCTACTGCGAGTGGAAGTGTCCGGTTCACAATTACATTCCCAACTGGTTGCAACTGATCGCCGAAGGCAATCTGTTCGAAGCCGCCGAAATGTCTCACCGCACCAACTCGCTGCCCGAGGTCTGCGGCCGGGTCTGCCCGCAGGATCGGTTGTGCGAGGGCGACTGCACCCTGAATGACGGCTTCGGCGCGGTCACCATTGGCGCGGTCGAGAAATACATCACCGACGAGGCGCTCAAGGCCGGCTGGCGGCCCGATCTGTCCGCCGTGACACCCACCGGCAAACGGGTGGCCATCGTCGGCGCCGGTCCGGCCGGATTGGGCTGCGCCGATATCCTGGCGCGCAACGGCGTCAAGCCGGTGGTGTTCGATCGCTACTCGCAGATCGGCGGGTTGCTGACCTTCGGGATTCCGCCGTTCAAGCTGGAGAAGGAGGTGATACAGACCCGGCGCGAGATCATGGAGGGCATGGGCGTCGAGTTCCGCCTCGGGGTCGAGATCGGCCGGGATCTCGCCTTCCAGCAACTGCTGGATCAGTACGACGCCGTGTTTCTCGGCATGGGCACTTACGCTTTCATGAAGGGCGGTTTTCCCGGCGAGAGCTTGTCGGGCGTGCACGACGCCTTGCCCTATCTGATTTCCAACGTCAACCGGCTGTTGGGGCTGGAGCGAGACCCGCGCGAGTTCGTCGATATGCGGAACCAGCGGGTGGTGGTGCTGGGC
>JAGRHI010000005.1:9130-9277 GCA_020445045.1 Candidatus Competibacteraceae bacterium
GCAATCGCACCGCCATCCGGCAAGGCGCGACCAGTGTCACCTGCGCCTATCGCCGCGACGAGGCCAACATGCCCGGCTCGCGCCGCGAAGTGGCCAACGCCAAGGAGGAGGGGGTACGATTCCTGTGGAACCGGCAGCCGATCGAGA
>JAGRHI010000393.1:0-1584 GCA_020445045.1 Candidatus Competibacteraceae bacterium
GGCATCCCGGAACGCCCGCGCCGCCACGGCGAAGCCGTCCGCTTCCACCAGCATGGCGCGGTATTCGAGATGCTGGCCGGTTTGGGCGGCAAACAGCGCATGAATCCGTGGGGATTGGCTGTGGGCGATGGGGTTGCCCATCACGGCATAGTGATCCGGTAACGCAGTCATGGTCGCTCCTCGCGCTCTCGCTGACGCAACGGCCTCCGCAACCGTTGCTCGAACTTGGCCGGCGGCACGTATTGCAGCAACGCTCCACCATTGTCGCCAAGCAACAGGTCCAATCCCAGCGGCGGGTACAACCAGTGCATCCCATCCTGAACGGGCAGACGTTCGGCCGGCTCGCCGAAACGCTTGCGCACCAGATCGGCATCAAGCCTGACCACCGGCAGGTAGGTGATGGCGGTCACCACTGCGTCCAGCGCCAGATCGTGATCGGCTTCGGTCACCGGAAAATGGCGGCCACCGCCGGCGGTGGGCTGACCCGCGCCGGCATGGGCGCGCAAGAGGGCCAGTTGCTCCTCGGGCAAGTGCGCCGACAGCACCAATCGGGCATTCAAGCCACCGACCACCGCATCCCGAAAATAGGCTTCCAGGCTCAATCCTCGATCCCGCTCCTGAAAAACCCCCATCTCGTAGCGCCGGCCCAGCTTGCGTACCGCATCCCGCAGCGTGCTCTGGCCCAGGGTCAGGCCAAACACGGTCGAGCTTGCGCCATTGTCGCTAACCGCCACCTGCCAGGGCAAATCCCGTCCGGGCGTGGTGGATTGACCACCGGGCGGGCGCATGATCGCCAGGAAAAACCCGCTCATGGCCACGCCCATCGCGACCAGCAGCAGCACTTTCCAGTTTCTCATGCCGCCCGCCGCAGCCAACCGGCCGCCCGCCCGGCGAAATAGCTCAGTATCGCGTCAGCCCCGGCCCGCTTGATCGCCAGCAGCGATTCCATCGCCACCGCTTGCTCGTCCAGCCAACCGTTGCCGGCCGCCGCCAGCAACATGGCGTATTCGCCGCTGACCTGGTAAACGAAGGTGGGCACGGCGAACTGATCCTTGACCCGGCGCACGATGTCCAGATAAGGCAGCCCCGGCTTGATCATCACGACATCCGCGCCCTCCTCCAGATCCAGGGCCACTTCGCGCAGCGCCTCGTCGCTGTTGGCCGGGTCCATCTGGTAGCTGTATTTGTTGCCCTTGCCGAGCGCGCCGGCCGAACCGACCGCATCGCGAAACGGCCCGTAAAAGCTGGAGGCGTACTTGGCGGAATAGGCCAGAATCCGGGTATGAATAAAATCGTTGGACTCCAATGCCTCGCGGATGGCGGCGATGCGTCCGTCCATCATGTCCGAAGGCGCCACGATGTCCGCGCCCGCCTCGGCATGCGACAACGCCTGCCGCGCCAGCACCGCCACCGTTTCGTCGTTCAGCACGTAGCCGGTTTCGTCCACCAAGCCGTCCTGGCCGTGGCTGGTGAACGGGTCCAGGGCCACGTCGGTGATCACGCCCAATTCCGGGATCGCCGCCTTGAGCGCGTGCACCGCCCGCTGCGCCAGACCCTTCGGGTTATACGCCTCGGCGGCGTCCA
>JAGRHI010000393.1:1677-2168 GCA_020445045.1 Candidatus Competibacteraceae bacterium
GCTCAGGCGCTCCACGCCCGGCATCGAGGCGATGGGTTCGCGCCGCTTCTCGCCCTCGATCACGAACAGCGGCTGAATCAGATCGACGGGTGTCAGCACGGTTTCCCGCACCAGCCGGCGCGAAAAATCGTCGCGGCGCATCCGGCGCGGGCGAACGCCGGGAAACTGGCCGGGAATGATCTGAGCGAATCGGGACATGGGATTATCCTTCGGTACGGAGGGTCAGACGATCGTCGTGTTCATGGGAACGCGGCATTATAGCCCAAGCCGATCTTCCCCTTCCCCGAGCGGGAGAGGGTCACTCAATGGAGTCTTGCCATGACCGCATTGCTACACCACCAATCCATCATCCGATTGGCTTGCTTCTTCGCCGTCCTGCTGGCGATGATGCTGTGGGAATGGCGCAAACCGCGCCGCGCCTTGAGTCTGCCGCGAGCGCGGCGCTGGCCCGCCAATCTCGGCATCATCGTGGTGGACAGCATCGTGTTGCG
>JAGRHI010000393.1:2201-3889 GCA_020445045.1 Candidatus Competibacteraceae bacterium
CGGCGGCGCGGGGCTGGGGATTGTTGCACGGGCTGCATGCGCCATTCTGGCTGGCGTTGCCCGCCTCCCTGCTGATACTGGATCTGGCGATCTACACCCAGCATGTCGTCTTCCACAAAGCGGCGGTGCTCTGGCGGCTACATCGCATGCATCACACCGACCTGGATTTCGACGTCACCACCGCGCTGCGCTTTCATCCGCTGGAAATCGTGCTGTCAATGCTGATCAAGCTGGTGCTGGTCACGCTGCTCGGCGCGCCGGCGGTGGCCGTCATGCTGTTCGAGGTGATCCTGAACGCCACCGCCATGTTCAACCACGGCAACGTGGGATTGCCGCGACGGCTGGACCGGGCCTTGCGCTGGATCTTGGTCACGCCCGACATGCACCGGGTCCATCACTCGATCCGACCGGAGGAAACCGACAGCAACTTCGGCTTCAACCTGCCGTGGTGGGACCGGCTGTTCGGCACCTACCGCGACCAGCCGCGCGACGGTCATGCCGGCATGACCATCGGGTTGGAATACTTTCGCGACCGGCGGGCCACCCGCCTGTACGGTTTGTTGCTGCAGCCGTTTCTGAACCCGGCATCCGGTTCAACACCCGCGCCCACCCCCTCGAATCCGCTCCCGTAATCGGAAGACGGGATCGAGCTCGCCGACGTCGAAACCTCAGGCTGGTTTCCGCATTATCCCTTCTTAAAGATCATCAATTGTGATCGTGACGAGAGCGGACTTTGGGCCGTTCGCGGCCGGTCCGGGCCAGTCGGCCGAAACAGGCCTGTTTTTTCGGGCCCGCCGCGCCGGATTGGGAGAAACAAGATTGGCGCCGTCGAGCGCACGGCCAAGTTGGGACCCGGCCGCTGGAGAGACGCGCGGTCAGCCGCATCGAAGTCAGGTCGGCGGCGGACCGAACAGAAAATCGAACACCCGCGCGCCGAGTCCACCCCGTTTCATGCTGGCGGCGAAGGAATGAGCGGCGTGGGGTAGAACCTCGTAGCGATAGGGCGTATCCAGCCCCCGATCCCGGGCGGCGGCGCGCATCGCGTCAATCCAGCGATCGCCGCGCTCCAGTCGGGTCAATCCCTGTTGGGCATCCACCCTGCCGGTTTGCCTCAGTTCCGGCCGGTCCTTGCCGCGCCGAACATCGTGTTCGCCGACGAAAACCGCCATCGGGATGCGCAGAAACCGCTCTGGCCGAAACCGTGTCCCCGTCCGGCGGCTGATCTTCAGGCCGCGCGGAAAGCGAACCTGGAGGTTGGGGAAGGTGTACCAACCGGCGGCACCGATGGCGACCGCCGCCACCTGCTTGGGATGGGCCATCGCGTAGCGGTGGACGAACTGGCCACCGCCCGAGTAGCCGAACAGGTAAAGGCGACCGGTGATGCCGGTCTGGTGCCGCACCTCGGTCAGGATCGCCTGTAGCGCCTGGTCGGACCGCTCGCCCTGCCCGGTCAGACCCAGGCGCTGGTAGTCGGCGAAGCGGTCGGTGGGAAACTGTGGCGCGACCAGCACCACCCTATATTGGCGAGCCAGCCGCCGAAAACGGCGCGCCTGCTCCTCGGCGTTGCGGGACACGCCGTGAACGACGACCAGCACTGGGGCATTGCCGCCGACTCCAGGCGGAACGTACAGGTAGTAAGCTTGCGCCGGATCGCTCTTCGACCAACGCTGGACAACGCCGTGGGTGGG
>JAGRHI010000394.1 GCA_020445045.1 Candidatus Competibacteraceae bacterium
AAATTCCTTAACTTGTGAGCAATGCACTTAACCGTAATCGGTGCCCGAAAATTACGGTTCTCAGGCTTAACCACATGCCGTGAGGTCAGTATCAGGTCATCGGTCACCGGATAGCCAGTACCAAAAATGCCGTTGGTGGTGCTGGTACCCGTTGGGGCAAAGATAGCAACGATCAGATCCTTCTTCATGGGTATGTCCCAAGCAACCAAGACTTTCGGTTCAATCGCCCCGTTCACCTTCGCCACCGGCTTTGAATGGCGAATCATCATGAGCATTCACTGGTTTCAGCTTCAGCTTGAGTTTCTGGGTGTTGGCCTTGTCGATGCCGGCACTGGCTTCGGCATCCCAGCAGACCAATATTTTGATGCCGGTTTTACCTGCCACTTTGCTGGTTGTGGCGATTTGCAATTCGATTTCGATGTCCTCGATCCGGAATTTCAGGTCCGATCCTGCTCCTTCACTTTGCGCGGCTGACAGTTCCTTGCGCAACTGGCCCAGCATTTCCGACAGTTCGATGTTTTCCATGACGCAACCTATCTTGTGTGTGGGATACGAGACAGACTAGCGCATGACGCCCGGCAATTCCTGCCCGACCGCGACGAAATGTTACATGTCGGCCGTCGCCATGGGCTCATCGAGAAAGCCGAATCGATATCGTCGGCGAGAACCCGACACCGTGACAAGCGATCCCTGATATAAATCTGGATCACCACAACCGAAGGGAAAAGCGAATGGCCTGCGAACTGCTCTTTCGTGACGATGCCTATCTACGCGCTTGCACCGCGCGGGTGACCGCCGTATCCGAACACGGCATCGAACTGGACCGCACCGTGTTCTATCCGCGCGGCGGCGGACAACCCGGCGACACCGGCCAACTACGCCGGGCCGACGGCATGACCGTGCGGGTGATCGACACGCGCCACGGTCGGGAACCGGATACCGTCGTTCACCTGCCCGAGCCGGGCGCGCCCACGCCGGCGGTGGGCGATGCGGTCACGGCGGAACTCGACTGGGAGCGCCGTTACGCCCACATGCGCATCCACACCGCCCTGCACGTACTGTCCTGCGTGGTGGTGGCACCGGTGACCGGCGGCAACATCGCCGCCGACAAGGGCCGGCTGGATTTCGACATCGACATGAGCTTGCTCGACGCCGAACGCATCGAACGAGAAGCGAACGCCCTGATCGAACGCACCGTGGCCACGGAAACGGTCTGGATCACCGATGCCGAACTGGACGCCCAACCCGAACTGGTCAAGACCATGAGCGTGCAACCGCCGCGTGGCGCCGGCCGGGTGCGCCTGCTCAAAATTCCCGGCATCGACCTGCAACCCTGCGGCGGCACTCACGTCCGCAACCTCGCCGAAATCGGCCGGATCAAGGTATTGCGCATCCGCAGCGAGGGCAAGCGCAACAAGCGCGTCGAGATCGGCTTCGCCTGAGCGAGCGACCTCGGCGGGCATGCCATCGGATCGCGGCGAATTCGCCGGACTTGCAATATCTTGCGTGGCATGCCGCGCCAACGCCGGGTGGAACTCCATGAACATCGTACTCGCTCCCAACGCCCTCAAGGGTTGTCTGACCGCCACCCAAGCGGCGGAGGCCATGGCGCGCGGCGTCGCGCGGGCCTGTCCGAACGCCGAGATCGCGCGGGTTCCGGTCGCCGACGGTGGCGACGGACTGGCCGACGTGCTGCTCAACGCCCTGAACGGCGAAGCACGCACCGTCACCGTCACCGGCCCGCGCGGCGATCCCGTGCCCGCCACGTTCTGCCATGTGCCCGCGCGGCGGTTGGCGGCGATCGAAATGGCGACCGCCAGCGGCCTGGCGCTGCTGCCCAGGAATCGACTCGACCCCATGCTCACCACCACCCTCGGCACGGGAGAACTGATCGCGTCGGCGTTGGATCTGGGGATTTCCCATCTGGTGATCGGCATCGGCGGCAGCGCCACCAACGACGGCGGCATCGGCATGGCGACAGCGCTGGGCGCGCGTTTCCTGGACGGCAACGACATGCCGATCGAACCGGTCGGCGGGGCGCTGGCCACCATCGAACGCATCGACCTCGGCGGGCTCGATCCACGGCTGAACGGGCTGCGGGTGGAGGCAATCTGCGACGTGGACAACCCGCTGCTGGGCGAACGCGGTGCGGCCCGCGTCTACGCCCCCCAGAAGGGCGCCTCACCCGAACAGGTGCGGGCGCTGGAGGCTGGATTGGCGCATCTGGCGGCGGTGATCGAGCGCGATCTCGGCCTGGACGTGCGCGAGTCGCCGGGCGCCGGCGCGGCCGGCGGTCTGGGCGCGGGCTTGAAGGCTTTCCTCAACGCCGAACTGCGACGCGGCGTCGATCTGGTGCTGGATCTGATCGGCCTGGACCAACGACTGCGCGGCGCGGATCTGGTGTTGACCGCCGAGGGCCAGATCGATTTCCAAACCGCGTTCGGCAAGGCCCCGGCCGGCGTGGCGGAACGTGCCCGCGCATTTGGCGTGCCTTGCCTCGCCATCGCCGGCAGCGTCGGTGGCGGACTGGAATCCCTGCACCAGCGAGGCATCGACGCGGTATTCAGCCTGTGTCCGGGACCGGTGAGCCTGGAGCAGGCGATGGCGGCCGGTGGCGATCATCTGGCCGCCGCCACCGAACAGGCGGTGCGCGCTTTCCTGGCGGGCCGCCGCCAACTTGGCGACAGGGCCTCCTCGCCGCCACATCCGATCGTGCCTTGAGCGCCGTGGATGTCCCACGTTGCTGGACGGTTCAACCCAACAACTGGTCCACCCATCGCCCCAGATACTCCTTGAATGCCCGGGTACTGTCAGCCAGCGCCTGGGCATCGGGCAGCCAGCGTAAAGGATGCGCATTGTCGCGAGGGATCACTTCGACATCGGTCGGGGCTGGAATGACCCTGAGATCGGTGGCTTGGAACAAGGCCAGGGCTCGCGGCATGTGCAGGGCGGAAGTCACCAGCAGAATGCTCCGTACCCCCCGCGTCCGCAGCAGCGGCAGGCTGTTATCGCGATTTTCCCGAGTGGTTCGGCTGCGTGGCTCTGGCTGGATGGCGGTGGCGGGAACGCCAAGTCGTTGCAGCAGGGCAACCATCACCTCGGCTTCCGGCCGGTCGATGCCGCTCCAGGGCAGGTAGCCGCCGCTGACCAGCACCAACGGCGCCTTACCGGCTTGATACAGACGGGCCGCGTGCCAGACTCGGTCCACCGCGGCGCCGAGATCGGGATAGAGCCGCTCGGGCGGGGCGGCGGCGACCACCGCGCCACCAAGCACCACGATGGCATCGGCACTCGGCATTCGTTCCACCAGGACCGGCATATTGCGTCGTTCGAGAGTGGCGCGCAGCCAGTCGCTGAAAACCGGTGTGGACCATAACCATAACCAGCCGATAGCGACCACCAACAGCAGGCCGCCACCGCGCCGATGGCCGCGCCACGGCAGGATAGCGGCGATAACACTCAGTAGCAGTGCCATCAATAAAGGGTAAGCGAACTGCGCGATAATCTTGACGATCAACAACATAACGACCCGCCACGGTTAATTAACTATTAATTTATGGTTTTTTGTATTAAAATATGAACATCAAATGATCGAAATTGGCTTTCGATCGGGTGCGGAGTAGCAACATGGGGATCGATCCCCGCATTGGACCATACCCGCGTGCGGGGGCTGGCTCCCAAGCGATTGTGGAGGTGGTGTCATGTTGACCTATGACGACTGTGTCGGCTTGACCGACTTAGAGGAAGAGGAAATCGAGGCCATTGCCCAGCACGAGCATATGCCGGAAATCGTCGCCGCCGAATTGGGTTGCTGCCTGATTCATCAAGCGGGCGGCGCCATGCGGATCGATCAGATCATCCGCGACGACATCAAGGATGCCGCGCGGCACGGCCATCCAGACGAAGCCTTGCACTGGAAGAAGGTACTGCGGCACTTTGAAGCCACGCATCCCGCCATGGAACAAGAAGCGGCTTGACGCGGCATCGGTCGTCGGCATTCAGACCGGCTGACCGGGCAAGCAAAAGCCGGCGTAAGGTGCGAAAGTCAATCCTTCGATACCTGCGCCGGCGGAAATCGTTGGCTTGAAAATCCATTCGTCGATTGATCCCCAGACCTTCCAGGCAAGGCGTTACCGCGTCTTCAGTATTTCGATGATTTCTTCAGATATCCCTTTATCACGCGCGAACGCCGCTATATCCAGACATTCAGGAGCGAGCAATCGATCGGCGGCGAACTTGTAAAAAGCAGAACGCATCATTGGGGTTTTTAAGCCAAACTCTCTAAATTTATTGGCCCAGACTGGATTTTGATGCGCAAACTGCTCATTGAATTTTTCTCGCTCTTCCGGCGACATTTTATCCAGAATTTCATCCACAAGCTTGCCTTGATACTCTCGAAATTCCTTGCCGACATGAAAGGCTTGACTATCCGATGCCGTGATCTTCTTTTCCAGCGTTTTGGAACTTGATGCATCGGTCAACTTAGCCACTGGATTCGCCGGAGATTTTTCCCGATTCTTCTTACCATATCCTTCACGAAAACACCGCACCATATAAGCGCCGATATCTCGAACTCCGTCTTTTTTCTCTTTATGGCGTGCTGCCTGCTGCAATACATAATCGCGTATTTGCACGGCGCCCTCCAAGCCATGAGTCTTGATCGCCTGCAAGGCATCGACTTCCGCGATATGATACGTCTTCACGCTGTCCAGGAACAGTTGCTCGTCGATATTCGGCGGTGGATTGGTCAGTAAGTTCAAGTCGCCGTGATCTTTCTTATAATAAATCTGCAATTCTTTAATATGCTCCTGCAGTAATGGTGGATGCCATGATTGCTTACTGAGCGCAAACACCACTCCAGCTATTTTTCTACCTTCACGATAGGTTTCGTAAGTCACCACACAATCAGTATTCTGGTTGATGATCGCCAAATTCGGCTTGAGAATTTCCTTTTTGAAAGCCACGAAGTTATCGTAGTAAGGGCCCATGATCCCCAAGGAATCTTTTAATTCCCGCAACGAAAGGCGAGCGGATTTTTCCCCACGCGAATAACAGTCGGATAAAATCTCGTATAGAGGAAAAGCATATTTTGGCTTTGCCAGAATCGACATCATGATGAGTTTGATCTTGGCGAAAAGCCGAGGGTCCTTGATCACCGGCTCCAGATCGGGATGAATCTTGAAGCCGATGAATTGCCCACTTTCGGTCGGTTCGAGTAAACTGACAATCAGCTTGCATCGCAAGCTTTTAAAGGTCTTATCCTTGCCCAGCAAATTCCATTTGATGGTGTTGTCGAAGATTTTTTCGAATGCCTCGTAAATCCGTGGGTAATTGTTGCTGTCATCCCAGCCCAGAAATCGGCGGACAAAGCTTTTCTTGATGTAGTACAACCCACGCTCGTCCTTGTCGGCCACCTGGCAGTGGAAAATGATGAGCGTCATCACCTTCTGCTCGGTAAGGGACATGTCACGCTCGAAGTGAACCAGCGCCGTGGGCTTCTTCACGTCGTTGCTGAGCAGATCGTTGATGCTGAGGCTCACCGGTTTTCCCCCGTGCATGGATGCCGCGCCATCACCCATAAGGTTTAGCCTAAAAAGTGGGGGATGGCAAATCCTTATCTCCCCCCCATGGACTCCGCAATCATCGAGCTCCCCTCACTTCCCCCACTTTAGCCACGCCAGACCCAGCCCCTCACTCCCCTCACTTCCCCCACTTTGGCTGGAAGGACGGATTCCAGCCCCGTTTGCCACAACTCCCCGCGTTTCCCCCACCTTAGGGCGTCTTTGACTCCCCTCACTTCCCCCACTTTAGCCCCTGAAACTCCCCTCACTTCCCCCACTTTAGGATTTTTACTCCCCTCACTTCCC
>JAGRHI010000395.1:0-4481 GCA_020445045.1 Candidatus Competibacteraceae bacterium
GCAGGGTGGCGAAACCGTTGCCGGTGCGGATCAACCGCGCCTTCTCCGGCGGCGTCTCCAGATAACGCCGGGCGCAGAACGCGCAGTGGGCGTCGTGCTGGCTGGGGTCGAGCGGAGCGGGCGCGANNNNCCGACCCCCAGCGGCCGGTTGCCGCGACCGGGCACCGTCCACACTTCCGTGCCGGTGAACGGGTTGACCTGCTTGATGGTCCCGTCGGCCATCCGCATCAGATAGTTGGATTCGGGAATGAGTTGTGGTTGCATGTCGAAATTCACCTCGCCGTGGCAGATGTCCTGAACCGGCGGATGCGCGGCGTTGGATGGCGGAGCACCCGCCGCGGCCCAATGGCCAGGAGTCAGAATCCGGGCATCACGGAATGACAACGAAACAACGATGGAAAAAATAAAACATAGTCCAAATATTTCACGATCGGCATTCCGCGACCTTTCCCATCCTTCATGAAGACGTGCCGACGCTCCGACTCCAAGCACTGGCACCGGAGCAGAACGGACCCATCAGAATTGTTCCCGCGATCAGCGCGTCGGCGGCCGTGCCTCAAAACCAGGAAAGTCCTGAGGCTCATTCGTATTCGGATCAAGGAACCGAGCGTTCTGGGAATAAGCCTGATTCAGCGATGCGCGTGGATAAATGTCCGAAACCTCGTCCGCTGACATCGCCGGGTCAGTCACACGATTCCGAGCGACGTAATTGCTGTTGCGGGCGTTGGCCACGCCTTCGACAATTTGCATCATCCCATTGTCTTCATGCAGCAATATGTGGCAGTGATTGACCCAGATGCCCGTAAAATCCGGGAAGCGGGCGCGAAATACCACACGTCCGGTGCCGCGCGGTATCCATGCCACATCCTGCCAGCGCGGCTCGGACAGGAGATTGACCAGATTGCCCTGGCGATCGGGAACTTCCAGCCGTGTCAGCCAAAATGGATTGGTATGGATATGGAAAGGATGATCGACCGTGGTCGTCGTGATCAAGCGTAAATCTTGTGTTTGGGCTTCGGCTCGGGTGAATGGATAACCAACCGCGTGTCCCTTCCAATCCGTATCGAATCCATCGCTCCACAGAGTCACCGAATTGTTGTACAGCGCCCATTCCTCGGCGCTGTTTTCCCATATCTTGGGATGAACGGGATCGCTCGGATCGAACTTGCGGCCATCGATGGCCATCGTGCGCAGATTAGGTGGTAGCAATACCCATTCACGGGGACGATTCTCGGCAATCGGCCCATAGAAAACATTCAGAAAACCCATATCGATATTTCTGGGATTCACCGGAATGATCGGGAAATCCGCGTTGCCCCAACCGGAATAAACGATTGTGCGGGTGCGGAGCATACCTGGACTGACATCGCCGCGCGCCGCCGCTTCCGCGTCGCCAATTCGCAATTCGTCCGCCTGAATCGGGCGCAGGTAGTCCGGCACCGGGGGTAACGCCAGATCGGGAATCGGGTTCCGATCGGCCCGTTCCACGGGATTGCCCTTGACCACCAGGTAAGCCACTAGCGTATCGCCTGGCCAGTCGGGCAGGGATTCGTCGCCCTTATTGGCTAGATTGCGCAATCCTTTCTCATAATTATCGTTATGGAGCACGTCCATTTGCGCGATCAGGGTATACACCGTACTCGTTTCACCCGCCGCGAAGGCCGGTGCGCGAAACAGGACATCGCTGCGATTTGCCGGCGCCAGCATGACTTCGTTGGGTCGGATATACGCGGCGCGAATGGAGTCCGCGTTTTCGTAGGTCCGATCGAGGGTGGCTATCCGGGCCGATACGGTGTCGTCTGGCCGGAGATCGAAGGGATTGGGCGGCGCGGTGAATTGCAGGTCCTTGATATAGTGCTGATACTGTCCTTCGCCGGTTTGACGAACCAGGGTAACGCCATCCATCGAGAGCTGGTAAATCCGTTGTTTTCTGGCTTCGATTTCCGTGGTCGATAGCGGTATGCAAGCGCCTGCGCTGTCCACTTCCCCGATTTGCCCGTTTTCGCAAAGCTCGAATTGTCCCTTCAGCACCATGAAGCGCACGTAACCCCGTCCATCGACGCTGCCGTTCAAGACCCGCCAGCGTTCGATGGCGCCGGGTTGCATCACCATGACTTTCGGTTCGAACGAACCGTTCACCGTCAGGAAGGTCGCGGCGCGCAACACGCCATTGGGATTGTCTGGATCTTGGGCGGTATTGCTCGGATTGACCCGTTGCATGAAGACCAATCGTTCGCGATAACCATAAGGGCCGGTGGCCACTTGTGGATTTGGATTCGATCGTTCGGCGAGTTGCTCATTGAGATATTGATCCACATCCCCTTCGACGATCAGGAATCCGGCCATGCCACTGGCGACCTGATTGTGGGTGGCGCCATGGGAATGGGGGTGATACCAATGGGTTCCCGGCGGATGCGGCATGCCGCTATTCTCCACATTGCCCAATCGGAACTCGTAATCCGACTCGCCCACCACTTCATTGTCCTTGAGGAATCGACAATCCGGGTCGGGGGAAGCCTCGCGCTCCAGAAAATCCTCCTGAGGAATCACCCGCAGCAATACATCATCCGAAGACGTGCCATCGGGATTGCGTCCCGGTCGCACATGCAAGCCATGGGTATGCAGATTGGTGGTCCGCACCGAATGGACCCCGTTGGTATGTTCGCCCAGACACCAGTCCGGTTTGGACTTGGGCGTCGGTACTTGTTCCTGTGATACGCCGGGCGGCAGGCTGTTCGGGTCTGGATAAGGTCCGGTGATTGTCGAGCCGGCATTGAGGCCCAGCAGATTGCGCAGTTTCAGATACAGGGTTTCGTCGCCCTGCATTCGGACGGTGGGACCCGGCGAGATGCCGGTGTAGCTGAACAACACAGGGCGGATATTCTCGAAACCCGTACCGATTCCGGCAATTGGGGTGGTGTTTTCCACCGCATTCAATTGCAGCTGTTGTCCTGGCCAACGACTGGGACGCCAGACCCAGGGTTCACCCCAAGTGTCCTCGACCTGTCCAGGGTCGAAACCAGCCACTTGACCCGCGGCTTTGTCGTTGGCCTGTGGAGTGCGAGTCGCGGGTTGATCTTGCGCCATGGCGAGTGGCACCCCCGTCAAAACCGTTGTCCCGGCGCTCAGCATGGTCGCTTGCAGGAAAGCGCGACGGCTGATTCCACGGCTCTCGCCATTGGAGTACCGATAGTGGATGTCAATGGAATTATTGTCTTTTTGATCGCTCATTTGCATGCGTCCTTTGGTGGATGGATGGACAAGATGCCAATGGCATGGCCATCATCTTTTACCGTAGCCTAGTTTTGAGCGAGGTACCGGGGACGTTTTCTCCTGGCGAGAGAAAAAGGCAGTGCAAGATTGGAGTTTTTCGACAATAGAACAAGGACAGAGCAAGGAAGTTACGCAAGAATCATCCTGAGGAATGGATCGCCGAATGGCGCTCGGCACAGACGCCAACCTTCCAAACGGTGCTATCGGCGCGTCATGACCGTCACTCCGGCGATGACCAGTGCCGCGCCGGCCAATTGCGCGCCGCCGATGGCCTCGTCGAGCAGCAGCCAACCCAACAGCAAGGTCACCACCGGTCCCAGGCTGCCGGTCAGCGCCACCGGACCGGCACCGAGGCGGCGGATGGCCTCCGACACCAGCCACACTGGCAACACCGTGGCAAACAGCGCCATCGTCAGCGCCAGGGCGTAGACCGGCCACGGTTGAGTCAGCGCGGCGAACGGACGCAGCAGCAGGAATTGGCCCAGCGCCAACAGGCAGGCGACGATGGAGGCGAACGCGGTGACCCGCCCCGCGCCCAGTCGGCCCACGACCCTCCCATTGCCCAACAGATAGAGGGCATAGGCCAGCGCACTGCCGAACACCAGGCCACCGCCGAGCGCGATGTCTCGCACCGATCCCGCCAATCGTAAATCGTGCGCCACCGCCAGGGCGATGCCGGCATAGCACAGCGCCAGCGAGCCCAATATCCGGCGGGTGAGAGGTTGCCCCAAGAACAACGCCGAAAGCAGAACGACCAGAGTCGGGTAGACGAACAGGATCAGCCGCTCCAGTCCCGCGCTGATGTAGTGCAGGCCGAGAAAGTCCAGATAACTGGCCAGGTAGTAGCCGAACAGCCCCAGCCCGAACAACCAGACGCCATCGCGCAAGGTGAGAGCGGTGGACGCTCGCCGGGTGCTGAACCACGCCATGGCGATAAAGAACGGTAGGCTGAACGCCATGCGCAAGGCCAGCAGGGTTTCCGCATCCGTCCCGTATCGGTAGGCAAGCTTGACCAGGATGGCCTTGCCGGAAAAGCCGATCGCCGCCAGGCCGGCGTAGAGCAGACCCAGCCGGTCAAGCGCGGCCACGGTTGGGCTGGAGGAGGCGCTTGACCGGATCATCGTGCTGGACACTCCCTCGGATATCGGCAACGCGGCTCAAGCGAACACATAGGCATCCATGGCCAATACGCCAAGGGTGACGCTGGC